>DAIREN010000040.1:0-19136 GCA_036795535.1 Spirochaetota bacterium
CAGCGTCCTGTACAGATGAATGAAGAAACCAATCGCTGCCAGACTCATCACAACAACAAGAGAATGGAGAAAAATGGTATACTCGGCGGATGGTCTGGCATCGATCAGGGCCCGCTCTTCGGGCGTCAAGAGATACAGCCGGAGCCTCTCCCCGGGAAATCTCAAGGTGACCCAGACGGTCTCCATCCGGATGCCTTCCTGTTTGGCACCATTGGTCACTATCATAAGCTGCTTCCGTCCCCTCTCGGGCAGAAAATCCTGTTTATCCATGCCATCAACGCCCTCCCTGATGGGGAGCAGCACGGAGAGGGGAAGCCCTTCCAGTTTCTGCTGGAACGAACTCGCGAAGATCTGGCGGTTCTCCAGGGTCAAAACGGCACGGATTCCGAGAGCACGCACTGGCCGGATGGCTTGTTCCAGTCCAAGGATCTCTGGAGAAAAATACAGGCTGATCCATCGCCCCTGGCCGGCCATGGCCCTGGCAACGATGCAGGGTGTTCCGCAGGCAGCACTGGAAAAAACCAGGTATCCATTGGTTTCGTTTTCGAATTCAGGCTGTCCCCGATCGGCCTGGATCCTGAGTTGCATCTGACGGTTTCCTGCGCGACTGGATAACAGGGTTCCATCCGCGTCACGGAGCGCCAGGCCGGAGTACCACAACCCGACCGGCAGGGCCTGAATCACTTTTTCGTAGAGTGCTTCATTACCGGGGAGAAAAAGCGACGCCATTCCTGCGGCGGAAACAGCAGCCAAGGCACGTTGTTCGATTTCGCTGGAGATCTGGTACACCTGATTGTCAATCTGGCGTTCCTGGAGACGGTATCCCGTCTCATGCATGGCGAAGGTGTGGGCGAGCAGGAAGATGACCGGGAGGATTGAGAGGACGAGTACCCCCCTGATAAAAATGCGCTTTGACCTTCCATCCATACACCTGGCCTCCCCGTGGATCATCTCGCAGCGTACTCCAAATTGTACGCCCAAAAACATGAAAAAATGCGTACTTTTTACCTGAGCATTTTCATTCCAACCCAACCAGATTTTGTCAGGAGAACTGCACAGTGTACGATACGACCGATATAACCAAGGGGCTGATGGTCGAGATAGACGGCAACCCTTACACCGTTGTTGATTTCCAGTTTGTCAACCCCGGCAAGGGAAGCGCCTTCACCCGCTGCCGTTTCAAAAACCTCCTCACCGGAGCTGTGCTTGACCGGACCCTCAAGTCAGGGGAAAAGATCAACGAAGCCAACGTCGAAGAACGCATGATGGAGTACCTCTATTTTAACGGCGAGAGCTATACCTTCATGGACAACGCGACGTATGACCAGATCGAGATTTCTTCGTCGAAGGTTGGCGACAATGCCGGCTTCATGAAGGAAAACACGGTTGTCAAAGTCCTCTTTTACAATGACGAGCCGGTGACAGTCACCCTTCCGACCTTTGTCGAACTGGAAGTCACCGAGACGATTGTCGCCGACAAGGGCAATACGGTGACAACCTCCTACAAGCCGGCCACTCTCTCGACCGGCGGGACTGTCCAGGTTCCCATGTTCGTCAAAAACGGAGACATCCTCAAAATCGATACCCGTGACAAGAGTTATGTCGAGCGTCTCTGAGCAACCGGACCGCATCACGGGTCGTGTTACGGCCGTCGATCAACAATGCATTCGTCTCTGGCGTGAGGATCAGATCCTCACGTTTTTTTTGGGGAACAATCTCCAGCCGATCTGTGCGCCAGGAGATCTTGTCGAGGTTTCGCTGGACAAGTCGGGAACGTGCACCGGTCTGAGTGTTCTGGCAAAGCCGATCGCAGGCCACGATGATCCCTTGCGCTGGCGTAAACCGGACAGACGCGGTCGAACCAGAATGGAACACCTCCGTTTCAGGCACGCCCTTATCCGGAGGGTCGAAGCCTGGTTCGACAAGGCAGGCTTTCTCCAGGTTCAAATGCCGGCACTCCTGCCTTCCGTCAATCCCGAAGCCCACTTCCAGTTTATCCGGGGTGAGGACCACATCCTCTCCACCTCTCCCGAGCTGCAGATGAAACGGATGCTTGTCGGCGGGTTCGAAAAAATTGTTTCGCTTGGCGCCTGTTACCGAGGGCACGAACGTTCCGCCAGGCATAACCCGGAATTCTGGATGCTGGAGTGGTACCGGGTCGGGGCCAGCCTCGAGATGGTCATGGAGGATACCGAGGAGATTGTCCGGGTAACGGCACATCTCTCGCCCTGGGTCGATTCCGACGGGAATCTCCACCTGGAAGATGGAACCCATGTTGCACTTTCCGGTCCCCGCTGGCCTCGGGTACCGGTCAGCCAGCACATACTGCAAGAGACCGGCGTCGACATCGATGGCTGCCTGGATGTGTCATCGCTTGGAGACAGGATGCGGAGCCGGGGCATGGATGTGCCGGATGACGAGGAATTTGAACAGCTTTTCAGCAGACTCTGGGCGGCCAGTGAACCTGGCCTGCCCCGGGAGACTCCCTGCTTCGTCACGGACTGGCCGGCTCCCGTCGCCAGCCTGGCCAGACTCTCTCCCGGGCGGCCTTGGGTGGCCGAACGTGCCGAACTGGTCATTGCAGGACTCGAACTCTCAAACGGATTTTGCGAGCTGACCGATTCCCGGGAACAAGCTGCCCGCTTTGCTGCCGAAACGGTCACTCGATCGCACCGTGGACTTCCCCCAGTCCCGTCTGACGGGACCTTCATCGCATCCCTGAATGCCGGGATGCCTCCCTCCGCCGGCATGGCGCTCGGGTTTGACAGGCTGGTCATGCTTCTCTCGGGTGCCGCGAGCATCCGGGATGTTCTCACCTTCAGCAGTGACGAACTCTGACCGGAAGCGGGATCATTCGTCAACACAGGAGGATTCAGTCGCAGAAACCCCGGATTCGCCCGAAGGCTTCACGGGATCGGGCATCAATCGCTTTGGCCAGAACGGACTGAGCCTCTCTTGGCATTTTTTTGTCTTCCGGCGGAATCTCGATGTGACTCTCCAACAGCATGCTCGCGGTTTTTTTGGTGAACCGACAGAGATTCCGTTGCGCATCACCCGTGCCGCAGAGCGTGACCTGGTGAACACGCGAACCGGTCTCGCGGGCAATCGATGCAAAACCGGAGAGGACACGGCAATATCCCTCCCCGTCTGCGGTCCGGTTGATCCCGCCCTCGGGAAAAATGACAACCGGAATCCCGTTTCGGACAAAGGTCATTGCTGCTTGCATCGTTTTGTTGATGCGGTTGTGCCCGCTCCGCCAGATCGGGAGATAGCCACAGAAGCGCATGGCCAATCCTAAAAGGGGCACACGGAAGACATCACTATCGGCTATGAACCGGAACGGAATCGTGAGCGAGACAAGGAGGACGGGGATATCAAGGTACCCAAGATGGTTCGAGATGATCACTGAGCGGGGCGACCAGTCCCGGTCGGTTCCGGTCTTGTGAACCCTGACTCCGAGCACAAGGAGGACCAGTCGTGCCCAGATCCTGGCACAGGCATGAGGGTACGTGTGACCAGCAAACCGGGCCAGGATGACCACGGGTAAAATGATGGCAGTCAGGACCACGACCAGCACAAGCCGGACCAGACAGAGGAGCAACAGCAAGGGATTGTACATGCGCTTGTTTTCCATATTGTTCACCTTAACACGAAGAGTGCCATTTTGTCCAAAATTGTCGAAATTGTAGCTATAATGGATACGCAACGAAACTGGCGGATAGCCCTGCTCGGCACTCCAAATTCCGGCAAGACAACCCTCTTCAATGCTCTGACCCGTTCCCGCGAACATGTCGGCAACTATCCGGGGGTCACGGTTGACAGGGCCAGCGGCCTCTTCTCCCACCATGGCCAGAATTTCATCATCGAAGACCTGCCCGGGCTCTACAGTATCCACGCACCTTCCGCCGAGGAACGGGTCAGTGTCACGGCCCTCTTCGATTCGATACCCGATCTGACCCTGGTTGCCTGTGATGCCACAAACCTCGAACGGGGCCTGCACCTTGTCCTGCAGATCATCGAACTGGGCATCCCGCTCTGTGTTGTGATCACCAAAACCGATGTGCTCACCCAAATCGGGTCCAGCCTTGACGTCGGACTTTTGTCAAAACTCCTCAAGTGTCCTGTGTTCACAACAGAAACACCTGAAAGTGAAGCCGGCATCGAACGTTTTTTTGATGTTCTTCTCGGTGCTGTTCTCAATCCGGGAATCCCGCCGGCTTTCCGCTATCCCAGCGAAATAGAAAACGTAATCATCCGCGTCCAAGCTGCCCTGATCAACCCGGACCGGCAAATCCCGTTTGTCCGTGCAGTCGCCACCGCGCTGCTCTCCTCCCTGGACTCACCTGTCATCGATGCCAGCGGATTTGTTCCCGGGAACGAGATCCATGAACTTGTCGACCAGAGTCACCATCACGTGCGGACGGTGTTCGATGAATCTCCCGCCATGACGATTACCAAGGCGCGCTATGGAATCGTCCGTGGGATGCTTCGCGAGAGTCTCAGTCCGGATACCGAGGCCGATTACAGTCTTTCGGACTTTCTCGACAGACTTTTTCTCTGGCGGTTGACCGGGATCCCCATGCTTCTCCTGACCCTGTTCGTGATTTTCTTCATTCCCTTTGTCGCCGGAGCCCCCCTTTCGTCCCTTGTTGACAGTCTCTTCACGGATCTGGCGGGCTTGGTCCGTTCTGGTTTCGAACCTGGCGCAATGCGAGACCTGATCGCGGACGGTGTCATCGGAGGAGTTGGCGGGGTACTTGTCTTTGTTCCACAGCTCTTCCTTCTCTACGCAGTCATAGCGTTTATCGAGTCCAGCGGCTATATGGCCCGGGCAGCCTTTGTGCTCGACGGATTCATGCACAAAATCGGACTCCATGGAAAATCCTTCCTGCCGTTTTTGCTCGGCTTCGGGTGCACCGTCCCGGCCATACTCTCGACCAGGACACTCGAAAACAAAAATGACCGGCTCGCGACCATGATGGCGCTCCCCTTCATCAGTTGCAGCGCCCGTCTTCCGGTTTTCACGCTCCTGATCGCGGCACTCTTTCCTCCCCATCTCGGAGGGCTGATTCTCCTCGGATTGTACAGCTTCGGCATCATCATGGCCCTGATCACAGCCCGGATATTCCGGCGTCATGTTTTTTATGCAAAGCACGAGGATGTGTTTTTGATGGATCTTCCACCCTGGCGTCTTCCGACTCCTTTCGGAATCATCCACCAGGCAGCGGAACAATCCCTGCATTTTCTCAAAAAAGCAGGAACGGTTCTCCTGTTGGCGGCCATCGCTTTCTGGTTTCTTTCGAATTATCCACAACCATCCGAAGAGGAACGAGCCGCACACACGGCACGCATCCAGGATCTTGAAACACGGGGACATGTCCTGTCCGCCCAACCCGCCATGACAAATGCCGGTGTGGTTCGGGCCACGGCTTCAATCATCCTTGCCTCGAGTGATTTTTCCAATGCTGTCTCCAACGCGTCACCGATCTCGCAGCAATACCGGATGGCCGAAACACGGCGGGCCCATGCCCTGGCGAGCATCAGCAATGCGGATATCACATCGTACACAAATGCCAGGACCATGATCATCCAGAGGGAGATCCTGCAAAACAGAATCCGGGAGGTCGAACTCGCCTGGCAGGAAAATCTTGGCCGCAAGAGTTATGCAGGTCGTCTTGGAAACTTGATCGCGCCATTGCTCAGCCCCCTCGGTCTGGACGACTGGAAGATTGCAGTTGCGCTTGTAAGCGGGTTTGCCGCCAAGGAAATGGTTGTGACAACACTGGGATCAATCTACGGAACCTCGGCTGAGGATACCGAAGGACTGACCAGTCGTCTGCGCCGTGACCCGGTCTTTCTGTCCAGGACACCCGTCGCGCCCTCCGCTGTCCTTTCGACCGAGGCAGGTGGATTCAAACACGCCCAAAGCGGTCTGCCCGTCATCCGCAGGGATGCGCAGTACTATTCCGTCGACCCGGTGACCGCGCTCTCTCTGCTCGTCTTCATTCTGTTGTACGTGCCCTGCCAGGCGGCCACGCTGATCTTCGCGCGGGAAGCCGGTCTTCGTTTGGCTTTGGTGATGATCATCTGGACAACCCTTGCAGCCTGGGGAATGTCCGCCCTGGTCTATCAGATCGGGCAGATCCTGCATACGATCCCTGGAAACTGATTATTCCTTCCAGAATTCGATGCCGTTTCCCCTGAGGATTTCCTCGGCCCGTGCTCTGTCCGTGACATCGATCACGATGGCGGCCTTCTTGCTGTTTTCCAGAACAAAACCATAGCAGTCTTCGATATTGATGTTGTTTTTCGTCAGTATGCCCAAGAGTCTGTGGAACCCGCCCGGCTCGTCTTCGACAACGGCAACGATCGATTCCTGCACCGAGACAGTCAGATTGGCGCTTCGCAGAACCTGCATAGCCCGTTCATGATCCGTCACGAGGACACGAACGACTCCGAATTCCCCCCCGGAGGCAACTGTAATCCCCCGCAGATTCACTCCGGCGTCGGCAAGGATACCGGTGATCCGCTCAAGCTTTCCCGGTTTGTTTTCCATAAAAACGGTCAGCGTGTGTGCCATGGATTCCCCCTTCATGCATTCCGCAGATCGTTGACGCGCTTGGCCTTGCCTTCAGCAACAGGAAGACTTCCCGGCTCGACCAGCTTGACAACCGGAGACACGACAAGATCGGTGTGCAGGGCATCGGCGATCCTGTGCTGGAGTGCCGAGAGTTGTTCAAGACGGCCACCAAAGGCTTCGGGTTTGATCTCGACCTTGACAATAATCCGGTCCATGAAGTTCTCTTTGACAATTTCGATCAAATAATTGTTCCCGATCTCGGGAATGGTCATCAGGACTTTTTCAATCTGGACCGGGAAGATGTTCACACCGTTGATGATCAACATATCGTCGCTCCTGCCCGTGATCCTCTGGATTCGGCGATGGGTCCGGCCGCAGGAACAGATCCCCGGGAGAATCCGGGTCAGATCCCTGGTCCGATAGCGGATCAAAGGCATGGCCGTCTTGGTCAGGGTTGTCAGGACGAGCTCGCCATCCTCCCCGTCAGGCAACACTTCCCCAGTCTCGGGGTTGATGATTTCGGGATAAAAATGGTCTTCCCAGACATGCAGGCCTTCCTGTGCCGGACACTCAAAAGCGACTCCCGGTCCGCACATCTCGGAGAGGCCATAGGAGTTGTAAGCCTTGATCCCGTAGAATTCCTCGATCTTGGTGCGCACACCCTCACTATGGGGTTCCGCACCGATAAAGGCGATTTTCAGGGCGAGGTCTCTGCGTGGATCAATGCCCTCCTCGGGAAAATACGTCATCAGATGCAGCGCATAGCTGGGGAGGATGTGCATGACACTGGTGCGGAAGGTCTTCATGAACCAGATCTGGCGCTTGGAATTCCCCGGCCCGGACGGGATGGTCAACATGCCCAGGCGCTCGGCTCCATAATGAAACCCGATTCCGCCGGTAAAGAGCCCGTAACCCATCATGTTCTGGAAAACGTCACACTTCCGGGCACCGGTCATGTACATGCTGCGGGTCACACACTCGGTCCAGACATCGAGATCTTCAGGTGTGTAGAAGACGACCGTCGGGATGCCGGTTGTTCCCGATGAAGAATGGAGACGAACAGTCTCGTCCAGAGAGCCGGTCAAAAATCCATAGGGAAAATTATCCCTGAGATCCTGCTTACCGGTGAACGGGTACCTCGAGAACTCGTCCAGCGATCCGATCCGTCCGAGCCCATTTTGGGAAAAGAGTTTTCCGTAGTAGGGAGACTTTGCCGCTCTTGCAAGTACAGCATTCAGACGTTCAAGCTGCATGGCACGCAATGCATGCGGCTCCATCGTTTCGATCTCGTGTTGCCAGCAGGAAGATTCCATGACCAACCTTTCGATGCGTTATCGTGAAAACAGGGCCTCTCCCCGGATGACGGGAATCCCCTCACGCGAAGCCAGATCGAGTGCCCTCCCGTTGTCCCCGGTCTTGAAAATGACAATGGCATTATCGTGTGATTTTTCGACAAAGGCGTACATGTACTCGACGTTTATTCCGTTTGAGGAAAAAAGGGAAAGAACGCGATCCAGTCCACCCGGCCTGTCTTCGATCTCGAGGGCCAGAACAGGGGTAGCCCTGGCCACAAATCCGTTTTCCTGCAGGACCTGAATGCACTGCTCCGGATTGTCCACGATCAGCCGCAAGACTCCGAAATCCGATGAATCGGCCAGGGAGAGCGAACGGATATTGATGTCCTTCCCGGAGAGGAGTCGGCTGACCTCGGCCAGCCTGCCCTCACGGTTTTCAATAAAAACCGAAACCTGTGTTACCGACATGCCGTCCCCCGATCAGATTTTTCGTTTGTCAATGATGCGCACAGCCTTGCCTTCGCTGCGCGGAATCGTCTTTGGCTCAACCAGTCGCACTTTTGCATGGATCCCGAGCGCCGAGGCAATCTCGCTTTCGATCCTGTGCTCGATCCCCTCAAGGTCACGGACCTCGTCGGAGAAGAGTTCGGAGGTCATCTCGATCTGGACCTCGAGGTTGTCAAGATGTTCCTTGCGGTCCACGATGAGCTGATAATGCGGCTCAATACTCTCGAAGCGGAGAAGAACCTCTTCGATCTGGCTGGGAAAGACATTCACGCCACGGATGATCAACATGTCATCCGTTCTGCCGAACAGGCGATGCATGCGGACAGTGGTCCGGCCACAGGCGCATTTTTCGCGCATGAAATACGTGATATCGCGGGTCCGGTAGCGGAGGATCGGGGTCCCGGTTTTGGAAATCGTCGTGATGACAAGTTCGCCCTTTTCCCCGTCCGGCAAGACTTCACCGGTCTCGGGATTGATGATCTCGGGATAAAAATGGTCCTCATTGATGTGCATGCCGGCCTGCTCGACGCACTCGGATGCGACACCGGGCCCGATGATTTCGGTCAAACCGTAGATGTCGTAGGCCTTGATTCCAAAATTCTTTTCGATTTCGGTCCGCATGGCCTCGCTCCATGGTTCAGCCCCGAAATACCCGTACTTGAGCGTGAACTTAGCCGGATCGAGTCCCTCTTCCCTGGCCGCTTCGGCCAGATAGAGGGAGTAGGAAGGCGTGCAGGCCAAAACCGTCGAACCGAAATCCTGCATGATCGCCAGTTGACGCCTGGTATTCCCGCCGGAAATCGGTATCACGGTTGCGTGGATATTGTGGGCACCGTAATGGACGCCGAGTCCGCCGGTAAAGAGTCCGTACCCATACGCATTTTGGACGATGTCGGCACTGGTCGCACCACCCATCTCGAGCGTGCGGCCCATCACCTCTCCCCAGATATCGAGATCGTTCCGCGTATAGGCATCAATCACCGGTTTACCGGTTGTTCCGGAGGATGCATGGATCTCCTCGATTTCCGTCAGGGGGACTGCCAGAAGACCGAGGGGGTAGACATCCCGCATGTCATCCTTGGTTGTAAAGGGAAGTTTCGGAAGATCTTCGATTCCCCGAATATCGGCCGGACTGACTCCTTTGGCATGCATCCGCTCACGATAAAACGGGACATGCTGGTAGAGTCGGGCGACAAGGCGGACCAGCCTCTCGCTCTGCAAGGCACGCAGACTCTCACGCGAGAGATATTCCTGTTCACTCATGCACGTATTCCTTGTTCATTGTAATGTTGACTGCCGAGGATACACGTCAGGACAGATTCCGCCCAGCAATGAAGGCCGCCTTGTTGGCATCGGCTGTTCCGGGAGGCACGAGACGCTCAATCGCAGCGTACCACGCCGATTCGGGGAAATCAATACCCTTGGATGCAGCCCCGAGCAGAAAAACGTTCACGTACTTCTCGCTTCCGGCCGCCTCAAGCAGACGGTCTGCCGGAATATGGAGGCATGCAGAAACCCGCTGTTTCAGGGCATCGACAATCCCCTCCGGATATGCAGTGACATTTGCAGGGAGGATCCGCGTTCCTGAAACAACCATCCGCCCGGTCGGTGCCAGCCAATCCACCCAGCGCGCAGCTTCCATCTCCTCGAGGGCCACCAGAACATCGACGTTCCCCATGGGGATGACTGGTGAATGGACCTTGGGGGCAAAGCGGACATGACTGAAAACCGATCCGCCGCGCTGACTCATCCCGTGAATCTCGCTTTTTTTGGCATCAAGCCCGGCTTCCATGGCTGCGGCACAGAGGATGTCACTGGCCAGAATCGTGCCCTGCCCGCCAACTCCCACGATCAGGATATTTGCCGTTGTAGTGTTCATGATGCCGACCCCTTCTGTTGTTTTGCCTGCTTCCGCTTGAAAATGACACAGGTCCCGCGTACAACGACCAGTGAAAGGCCATCCCGGCCCAACATGTCCACAAGTGTGCTCCGGATCTCGCCCGGTTTGTAGGCATTGATCTCGCGGAAATTCTCCGGTTTGATCCCGACGGCCTGTGCCAGGAGATCGTAGCGCAGACTGAATGTCTCCCGGCCGTCGATTGTGACCCCGGTCGTCGGATTGGGCTGCATCCCGGTCATGGCCGTTGTACCGTTGTCGAGCACCAGGATCATGGAATTCCGTCCGTTGTACGCTGCGTTGACAAGGCCTGTGATCCCTGAATGGGCAAAGGTGGAATCTCCGATCACCGCGACAAGAGGGGCGTTTCCCTTGACGCCGCCCGAAACTTCCAGGCCCTGCGCAACCGTGAGACTGGCACCCATATCGATACAGGTATCCATCGCGGAATACGGGGGAAGGACACCGAGCGTGTAACACCCGATGTCACCTGTCACGACGGCGCCCATATCACGCAGTGTATTGAAGACATCCCGGTGCGGACAACCCGGACAGAGCGCGGGCGGCCTCGGAGGAATCGCAACCGGAAAGGATGCCGGTTTCTGCGGCTTGGGTGCAAGACCGAGCGCGACCCCCAGCATCCCGGGCTCGAACTCGCCGGTCAAGGGGAAGAGGCTCTTCCCCTCGCAGGGAATCCCCAGACCGCGAACCGCCTGTTCAATCACCGGGTCCAACTCCTCAACGATGACGAGACGATCAACCTTGCCGGCAAACTCGCGGATGAGATCCAGAGGAAGCGGGTTGACCATGCCCAGCTTGAGGACTGAAGCCTGGGGAGCCACCTCCCGCAAATAGGTATAGGCAACGCCACTGGTGATGTATCCGACCGAGGTGTCACTCCCCATCTCGATCCGGTTGAGACCGGATTCACGGGAGGACCAGGCCGCCATCTCGAGCAGGCGGGCTTCAACCCGCTCATGGGCTTCTCTGGCGAAGGCCGGAATCATTACGTACTTGCGCGGGTTGCGGGTAAACCCGCTTTCTCCGGGCATGACACGCTTTTTGGGATTGTCGACAACACTCTGTCCATGGGAGAGTCTGGTCGTCGTCCTGACAAGCACAGGGGTATCAAAGCGCTCGGAGATGCTGAAAGCGGTCTGCATGAAAAGAAAAGCCTCTCCCGAATCCGAAGGCTCCAACATGGGGAGCTTGGCTGCAACGGCATAGTGTCGCGAATCCTGTTCGTTTTGGGAAGAATGCATGGCCGGATCATCGGCGACGACAATCACGAGACCGCCATTCACACCGACGTATCCCGCCGTAAAAAGGGGATCCGCGGCCACATTCAGGCCGACGTGTTTCATGGTGACAAGGGTCCGGGCACCACCGAGTGATGCACCAATCCCGACTTCGAGAGCCACCTTCTCGTTGACCGACCATTCCGAGGCAATATCAGGATAGTTTTTGAGATTTTCAAGGATCTCGGTTGATGGAGTACCCGGGTACCCTGCTCCAACCCGCACTCCGGCGGCCCAGGCACCGGCCGCAAAAGCCTCGTTGCCCGACATCAGTTCTTTTGGCATGAGTTGTTCCTGCACGTGAATTGGTGATGCACGTGATAAAAGTATGCAGGAAGCCGGTACGGGTCAATGAGCTGGCTGGAAGATCATGACAGGAAGAGAACTCACAAAAAAACGCCCCACTGGACGAGCCAGGGAGCGTTGGCCTGTTCAAAAACCCTCAGTCCAGTTTCGCCTTGTAATCATAGCCGTAATCGACAAGTTCGAGCACTGTGTCATCGGCAACGGAACGGACGAGCGCATTGATGGGCACACCGGAGTGCATCCAGTTGACGGACTTGTACTCGTTCCCCATGACGGTCACCGTCGAATTGACCTTGAGTGTCCCGTTGAAAACTCCCGCCGGTACCGAGACCGTTCCGCCCTGCTCATAGGTTGTTACTGCTTTGAATTGCATTCCTGCCGCCATGTCCTTATAGGATCCGGTCATCATCCCGAAAAAAGGGTTGTTTTCACGACTCATGACCGACACTTTCCCGTCAGCGTCCTTGATTTTGATCCATTTGATTTCGAGGGCATCCGTACCGGCACCCTGTGCCAGTTTTTCAAGACCGGCAAAACAAATCTGGCTAACGGTTTCCTCGCTGGGTGTGATGGAAGAGAATTCGATTACCCATCCTCCATCACGCTGACCGACAATCCCGGTCTGTGTGATCGAACGTTTCTTCCCCTCGATGGTGACCATGGTCACATACTGTCCGGCCCTGTATGCCGGAGCGGCAATCTGGCCCGAAGCCTGCATGGTCCGGGATTTTTGTTCGGACATGGACTTGATCCGGGCGACCAGAGCCGGATCCTCGGACGAGCCGCATCCGGCCAGGAGTGCCAGCGCAGCACCCAACACTGTCAGAGTTTTGTTCATAATTTGTGTCTCCTCTCGGTTTCCGGTGTTTCGCACACCGGCATCTCTTTGAAAAATACACAAACATTCATGGCCGGGACTCCCGATTTCATCGCTCGACACCTGTTTTTCCGGCATTTAATGAAGAAACCGGCTACCCATTGCCGATACAAGAGACAGACTACTCGTCGGGGGAATCCCATGCGTCTCTGGACACTCTATGCAAGCCTGATACTGACCGGTTGTGCCATCCTCGCCTGCAGTAGCGGGACCGGGCTCAAAGCGGAGCGCCCGGACGATGGCGGCTATGCCCTCCTCTCGGCACGTTTGCAGGCTCTGGTTCGTGACGGGTATTACCGTGAGGCGGCCGAGATCGGGAAAAAAATTATTCCCCTTGCCGAGGCCCGCTTCGGGACACGCCATGAGGAGACCTTGCGTTCCATGACGCTGGCCGGCCTGGCCCTGAGAAAAAACGGTGAATATGCCGAAGCCGAGGCGATCTTGCTTGCCGCCAACAGCAATGCCATGGCACTTTGGGGCAAAAAACATGTCGGCTTGGTGGAAATCCGGAACAGTATGGCCGAACTCTATCTCGCCTACGGGAAAATGGATGCAGCCGCAAAATATGCCGACCAGGCATGGACAGGAGCCGAAGACTGGAGAACCATCGATCCCCTCAAATACGCCGAAGCCCTGAAAACAGCCGGGCTGGTCCAGTACCACCTGGGCGAGTACGACAGGGCCCTGGCTTTCTACAAATCTGCTTACCAAATCCGACTGACAAATCTTGGCGCCAATCATCTTCTGACGGCTGAATCCCTCAACAATCTCGCGGTCGTCCATACGCTCAAAGGGGATTATACCAACGGACTGGCAAAATACCAGCGATCCCTCGCCATCCGGACCAATCTTCTCAGTCCCGGGCATCCCGACATCGCACAGTCATGGAACAATCTGGCCAGCTTCCATTTTTTTCATGGTGCGTATGACGAAGCCCTCCAATACTACCTCAAGGCCTATGAACTCTGGAAGGAACGGCTGGGATTGCTGCATCCCGAAACCGGAACCTGTCTCAACAACCTCGCCGAGATCTACAAACGGCAAAAAAACTGGGACAAAGCCGAGGAATATTACAAACAGGCCATCAAGATATTCGAAGCGACTCCGGGGAGACAGCACTTCCTCCTTTCGACCGTTCTGCACAATCTGGCTACACTTTATGACACACAGGGCAATCTCGCCTCGGCGGAACATCTCTACCTCAGGGCACTCGAAGTCCGGAGAAGGCAGCTCGGTCCCCGTCATCCCGAACTGGGAACCTATTTGAACAATCTGGCAACAATGTATTATTCCCAGTCACGCTTTGAACAGGCGCTGACCTGTCTCGAAGAGGCACTCGAGATCCGTATCCACTCCCTGGGAGAGAACCACCTCAAAGTGGCCCGGGTTCTGATGAATCTGTCGGTTCTCTACCAAAAAACCGGCAACGAGGACAAGGCCCGGATTGCCAATGCCAGGGCACAAGACATTCTGCAGCGACATGGTCTCCGTATGTAACTATTTTCACCCGAAGGCCCCGATCTTTGATAGTTTTCGAAGATACTTGGCACGAGGTCATCCATATGCAGCGCATCCGGGATATTCTGGCATCCGGGACCAGAACGCTCTCCTACGAATTCTTTACCCCGAAGACGGCTGAAGGCCGGGAGACACTGCTCCAGAACGCGCGGACCCTTGTTGCCGAAGCCCGGCCCGACTTCATCTCGGTGACCTATGGTGCCGGTGGAACCACTCGCGAGCATACAACAGCCCTGGTTGTCCGGCTCCAGCATGATCTGGGGATTCCCGTCATGCATCACTTGACCTGCATCGGGCACAGCAGGGATGAACTCAGGGCGATCGTGTCGGACCTGAGAATGCAGGGTGTCGACAATATCCTCGCACTCCGTGGAGATCCGCCCAGAGGAACCGATACATGGAAGGCCCATCCTGACGGATTCCACTATGCCTGGGAACTGGTCAGAATGATTCATGAAGTCGCCCCGGAATGCTCCATCGCCGGTGCGGCCTTTCCCGAAAACCATCCTGAAAGTCAGGATCCTGAACTGGATGCCGAGTACCTCCGGCAGAAGGTCGAGCAAGGTGCTTCGTTTCTCATCACCCAGCTCTTTTTCGAGGTTGAACTCTACAAGAACTATCTTGACAGGCTCGGACGGCATGCCGTGTCTGTCCCTGTCCTGCCCGGTATCCTCCCGGTCACGAACTACCAGAACCTTGTCAACTTCACAGCGGGCTGCAAAGCCAGTATTCCCGATTTTGTCCACAAACGGTTTGCCCCCTTGGCTTCAGATGATGAAGCCACCCGGCAGGCAGGTATCGATCTGGCCGTCGAACAATGCGGCCATCTCATGAACGCAGGATCACCCGGCCTCCATTTCTACACTCTCAACCGGGTCGAGCCAGTTCTCTCAATCGTGCGAAAACTCGGACTTCATTAATCTGTCTTCTCATCCTCAACAACGTGCCGCATGATGGATGTGTAATATCGTTTATAGGCTCTCCAACGGAAAAAGACCTCGACTGCGGTCGTACCGAGCCAGGCCAGAAACCAGGGAACCGAGTCCGACGACCTCCATGCGGCATGAACAGCGGCCACCGTCAACAAGGGGGCCAGGAGCCAGGCGGAGATACAGCCGACCGCATGCTCCCCTGCCCCGCTCTTTTTCCAGTCTCTGGCTTCACTGCTCCCGAACAGAAAGAGAATCACCCCGAGATGCGAGATGGTTGTCATTGCAGCAACTTCGGTGATTTCTTCCCGTAACCCGTCCGCTCCAAGAATCAGTCCGGCGGCAACAAACCATGCCAAGGGGAAAAAGACGATCAGGATATGTCGCCAAATGAGCGCCGTCCTGCGGTAGGTCTGTTTCAGAACCCTGGAAAACCAGAACCGGCTGATACCCTGGATGAAGATCCAGACAAAAATTGCCAGCCAGACGAGGACAAGGAATGCCAGTATGCCGAGAACCAGGAGCACGCCTTCCGGGATCTGGACTTCCGGCGCGCCCGATCCGGCAGCCAACCGCTCGACATCCGCTGGAAGCAGTCCGAGATAGCCTGCCGCTCCTTCATGCAACCAGGCAAGACTGACGACCGGTGAAACGGTCAGCATGGCTAAATTGACAAGGTAGAGGACCAGCAAGACGATGGGCAGGACCAGTCCGTGCAGGAGGAGATGGGGGATCCTGCCCAAGATTCGGCCAATGAACGTCACGGGTGTTTTCATTACTCCACTATACGTCAGGATTTCAGGCTCATGCAATGCATTTCAACAAATTCCGCCTCATGCCGGTTCGAAGAAAAAGACTGTCGATGACGCGGTTCAGGTGTACAATGGTGTCACTTCCTGACAAAGGTATCAACAATGTACTGTAAACGGCTTCAGATCGTTTTTCTTGTACTTCTGCTTTTTGTTCCGACAGGCTGTCAAAGCCAGTCTCCAAAAACAGAGACCCTCGATGCAGCCAAACTTGTCCAGGCACGGACATCACGCCCGGACGCGCTCGCCTCCAGCCCTCAAGCTTCGCGTTACCGGACCGGTGTCCCCGATCCCGTCGCGATCAACGTCCCGGCCAGTCTCGAAAACCCTGTCTTTTCCTCACCAACGGCCGAAACGCTGGGGGCTATTGTCCACCACCTGACAGCTTCGACACCGGACCCCTACCTCAAGACAAAGCGGATTCACGACTGGATCACGCTCCATATCGCCTATGACAACGACGCGTTTCTCCACGGGAAGGAAGGAAGCCAGGATCCCATGGTTTTTTTGAAGACCAAACGGACAACCTGCGGCGGATTCGCACGGCTCTTCAAAATGATGGCGGATCAGGCCGGACTTGAGGCTCTCACCGTAACCGGAGTCTCCCGCAATTATATCGGCCTGGCCCGAAACACCGCTGCCGGCCATGCCTGGAATGCCGTCCGCATTGACGGAATCTGGCACATCATCGATGCAACGGCCGACAACCGTGGCGGATTCGAGAATGACGAATTCGGGGAACAAAAGACATACCGTGACGGCTCCCTGTTCCTCTCCCCGGCCGCGAAACGTATCTCCAATCTGGCACACAAGCCGGAGGAACAATTCGTCACCCCCTCGCTCTCGGTTTCCGAATTCTTGTCACGCCCGTTGTTGTATGATTCCATCCTGCGATACGGAATGGAACCGCTTCCCGCTTCCCTGTCAAAGATTCGCAAGATACCTGAGCCGGTCAATGGCGGACGCTATCTTCTCAACCGGGACGAGCTTCTCGCCAGCGGTGATACCTGGACGATCGATTTTACGGTTCCACCCGATGTTGACGTCGATCTCTTGCTTGAAGACCAGAACAAGGCACGCCATCCCCTCCATACATGGACCGAGCGTGTTGGCGGAGTGACCCGTTGCCATTTCAGACCGCCTCGTGCCGGAACCTGGCAGGCAAGCATCCGGGCACGCTATAGCGACAAACAATGGCCCCTCCAGACCATCTATGTCTTCAATATCCGCGCCGAGCGGGGTGGTGCCATCCTTGGCCCGGCAGTCCGGATACTGGATGCCGGACAAAGACTGGGAATACGCCCTGACAAGGAAACGGCGCTGACAAGTGAAGGCGGAGTGAGTCTCGAAGTCCGTCATCCCGAAAGTCACACCTTGACGTGCTTTCTGTACGATTCTGCCAACAAACTTGTTTCAAGCCGGGTTGTGACCAGTCATTTTCCCGGTGTCAAACGCTTTTTTGTCTCCCTTCCCGACGACGGAACCTATTGGCTTGGGGTCTGGGCCCGGGATATCCGGACACCCGGACAGTCAACAGAACAAGTCCTGACCATTCCTCTTCCAGACAGGAAAAAAAGTCGGGACAACGCTCTTTCACCTGCAGGGTTCTGGATCGGGAACCAGACGCCACTCACCAATGGCTTCCGGATGGGGGGCTCCATCGTCACAAGACCGGATGCAAGCGGAACCTGGGAAGTGACATGTACAGCACCTCCGGGAGAATTCGTTACCTCAAGGCTCCTGGATGCCTCCGGAAAAGTCTTATACGGGATGAGTTCGGATACACGGCAGGATAATCGCTGGACAAGCCGCTTCATCGCCTCGGGTCCCGGCCGGTATACAGCTCGACTCTACCGGCTTCTTCCCGGCGGGTCCATGTCATCCATCGCCCAGGCCGTCCTCGAGGCTGATCGGGCCAGCCCGGCATACGCCCGTGCCGCTCTGATGCCACTGGCACAGATGGAACGAAGCGGAATCCGGGTCCTCTCACACAGTATCTCTGCAGCATCCGGCCAACACACGCTGGTTCTTTCCCACCCGGCCTGGAACGCCATCACGGCTTCGCTGAAAAATGCCTCGGGAGGATCGGTTCAGGGTGGCGTGCTGTTTGATCATGGAGAAACCTCGACCCGGATCTACTGTGCAGCCCCGACGGCCGGGAACTGGCGTCTGGATGTATCGGCCAAAACCGACCGGAATGCCTCCGGCTCCAGCATGGTTCTTTCGGCCCATCTCCCGGCACAACCCGGAAAAACCGTACAACCGCCTCCAGGGAGCTTCCTTGCCACTGCCCGGGTGTTTGTGGAGCGGGGACTCTCCCTCCAGCACGCCGGATGGAACGGAAAGACATGGACGATTGTCCTGAAGAATCCGCGTGGCGCCGATATTTTCTGGTATCATTTCGACAAGGCGAAAAAATTGGTTCGTGGCGGTGTCAACGAAACACAGCAGAACGGGAAGTATACGGCGAGCTGCACCCCGGGTCCCGGTTCCATCGGGCGACTCTATCTCCGCGAAGGCGGGAAGACTTATGTCATCGGGCAAGTCAGGCTGGCCGATGACAGTGTGTTATGACAGAGAGCATACCACCACGAAAAGGGCCCATCCTGAACGGATGAGCCCTTTTTCGGGATGACTGGATTTGAACCAGCGACCCCAACGTCCCGAACGTTGTGCGCTACCACTGCGCTACATCCCGAATACTCAGTAAAGATAGTCTTTCAACCGGCATCCGTCCAGAAAAAATGTGAGAATGTCCGCGCTCCTCAAGCCGGATCCGGTGTCCGGCCTGAGGATGCTCACAGAAAAAAACACCACCACAAACCAGGCTCTTATTGCGGTTCGATCCCTTTCTCCCTGAGGAGGGCATGACTCATCTCGCGCAACTTGTACTTTTGGATCTTCCCGCTCGCCGTCATCGGGTATTCCTTCATGAAAAAGACATATTTGGGGATCTTGTGCTTTGAAATCCGCCCACGGCAGTAATCGATCACATCCTCGTCCGCAAGGGTGACACCGTCCTTGGGAATGATGAATGCGCCGACTTCCTCCCCATATTTTTCACTGGGGACCCCGGCCACCTGGACATCCCGGACACCATCCATTCCGTGCAGGAATTCC
>DAIREN010000041.1:0-18878 GCA_036795535.1 Spirochaetota bacterium
CCACCAACGGAAACCGCAGAAACATATTTGGAGATTCCACTATCCCAGACCAGAACGTCCGGACGTGACATATCAATACGTATCGTGACAGGGGAGGGTTTCAAACCCTCCCCTACGGCGTATATCCCGCCGGATGAACCATTCCCGCGGGTAATTCACCGCGATACAAATCCACCACCAGCCGGACCGAGGACCGTGTCTGCATCGTTATTACACCCGGAAAGAAAGACAAATAATACCAATAATATTTTCCAGCCATTTTCACACAACCCTCCGCACAGGCTCTCCGCCACGCTGGAGTGGTACGTACAGAATTCAAGAATTTTGCAGGTTTGATAATTATTTGCACACCGGAACAACATGCCAAGCCACTATGCCCGTAAAAACAGACACATAATCAGCCGGTTTTCAAATTAACGTATTTCATACAACGAGCAAATATCACATCCGTCGAGGATATCGCCTTCTCATCATCCCCAGGCAGTAATTCCATTTCGTACGGATATCGCACTGAAACAGCAAAAAGCTGAAGCTGCGCCAGTTCAGACATCAGATCCGAAACATCGCACACCATCTTGATCCCTGCCACAAGCACACCAAAGTCATGCGTCCTTGGAATCTCAACGCCTTCAAGCGCATACAATCCCTTCAATGCCTTCTCGGCACACTGCTGACAATGGTAACAAATGATTTCGAGCGATCTCTTTTCCATCCCGAGAAGATATTTGGCAGCATCAAGGTCATCCTTTGCAAAAGCAAGCCAAGCCTCCGCGTCTTTCTTACCCATACACCACCTCTCCTTCATCCTGAATGACAGACTCAAACGTCCCTTTACGGGATGCCCTATCCTCAAACTGACATTCCTGATACACGACCAAATCAACAGGATGCCCTCCAAGACGAAAGATCGATCGATAGAGATCCTGCAGGACTTCCAGCTTTCGCTTTGGAATCCTGTCATAGAGAATGCAAAGATCAAAATCACTATCCACCCGGGCACGTCCCTGCGCCCGCGAACCGAACAAAACGATTTTCTTTGGGAGTGAGTATTCAGTGATCACTGAAATCAGAATTTTCAATTCATCCCTTTCATTCATGCCCAGTCCCTCTATCTCTGCCGTCTTTCACCATGATTTCGCAGATGGCCATATTCCAAATATACGACAGATGACGGACTCACACCAATGAAGGCACGTATCCCGTGCCCCAAACAGAGGATGACCGCAGTACGGGCGGTTCGGGAACCGCCCCTATGTGTTCACCCCATCCGCAACACACGCCACCAACTGGCCGGGTTCATCAGGGGAACGGCGGAGGACGAGGGGCGGATGCCGGGCGCGGCCACCTGGAGGAGGCGCCGGCGTTCGACACGGATGGGGCTGTCCGGCTGGCGGGCCTGGCGGGTGAAGTGCCAACCGATTTCGACAAAAAGATCTCGCGGAAGGTGGCTGTGAAAGTGCGCCAGGCCCGCCAGACGAAAGGCCTCTCGTACAAAGCCGGCGCAATTCATTTTCCATGGCGAAAAGTATGGTGACTCGCCCCGACGCGAGCGGGGCGCGGCCTCGTTGACACGGCCGAGTAATTGCGTGAGCGCATCCTCAAGGGCGGCAATGGCTTCGGAACCCAACCCGGCAATTTCCAGAACATCCATACTGCGCATGAAACGCCGCCCGTAACGGTCTGCCCGCGGCCCGCTCTTGTTGGCTGACGTATCGTTGGCGAAGCGTTCGGGCGAACCCGCCGCTTCTCGTTGGCCGCCCCGTATTCCCCATAAAGAACCGATTGGATGAGCGCGATGTAACGAGACTGGAAGATCCGTCCCGCCCTCAGGCACAAAGGGGGAAAGGCAGGGCCGCCAGAAAAACTCATCCGCTCGCGGGCATTCATTCTCTTCAAGAATCGCAGAAAAATTCCAGACCCGTCCGCGAACAATTATTGCAATATGACCAAAGAGTGAAACGATCTGTCCACGAAGACGGTGCATGAAGAGGATGGAGACACGCTCATCGGATGCGCTGAATCCGGCCTGATCCCGGGGAAGAATCACGGGGCAGGGTGGGAAGACTTTTTCAGCCGGGAGCCAGCAAACCTCGCGTCCCTTCCAACCAAGCCACCCTACCCAGATCGGGCCCGGAAGAACACACTCCCTCCCATCGGAAACAACAACCGGGTGGGCGTCCCTTGTCTCAAACACCCCGCAGCAGCCCTCAGGACTCCGCGGTTCCTTCGTCCCTGTCTCCATGCACGTCATCTTCTCCATACTGTTGCTCCAGGCAATCCGGGCAGAGCCCATGGGTAAAACTGGCCGTCGAATGCTCGGCGATATATTTCTCGACCTTGTGCCAGTAGCCTTTGTCATCACGGATTTTTTTACAACGGGAACAGATCGGGAGCAGACCGGAGAGCGCCTTGATATTGGCCAGGGCTTCCTGCAAATCCAGGATGAGTTTCTGTTGTTCTGCTTCCATTTCCCTGCGCTGACTGATATCCCGTGCGACAGCAACCGCCATGGGTGAACCCCTCCCCGGGAAACGACAGACCCGAGTCTCAACCGGATACTGACTTCCGTCTCGCCGGCGAATCCGGCCTTCAACTGTAAAGACTGCGGCCCCCGGCGCCATCTTCATCCGTTGCCGGAGATGATCAAAATCAAAACTGTCATCGATTTCCTGAATAGGCAGTCCAATGATTTCGTCCCGGGCATAGCCGGTCTGCTGGCAGGCATTGGTATTGGCATCCGCTATACTTCCGTCAGAAGCAACAAGGAAGAGGGCATCCGCAGCATTCTCCAAAAGCATCCTGGCCCGGGCCTCCGATTCCTTCAAGGCCTCCTCGGTGTCCCGCCTGAGAACCGCGTTCATCATAATCCGCCCGGCAACATGCAGGAGCGAAACATAGTGCTCACTCAGGTTTCGTTCACCCTTTGTTGAGTCCAACCCGAGGAAGGCACAGCGCCCTTCCCTGACCGAGAGCGGGACAACCACAAGTGAACGAATCCCCTGGGAGGCCAGCATCTCCCGCTCGGCGATTGCTTCGGGCGGAAGATCATCACTTGTACTGATGACGATATCCCGGCCTTCACGAATCTGCGCCATCCACCAGGGGAAGGCACTACAGGGAACCCTCTGCAAGCGCTCCTGCATCGCTTCAATCCCGGGCGCACACCACTCGTAGGTATTACTCATGCTGTTGCAGCTCTGATCGAACTCAAAGATGTACGCACGGTCCATACCGGAGAGATGCCCAATCTCGCCGAGCCCGGAAGTAATCGCTTGCGAGAGTTCCCCGATGGGAACGGCGATCAGGGAGGTTGCTATCCCGGAAAATGCTCTCTCAAGCGTACGAAGATACCGCACCTCTTCATCGAGACGTTGTCTCTCGGTGACAATCTCGGAATAGAACATCAGTCCGCCGATTGAACCATCTTCTCGATACCAGGGATGCATCGCCCAATCAATCAGGGCAGGGCTCCCGTCCCGACGCTGAATGGAATTTCCCTTCCCGCTCAGTTCTTCACCACGCAGGACACGCTGAAAATGTCCGTGATACCGGGCGGCCATTCCGGGAAAGACCTCTTCGAGAGAACGACCGACAACAGCCCCCTCAACCCCATAGCTCTTCCGCCACTGATCACTGACAGCAATAATGCAAAACTGCTCGTCAATCAGGGCAAACGAGAGCGGAATGACCTTGGCGCAGGATTCGAGCATCCACCAGGCCTCTTTAAGATACTCTTGGGGCAGCATCAGTCACGGAACCCCAACACCTGGATCAGGGAGAGGATTTTCTCCCGACCGGCATCATCCAGATCGACAAAGGAAAAACCGGTACAAACGAGTTCCGGATTGATATCAGCACTGCTCCAGCAGGGAAGACCGTCCACATCGAGATACTCTCCGCGATACCCGCGCAGATCCGGAAGCGCCACCCGTAACGACCAGGTCTTGTCTGCCGGAATGGCTGTGCGGGAGATCACGAGCAAGCCTTCAACAGAAATATCCCCAAGCTGTCCCAGTACCGTTCCCGTCATCCTGTCAACGACATCGAGATAGACAACAAGATGCCGCCGTTTAAGGACACGGCGTTCATGCATTCGATTGTTCATGTCTTCCTTCCAGTTTTCTCATCAAGCCCCGCACTGTGCGAGTATACAGGGAATTGCCACATCTGTCCAGCGCAGGGTGTATTTTTACGCTGTCCCGGATGCGGGACACCAGAGCGGAACGACAGAGAAGGAGACAGGCATGGCCAAACGATTCGTGATTTCGGACATGGATGGCGTGATCTACCGGGGGAAGACCATGATTCCCGGTGCGGCCGATTTTGTCAAACGAATGCTCGAGAGCAAGACCCCGTTTCTGTTTCTGACAAACAACTCGGAACAGACCCCGATTGACCTCAAACGGAAGCTCGACGCCCTCGGAATAGCGGGACTGAGCGAAGCCAACTTCATCACCTCGGCCATGGCCACCGCCGAGTTTCTCAAGAGCCAGCGCCCCGGCGGAAGTGTCTTTGTCATCGGAGGGGCCGGCCTGACCAACGCCCTCTACAATGCCGGTTTCTCGATCAACGAAACCAGCCCGGACTATGTCGTCGTCGGGAAAACAAAAAATTACAGTTTCGATCTGATAAAAAAAGCCTCGCGACTCATCTCGGGTGGAGCCCGCTTTATTGCAACGAACCCGGACGTAGTCGATCCAACCGAGGACGGGCTGGAGCCGGCCTGCGGGAGCCTCCTGGCACCAATCGAGCTGGCTACCGGACGCAAACCCTACGTTGTCGGAAAACCGAATTCGCTGATGATGCTCATCGCGCGCAAACAGATCGGGGCCCATGCCAGCGAGACCATCATGATCGGCGACCGGATGGACACAGACATTGTCGGCGGGTTGGAGGCCGGCATGACAACCTGCCTCGTGCTTTCCGGAGTGACAACACGCGAGATGATCGACACCTTCCCCTACAGACCGGACCACATCTACGACAACATCGGCGAGATCCGGCCCGAACTGATCGAATAGGCATGCTGTCAGGTTTTTATTGGTGAACAACCTCAGTCCGCTGCAAGCCGCGAGTTCCCGGCGCGAGATTGTTCCCCAAAAAGAACACCACACCAATCATGGAGCCCTTTATTATGGAAATAACCGTCCCATCTCTCTTGCGGATCAAACCGGATGCGCTCTTCAAAATCGGAAAATACCTGCGCAACGAAGGCCTCTCGTCGATTGCGCTGTTTTTCGGCGAGGGAATCCGTGACCTCTTTGAACGGACGATCCGCATCTCGCTTGAGTCCTCTGAAATCAATGTCGTCCACGAGGAGATCGTGACCGACAACGCCATCGAGAAAGTCTTTGAAAGTACCTTTGCCATCCCGGGAAAAGCCCGGGCCATCGTGGCGATCGGTGGCGGCAAGGCTGTCGATTATTGCAAATACATCGCCTTCCTGTCACATCTCCCTGTGATCTCGATCCCGACTTCGATTTCAAACGACGGTTTTGCATCACCGGTTTCTTCCCTTTTGGTCAAGGGACGCCGCAAGAGCCTCAAAACCGTCATCCCGACGGGCGTCATCGTGGATACCGCCATCATCAAAAACGCGCCCAGCCACTATGTCCTCTCGGGCATCGGCGACCTGGTCTCGAACATCACGGCGGTCCGGGACTGGAAGCTGGCCTTCAAGCACAACGGCGAATACGTCAACGATTTTTCGGTACTCGTTTCGATGAACGCGGCAGACAATGTGATCAACCACCCGACCCACGACATCACCGATACCGGATTTCTGGGAGTCCTCTCCGGAGCCCTGGTGATGAGCGGGGTCGCGATGGAGATCGCCGGGACAAGCCGGCCCGCATCGGGCGGCGAACACCTGGTCTCCCATGCCTATGACAAGCTGGCCAAGGCCCCCTCCCTGCACGGGGTCCAGGTCGGTGTCGCCACCATCCTCGCCGCCCGACTCCAGGGAGAGCGCGTCGAGCAGATCGTCCGCGTCCTTGAACGCTGCGGGTTTCTCGATTTGGTTCGCTCGCGCCCGCTCGACCGCGCCGATCTTGTGCGCGCCATCGAGGAAGCTCCGTATATCAAGGAAAACTACTACACGATCTTTTCGGAAAAAGAAAAACGGGAGGAAGCCCGGGATCTGCTGGAGACTGATGCCCTTCTCAAGGAGCTGACGGTATAAAAAAGTCACCATAGCGCTCTCACCTTGGGCACGTCCGGCACCATGGTGCGCTTTCCGACCCGTCTATCAGGCCATTATTGGCCCTCCATTCTGCGCATCATGGTGACTTTTTGGTCGCAAGCCCGTCATCATGGTACCTTTTTTTCTCATTTTCAAGAAAGTCACCATAGCGCTCTCAGCCAAGACGAGGCTCAGTGTTTCTGCCCCGGCCCCCATTGGGTATCCTGACGAAACATCCGCTTCATCCGTTCCTCGGGGGACTCATTGCGGCGCACCTCATCCTCGGTAAAGCGGAATCGGTAGCCCTCACAGTACTCCCTGAGTATTTTCCACGCCGCGGTCACCCGGGCACTCTCGCCACGAGTCCCTCCAGCGTCCGGATGCGCCGCCTTGATCCGGTCCCGGAAAATACGCCGGATCTCGGCCAATGTTGCATCCTCGCCAACCCCCAGGACTCCCCGGGCCTCGCTGATTTCTTCCCAAGTGGCCATGATGCTCCTCCGCAAACCATCCAAGGTTCCTCAATCCCCAACAGCAGTAATATGCTCAACTCGCGCCGTGAAAAGGCCGATATTTTGTGTATATATCCTGTCACTCGGGGAGGGACCCATGGAACGACTCAGAGAACAGCTTGCCTGGCTGCACGAGCACCATGGACTTGTCGGCATCAAGGGCGGTACCGAGGTTGAAGCACAGA
This sequence comes from Spirochaetota bacterium, assembly GCA_036795535.1. GTDB lineage: Bacteria > Spirochaetota > JAGLSM01 > JAGLSM01 > JAKPMW01 > JAKPMW01. The sequence goes on from DAIREN010000041.1 coordinate 6,879, forward strand.
CCTTTGACGAGATCTGGCTGATGCGCCGGCTCTCCGACAAGATCGTCCCCCTGACCGTAAAAATCGGCGGACCCGAGGCCCGCAACGATATCGAGTTCATGCTGGCTACCGGGGTCGATTGCATTCTGGCCCCGATGGTCGAATCACCATACAGCATGCGGAATTTTGTTTCCACAATGGCAACACTGGATCGAACAGGACAGGCGGAACTTGCCGTCAATATCGAAACCATCACCGCCTGGCGCAACCTCGACGATATTTTTGACAGCCCGGCATTTGACTCGATCGCGCAGGTCACGGTTGGTCGCTCAGATCTCTCCGGCTCGATGGGACTCGAGGTTGACGATGACGAGGTCAGTCGGGTCACCCGGGACATCATCAGCGCAGCCAGGCTCCGCGGAAAACGAACCTCGGTCGGCGGACAAGTCACAACTGAAAACGCCCGTCTCGTCCAGGACACCCTCGGCGCACACTGCATCAACACACGACACATGCTGGTCAGTCTTTCCAGCGGGGATGCCTCGGCCAATATCGCTGCCGCCCTGCTCTGGGAGCGTGAGTACTACAACTTCTGTAAAAAGCACTTCCCCACCCGATCTTCCTTCTATCGTTCGCGGATCGCTTCAATTGAAGAACGGATTGCAGCGGGTGAAGCGGACTGCCCCCTGATCACCGGCTTGGCATTGACGGGAACCTGATTCCGGCAAATTCAAGGCAGGATCACGATAAATGAACTTCCCGCACCGGGAGTACTCTCGACACGGATCCGGCCTCCGGTAATCTGTACAAAATCATGGCAGAGCGCCAAGCCAAGCCCGCTCCCGGCCTCGCCTCTCGTCCCCCTTGTGTGCTGCCTGTTCGCAAAGCTGAAAACCGAATCCCGAACCTCCGCGCTCATCCCGACGCCGGTATCCCGGACTTCAAGCTCCAGCCCTTCCAGTGTATTGCGGGCTCCAATCGTAATCTGCCCACCATCAGGAGTGAATTTGACCGCATTTGTCACAAGATTACGCAAAACCGTTTCCAGCATCCCCGCATCGCCCTCTCCGGCCGCATTCTCCCCTATTTCGATCGCAATCGTGAGTTTCTTGCTGTACGCTTCCTGTTCAACCGCAGCACGCGCTTTGGAGAAAATTTCTTCGAGATTGAGACTCTCCCTTTGAAAACGGATCCTCCCTGTCTGCACCTTGGCCCATTCCAGCAGGCTTTCCAGTAAAGCCGACTGTCTTCGGAGTGACGCCAACAAGATCCGCTCTACCTCTGCAGCATCATCCGGACCAAGTTCTCCACCAACCAGCATCTCCACGAGTTCAATAGCGGCCGTCACAGGGCTGCGCATGTCATGGGCAATAATCGACAGCAGCCGATCCTTGTCCTCATTGGAATGTCGCAGTTCGACCGCAATCCTTTCAAGCTCTTCCATCTGCCGACGTTTCTCGTCAATATCAAAAACTATCCCGGCAATCCGTCGCGGTTTCCCGTCCACGTCACGTTCCACCACAAGCCCTCTGTCATAAAACCACTTCCAGCCACCATCCTTGCACCTGATCCGGTATTCGGTTTCATAGACCGGCGTTTTCCCGGTCAAATGATCCCGCATATTCGTCATGGTCCGATCGAAGTCCTCGGGATGAATCAGACTGACAAAGGCATCAACATGGGGTGGAATCTCTCCGGGACCATACCCGAGCACCTCGGTCTTGAGTCGATTGGTCACAACCCGTCCACTGGCAAAGTCCCAGTCCCATCTCCCAAGATAGCCAAACCAGGTTGCCCCAAGGCTTTCCTCGGTAATCCGCAGGGATTCCTCGGCCTTGTGTGTGTCTGTCACATCAAGGATCGCCACCTCAAGATGCTGCGCTCCATTCCCGCTTGAAAACGCAGCCACCCGCATCACACACCAGAGAATATCACTGCCAATCCGGAACCTGACTTCCTGCATGGACGGGGTCTTGCTCGCAAGAACTTTTCTCATCAGCAAAAAATAGGCATCCTGGTCTTCTTCGTGAACCCAGCGTGACAACGGCTTGCGCTCGAGCCCGGCTTTGTCACATCGCAACATCTCGCTTGTCATGATGTTGCAATCTTCGACAAGCAACCCGTCAGTCAGCCGCACCAGTGCAACCGGAGAGAATTCATACAACTGCCTGTATCGTTGTTGTGCCGTATCCAGTTCGATCTGTATCCTGCGCAACTCGTCGTTCTGCATTTCCAGTTCGATCTGGTTGACCAGGAGTTCATGAATGACCGCATCCCGGTCATCCGAAAAGCCATCGTGATCCTGCTTCCTGCTCTCAAGGATTTCTTCGGCTCTTCTGCGCAAATTGCCCCGGGTATCTTCCTGCATGATAGCCCTCCAATACAAGCGACCGGTTACCCAAATAGTACTCCTGAATCGCCACTTCGTAAAGTGCGGAAAATACTATCCCGACACAGAACAGGGCTTGACGAATGAACACTCCGACCGGATACTCAATAGCAGATTCGACAACAGGAGATCCATGTATGGAACGCACCATTCTACTTGTTCTAGTTTCACAGCGAACCGAGCATGCCGGCCAGGTCCAACGGATCCTCACCGAGAATGGGCGCATCATCCGCACCCGTCTCGGCCTGCACGATGCCGGAGACACAGCCTGCGCCAACAGCGGCTTGCTCGTCCTCGAACTGACCGGAAACGCCTCGGATCACGTCAAGCTCAATGAAGAACTCTCACAACTCCCCGGGGTCACCACCCGTCTCGTATCCCTGCCAGTCACTGACTAAGGCATGGTCGAGAAGCCCCTCCAGAACCGGTACGGGTCCATCCGCATGCCCGTATCTGTCTGTCCATATTTTCCGCATCAGCCAACGGGTTCTGCCCCTTCCGTTTTTCTCCAAGGGACAGATCTCTCGCCGGAAGAATGCGACGAACTCCTTGACCAAGGCTGGCGTCATTTTGGCAGACAGTATTATCGCAACGATTGTCCGGGCTGTCAACGCTGCATGCCGCTGCGCATCCCCGTCATGCATCTCGAGCTCTCCCACTCCCAGCGCCGTCTCCTCCGGAAATCAACCGACCTTGAATCACGTTTTTTCAGTCCGGATGAATTTTCCGTACGGTATTTCTTTGAAGCTCTCGAGATCCACAATGCGTTCATCCAGGACAGACATGGTCATCGCGCTGTCACTCCGGGCGAATTCCATGCCAGCTTTTTTTCCAGCCCGGCGCCACTGGTCATCCATGGACTCTTTGATCCGAACGGAATCCTGATCGGCTGCGGCTGGCTGGATGCAGGACGCCGCTCGCTTTCATCCATCTACTATTCCTGGCATCCTGATTCGGCAAAACATTCACCGGGAACACTCTCCATGCTCAGAGAGGCACTCTATTCGCGTGAAACCGGCCGCACGTATTATCATCTCGGCTATTGGATCGAGGGGCATCGTTCCATGGCCTACAAAGCAGGCCTGCATCCCTCCGAAATCCTGTTGTTCTGTAATGCCGACTGGATTTCTCTCCCGGCTGACAGCCTCAGGCTCCGGCATTCCCCGACCTGATGGACGAGTAGATCTCAAGATACCGCTCGGCCTGTGTTGTCCACGCAAAACGCGCCCGCATGGCCTTCTCCTGCATACCGGCCCAGCGCTGCGCCCTGTTTTCCCTGAGCCAGACCACATCATCCACAAGCGAGAGCAAGGTTTTTTGCTGGGCTTGAAGACTCCCGCCTCCATAGGTAAAACCCGTCTCGCCGTGAATGACCGTGTCGTGCAATCCACCAATATCATGCACCAGGGGGAGACACCCGTAGCGCATGCTGATCATCTGGCTGATCCCGCAAGGCTCAAAATCCGAGGGCATCAAAAAAACATCACCGGCTCCGTAGAGCCGCGTTGCCGCACCCGCATCAAAGAGATTCAGAAAGAGGGCATTCGGCCGCTGCATCAAAGCATCGAGCCAATGCTCCAGGTCACCCGATCCGAGAACGATCAACGCCAGAGGGCGGTCGAGGATGTGCTCCAGGAGGGTTCGTCCGTCCTTCATCCCGGTCAAGAGGATCCCGAATTTCTGGGCGACTGTCCGGGTCACAGCGACAAACAGGGTCCGGTTTTTCCAGAGGAGCGGTTCAAAATGCCGAACCGCTTCAAGCACATGCTCCCTGTTGGCAAACCGCTCGCCATGCCGCCCGGCCAGTTCGCGGACCCATTCCGGAATTCCGTCCACAAACGCCTCCCGGCCCTGGATCCGGCGCAGGCGCCAATCCTTCATATCGACATCATAGGGAACAGGAAGCTTCTTTGGATCGTGCTGGGCATAGTCAATTCCGTTCAGTATCCCGGGAAGACGCCCGAGTGTTGCCAGTGTCCCCAGGTCGGCTTCCAGACCGCGCCCTCCCACAAAATTGCTCTCGGGTTCATCGGGCATGGTGATCTCCCGGGCATAGGTCGGGGAAACGGTCGTCACCATGTCCGCCAGACGGACAGCAGCCCGCATCGGATCGTAACAGGCCGGGTTGTGCGGATCCTCGTATTCCTTGGCCTTGCCACTGTTGAGAAGCGTCCCTGCGACAAGCGGAAACCAGCTTCCAAAACTTCCCGGCCGGCCGCCATCCATACCCTGCCAGGGTCTTGAACCCTGATAATCCAGGTTATGGATGGTGAAAACGGTCTTGAGACGCTTCCGCAATTCCGCATGCCGCTGTTCATGCTCAAGAAGGGTCAAGAGCGGTCCGGTGTGCCAGTCATGACAATGCAAAACCTCAACACCGGAAAACTCGGGGCCGGCTTCCAGTCGCTCCAGCACGGCCGCCGAGAAAAAGGCGAAGCGGGTGGCATCATCCTCAAAGGGACCATGCCCGAGTTGACTGCTGTCGACATAGACGGTTCGGTACGGGCCGCCGAACCACTCCTCGCTCGAGATCAGCCAGACCGTCACGCCATCGGGCAGAACCGAACGATGCAACCCGGCTTTCCAGCTTTTTCCGGCAAACGGCGCATCAAAAACGGCGATCTCCTCGGATGAGCACTCAAGGACACCATAGTACGGCATCACGACGGAGACGGCGCGCCCCATTCCATGAAAGGTTGCGGCCAGATCCCGGACGACATCACCCAGACCACCGATCTTGGCCATCCCCCGGCACTCGGCCGCAACAAAGAGGATGGAGCCTTCCGTTGTCTTTGCCTTGCGGTCACTCTGCTTGCGCGTCGCCATTTACTCCACCTGCCCTCTCTGGATACTCCAGTCTATCCCGAGTGGGCATTCCTGTCAACGACACAGACAGACATCCATAAACAATGCAAACAAACCGATATTGGAATTCTGTCTTGTCAGGAACCATCTGGTCCGGACTCCCCGTACTTCCGGAGGAGAATCCGCTCGCAATACCGTTCAATCGCCAGCCGGAACCGGATGCGGACAGCCTCGGCCACTTTGGGCGAAACCGGGTGCCAGAGCTCGAACCAGACGAGCCCGGGAAGAAGTCCGTCACGATCGAGAGAAGCCAGTCTGGTGAAAAACGGAGCCGCGCCCTTGAGGGGATCCTTGTCATATCCGCGCCAAACCGCCGCCACAACCCGCCAGGCAAAGAGATGTTCCTCAAAACTCTCCTCATACCAGTCGCCCGTTCCGGTCCCGTCCTTCCAGAGACCTTCAAAACGGAACAGGGCCCGGGCCAGGGCATAGCTCATCCAGAGATACCGTTCCTGGATCGCCATCAGGCCTGCATCGTACTGGATGACAACCTCATCGGGGAATCTGGAAACGGCCCGGGCCCGGACTGGAAACACAAACCGGAGCGGGTCACGACCGGCAGCGGCCAGGCCATCCCAGGCACGATGTTCACCCGGTTGCAGGACCAGACACGAGACGAAGGCCCGGGCCGCAGCATCCCGTTCCCCGGCCTTGAGGGCTGCCTCCCCCGATAGGAGCGCCGTCATCCATTGCGGAAGCGCCTCCTGGCCCGCGAGTCTGGCCCGGGCCCAGGCCGTCCCGTTGGTGAGGAGCGCATTCCGGATTTCTTGAACGATTGTTTCCTGGAACAGAGGATCCGCCCCCCGGACTGCAGGTGGTTCCTCATACAGAACAAGATTCGTCACCGCCTCAAACCGGTAGCGATTGCCGGATCGCCCCAGACCGGCGAAGGCCCGGGCCAAGTCCTCCCGGCTGATGCCATCATTCGTCAGCATGCGGTCCAGCGAAACCGACCTGGCGCGCAAGCCGCCCCCTGAAGGAATGCAGAGCAGGACAAGGACGACCCAGAGATGATGCCATTTCCTTTTTCCCTCGTGCTCCAGCAAGGCACGCTTTCGCAGCGCGCCCAATCCCGGATCAAGGGCGAGCCGCCGCCGGCGCAGACGGAGAATCAGGAAGATGAGAGAGATCGCGGACAGTGCCAGGCCCCAGCGGTAGACCGGCAAGAGGCTGCCGGCCCCGGCACCGGCGACCAACTTGACAACGAGGCGCCGGGCAGCCAGCCCGGCCAGGGAGAGCGCATGCACCCCGAAGGACGAAAGCGCAACCAGGATGGCGCCGACCGCAAACGCACCCGCCATGCACCAGTCGATGGTTGTCCCGATTTTCTGCAGGAACGGAAGGATCGTGACAAGAGCAGACAGGAGCAGGAGCCATTCGATCAGGGTATTCGAGAAAACGGCACCCCAAGGATCGTGCCAGCTTGTCAACCCATGCGCAACCGCCAGGAGACCAAGCAGGCCGAGGGCAAGCCGCTGACCCTGCCCCTCGATCGAATTGCAGTAGCGGAGAACAGCCAGGAGAATGGCCAGATCCCCGAACAAGGAGTAACGCCACCAGACCGGGCCCAGGTTCACAACGAGGGGCTGCATCCCGTTGACGGGAGAACCACTGAGAAACACGAGGGCCAAGCCCCAGGCAAGGACAGCAAGAAGACTGGCGGTTTCGGAGAGCCTGGCTTCGCGCAGAAAATACCCTTCCCGCCCGAGCCGTTCGATCAGCGACCGTTCGCCAGCCGGGGAAAGTGGCCGTCTATCCGCAGACATGGCCCTGCGCCCTCACTCTGAAGCCCCGGTCACGCACGCACGCTCACCCCTGTCCGAGAATCGTTGTGCCACCCATCCAGGGGAGGAGAACCTCCGGCACACAGACCCGGCCATCTTCCATCTGGTAGTTTTCCAGAATGGCGATCATGATCCGGGGAAGTGCCAGCCCGGAGCCGTTGAGCGTGTGCACGAATTCGGGCTTGTCTCCCGCATTCCGTCTGAAACGGATCCCCGCACGACGGGCCTGGAAATCCCGGAAATTGCTGATGGACGAGACTTCGAGCCACTCCCCACAACCGGCCGCCCAGACTTCGAGATCGTACTTGGCAGCAGCGGTGAACGAAAGATCGCCCGCGCAGATCTGCAGTCGGCGCCAGGGCAGACCCAGCTTGGCCAGAATATGTTCGGCACTCTCCATGAGCTTGATCAGCATGGCCGGGGATTCCTCGGGCCGGACAAAGGCCACCATCTCGACCTTGTCAAACTGGTGCCCGCGCTTGATCCCGCGCACATCCTTGCCGGCCGACATCTTTTCCCGCCTGAAACAGGCCGTATAGGCTACATGGACCAAGGGCAGTCCGGCCCCGTCGAGAATCTCGTCCCGGTACATATTGGTCACCGGAACCTCGGCGGTGGGAACAAACCAGAAATCCTCCTCCGCGTCGTGGTAGAGGTTCTCCCCGAACTTGGGAAGCTGGCCGGTCCCGTAGAGACAATGCTCCTTGACCATGAACGGCGGATAGACTTCCACAAAGCCATGCTCGCGGGTGTGGACATCCAGCATGAAACTGATCAGCGCCCTCTGCAACCGGGCGAGTTCACCCTTGAGGATGTAAAAGCGGGTCCCGGAAATCTTGGTCCCCCGCTCAAAATCGATCAGACCGGTGCTCTCACCGATCTCCCAGTGCGTCTTCGGCTGGAACCCGAACTCGGGCTTGGAGCCGTATTCGCCAGTCACGCGATTGGCCGTATCATCCGCCCCGTCCGGTGTCTCGTCCGAGGGCATATTGGGAATGGAGAGCATCGCCGTCTCGAAGAGGGAATCGATCTCCGCACCTTCTTTTTCGAGAAGCGCCAAACGGTCGCCCAAAGCACGCATCTCGCTGATTTTTATCTGTTTTTCAGCCGGATCCTTGATCGAGGGAATGGCCTTGGAAACGGCATTCCGCTCACTGCGCATCGACTCGATTTCGCCGACAAGGGTCCGGCGTTTGGCATCCAGCTCAAGGAGGGCATCGATCGAGGTGGTATCACCCACTCTCGCCAGCGCCGCTTTGACTGCCTGGGGGTTTTCACGAACAAGACGGATATCCAACATGGTCTGGGTACACCCTTCTCTGCGAGTCTCCATGGTTTCTGCGTAAGGCAAAAGCCACACTGATAAAGTAGCACGGAAGGGCACCCCGGGAGAAGTCCCCTGACTGGAAGACGCACGGAACCGGATGGTATCACATTTTTTGAGCGGGACACCGTGGGGCCCGCCAAAATTTCAGCATACCTCCGGGATTGGCCAACGCCATGATTGAAAAAGAATCGCGGCCGTGCAATACTCAGTCGAGACACCGGTCACGAACAACGATGAGAGAACTTGATAAAGGTGGTCCCTCCATGGATACACGGGCGGTCTTTGCAAAAACCCAACCATCACTCTGGCCATCCCCCCTGATCGACTGGCTGGCCCTGGCATCCCCCGAGGAATGCTTCAGGATCAATCTGAAAATGCTCGGGCGGAGTCTGGACCTTCCACTGGAAAGCATCCTTCCTCCCTTTATCCAGGCGGCACACGACGGCGTTTTTACCCTCTCGTGGGAGTACCATTGCCCACACTGCCATGCCATCCCCGATTTTCAGCACAATCTGAGGAGCACCCACAGCGAAAGCGACTGCCCGCTCTGCAATGTACAATTCAGGAACACACTCGACGAAAACGTCGAGGTGACCTTCACGATCCATGAATCGATCGCATCCCTCCCCAAAAACGTCATCGATGACTGGAAACGTGCCATGTATGGCGCCGCGGAAGCACACAACTATGCGATGCCGGCCTTGTACCTCTCCGGGCTGGACTGCCTCTCCCACCCGCTCTTCCATCAACTCTTCGGTGATGACGTTCTGTCATCGGACGAAAGTCTGGATATCAAACGCATCACCCTGCTCTTCAGCGACATAAAAGGATCAACAAAGATGTATTCCGACCATGGCGACACCCGTTCGTATACCATCGTGCGGGAACACTTCAAGATTCTGTTCCACAGCATCGAAAAGCACGGAGGAACCGTGGTCAAGACGATCGGAGATGCCGTGATGGCCGTGTTCATCACACCGGACAAGGGAATGAAGGCCGCTATCGAAGCCTGGCAGCGTTTTGCCAAGCGAAGCTGGGACGGTATCGGCCAGCTTGAGATCAAGATGGGCCTGCATGCCGGGAGCGCCATCGCGGTGAATCTCGACCAGAGGATGGATTATTTCGGAAACACCGTCAATATGGCCGCCCGGATCCAGGGTCTGGCCGACGACCACACGATCTGCTTCACCCAATCCATCCTGGATGACCCGGGAGCAAGCGCCGTCCTCAAAGAGTTGCAGCGGGAGCGCGGAATAAAAGTTCTGCGAAGACAGGCCAAGCTCAAAGGGATCGGAGAAACGGCCTACTACCGGATCGCGACGCCCTGAGCATATTTATCTTTTTGTCATTTTGCCCGATAATTATGAATATACTTGCGTTTTGTAGATGACGACTTCCAGCGCACAACGGATGGCCCAAGGCGATGATGAACCTGACGTATGATGCTGACAATACAATCCGTATCACAGGTTCCGTCGACATTTTCTGTGCCGAACAGCTCAAGTCAGCCGTACACGAGCAGGGATACACCAGTCACGTCACCCTCGATATGCAAAAAGTCGACTACATCGACAGTTCCGGGATCGGCGCGCTGATTTCCCTTCATAACGAGTTCAAAAAGCTGGATATCGCCATAACCGTCATCCCCTCCCCCGGGATTGCCCGGATCTTCTCGACCAGCAAGCTCGACAGTCTCTTTTTTGCCGACAGCCGGAGCGCGGCCCTTGAAAAAAGCAAAGCCGTCACCTTCCATGAAAGCTTCGAAGCCGATACCAGGATTCTGGCATCCATCATTGACAAGCTCTTTGAGGATCTGGAGCATGCCGGCTACTCGGAGGAGGAAGGGCAGGAAATCGTTGTCGCCGTCGACGAAGCGATCACCAACGCAGTCCTCGAAACCATCAAGGCAACCGGCGAGGTTCTCGACAATTTCGCCGTGGCTCTTAAAAAAGGGCCCCTCAAGATGATCGCAGTCAAATGGGAGATCACCGACCAGGACTTCACCGCCACGGTCATCGACCATGGAGCCGGACTGGATCTTGACGAAGTCCAACAGCGGACCCCGCAGACAGGGACCGGTGACTACCTCAATCAGGTCGACGACTACCAGCACAAGTGCAACCTCCGGATGCGCGTCAACGGAGAGAGTGTCGAACTCAAGCGTCTCGGAGCCGGTCTCAAGATCATGGCAACCTTCATGGACGACATCTTCATCGACCTGATCGATTCCTGCGAAATCATCTCTTCCACAGTCAGTCACTGCACAACCGGGACGATTCTCACCCTGCATCGAAACCGCAAGCACAAGGCCGTGAGCGCCTGATTTTTCCCCGCAGACCATTCCTTTTCCCTCCGGATCATAGCATATTTTGGGATACCCGCCCGGGAAGCGCCCTCCGGGACGAGGAAGTGAGGACTGCCATGAAGCCAATCAAAAAAGCCAGCGTACTGAAAAACGTGTGTTACGACATCCGAGGACCAGCCCTTCAGGAAGCAGCGCGGCTGGAAGCGGACGGCGTCAAGATCCTCCGTTTGAACATCGGAAACACCGCACCCTTCGGACTGGACACACCGGATGAACTGATCCAGGACCTGATCAAGAACGTGCGCAGCGCGCAGGGCTATAGCGACTCCAAGGGGATCTTCTCGGCGCGAAAGGCCGTAGTACAGGAGTGGCAGCAGCGGGGAATGGACATCTCCATCGAGGATGTCTACATGGGAAATGGCGTCTCGGAGCTGATCAAGGTTGCCGTCGAAGCCCTGTTGAACAACGGAGACGAAGTCCTTGTCCCCGCCCCCGACTACCCCCTCTGGACAGCCTCCGTCAATCTGGCGCGTGGCAAGCCCGTGCATTACCTCTGTGACGAAAAATCAGGCTGGCTCCCGGACATGGCTGACCTGAAAAAAAAGGTCGGACCGAAGACCAAAGCCATCGTGATCATCAACCCGAACAACCCGACTGGCGCGGTCTACCCCAAAGAGACCATCGAGGGACTCGTGCGCTTTGCGGAAGAACACAACCTGATCATCATGAGCGACGAGATCTACGACAAGATCCTCTACGACAATATGGCGCACTACTCACCGGCCTGCTGTACCGACAAGACCCTCGTGATCACCTTCAGCGGCCTCTCCAAGGTCTACCGCGCTCCAGGATTCCGCTGCGGCTGGATGGTCATCAGTGGAGCGAAAGAAGCCGCCCGGGATTACATCGAGGGGATCAACATGCTGACATCGATGCGGCTCTGCGCCAATGTCCTGGCCCAAAATACCGTCCAGACCGCACTCGGTGGCCGCCAGAGCATCTACGATTTGACCAGGCCCGGCGGGCGGCTCGAGCGCCAGCGCACCCTGGCATGGGAAATGCTCAACCAAATACCGGGAGTTTCCTGCGTCAAACCGACCGGAGCCCTCTACATGTTCCCCAAACTGGACAAAAAAATGTACCCCTTCACGAGCGACATGGATTTTCTGCTCGGACTGCTCCGGGAGGAACATGTCCTCGTTGTCCAGGGAACCGGGTTCAACTGGCCGGACACGGACCATTTCCGGTTGGTCTTTCTCCCCGAAGAAGAACAGCTCAAGCAGGCCGTCGAAGGAATCGGCCGGTATCTGGGAAGTGTTGCCAGGATCTAAGAGCCATTTTTTGAGGAACA
>DAIREN010000042.1:0-18398 GCA_036795535.1 Spirochaetota bacterium
TTATTCTGCTGTTGTCACCGCAATCGAAGTTGGCTTGACACCCCAGATCTCGTTCGCATATTCAAGGATGGTCCGGTCACTCGAGAATTTTCCCATCCGGGCCACATTCAGAATAGCCATCCTGTTCCAGACCTTTTGGTCCCTGTAGGTGCGGTCGATTCTGTCCTGGGTGGCGAGATAGTCCTCGAGATCCGCCAGGTTGAAATAGCGGTCTCCGTGAACGAGGAGAGCGTCCAGAATCGGGCGGAAAAGATCCGGCTGGCCGCCGCAGAAAAAGTCTGTCGCAAGAAGATCGAGCGCCTCACGGATTTCGGGATTGTTCTCGTAATAGTGGCGGGGGTTGTATCCTTCGGCACTGAGCTTTTCGAGTTCTTCGACCGTTTTCCCGAAGAGGAAGAAGTTCTCTGCACCGACCTCTTCCCTGATTTCGATATTGGCTCCGTCCAGAGTCCCGATTGTCAGGGCGCCGTTCATCGCGAATTTCATGTTTCCGGTGCCTGAAGCCTCCATCCCGGCGGTGGAGATCTGTTCGCTGACATCGGCGGCCGGGAAAATCTTTTCGGCGACCGAGACCCGGTAATTCGGGAAGAAGACCACTTTGATCTTGTTCCCGATCAGGCTGTCATTGTTGACGACTTCGCTGATCGAGTTGATGAGTTTGATGATCAGTTTTGCCATGTGGTAGCCTGGAGCCGATTTGCCACCGCAGATGTAGACGCGGGGTGCGATATCGAGGGAGGGATTCTTTTTCAGGCGGATGTACTGGATGATGATGCCCAGGGCAAAGAGGAGTTGGCGTTTGTACTCGTGAATCCGCTTGACCTGGATGTCAAAGAGGGCATCTGGCTGGACCGGGATGGTCGTTTCCTTCTCGATGAGCTTGCAGAGGTATGCCTTGTTTGTCCGCTTGATGTCCGCGAAGCGCTGTTGGAAAGCCGGATCGTCGGCAAAGGGCTCGAGTTTGCGGAGCTCGTCGAGATTGGTAATCCAGCCGGTTCCGATATGGTCGCTGATCAGACTTGCCAGGCCCGGATTGGCTTTCAGGAGCCAGCGGCGCTGTGTGATCCCGTTTGTCTTGTTGTTGAATTTTTCCGGGCAGTATTCGTAAAAATCGTGCAGGACATTGCTCTTGAGGAGTTCCGTGTGCAGTGCTGCGACGCCGTTGACGGAATGGGAGCCGAGAACGGCCAGGTGTGCCATCCGGACCTGCTTTTCGGGCCCTTCCTCGATCAGGGAGAGGCTGGACTGCTTGTGGCGATCATTGAAGAAGCGGCTGGCAACATCCCGCATGAAGCGGCGGTTGATCTCGTAGATGATCTGGATATGGCGTGGCAGGATCTTCTCGAAGATCGGAACGGGCCATTTTTCGAGAGCTTCCGGCAGGAGGGTGTGGTTGGTATAGGCGAAGGATCCCTGGGTGATCTCCCATGCCTTCTCGTATGGAATCTTCTCTTCGTCAATCAGGATGCGCATCAGTTCGGCAATTCCGAGAGCGGGGTGGGTATCGTTGAGCTGGACAGCAACCTTGTCCGGGAACCGCTCGAAGTGGTTTCCATGCTGTTTTTTGAAACGGCGCACGATGTCCTGAAGGGAGCAGGAGACAAAGAAGTATTCCTGTTTGAAGCGGAGTTCCTTCCCCGAGAGAAGATTGTCATTCGGGTAGAGAACCTTGGAGATGACCTCGGACAGGTTCTTGTTCTCGACGGCCGAGACGTAATCACCGTCGTTGAAGATCTCGAGATCGAATTCTTCGGAACTCTTGGCGCTCCAGAGACGGAGTGTGTTGACCGTGTTGTTGTTGTAGCCGGGGACCGGAGTGTCGTAGGGAACGCCGAGCACCGTGTTGTAGTTGACCCAGACCGGATTGATGACATTGTTTCTGGTTGGCCGGTTTTCAACCGTACCGCCGAACTTGACCTCGAAGCGTGATTCAGGCCGTGCGATCTCCCAGGGGTTGCCGAATCGCAACCATTCGTCCGGGACCTCGATCTGAAACCCGTCTCGGATGATTTGTCTGAAGATCCCGAATTCATAGCGGATTCCGTATCCGTAGCCGGGGAGTTCGAGGGTGGCCATGGAATCGAGGAAACACGCGGCGAGCCGGCCCAGACCGCCGTTACCGAGACCCGCATCAACTTCGACGTTGCGCAGATCCTCCATGTCAAGAGACATGCGGTGCAACGCAGCCCGGGCCTTGTCCATCATCATCAGGTTGATCAGGTTGTTTCCAAGCAGGCGCCCGACAAGGAATTCGAGGGAAAGATAGTAAACGCGTTTGGCGTCGGTGTTGTAATAGGTTTGTTGTGTGCCGATCCATCGTTCAATCAGGCGATCCATGATCACACGGGACATGCTGTAAAAGTGGTCCCAGTCGGTGGCCGTGTAATAGTCCTTGGCCATGGTGTACTTCATGTGGTTTTTGAAGGAGAGAATGATCGAATCGACATCCATCCCCTTGTGGTAGTCTTGCCAGAGAGAAGGGCGATTGCCTTTTTCTTCTCGGTCAATGTCGTTTGGCATGGTCATGAAAGGTCCTTGCGATGTCAGAAATGGCGTACCGGCCAACGGCCGGACTCAGAGGAAATCCCGGTAGAGCATGCTCTCCTGGATCCCGGTGTTGTTCTGGTATTTGCCTGAACGGTACTCGTCGTGCGCCTCGCTGATGTCATGGTAGAAAATCTGGCAGATCTGGACTCCCGAGTACACTCTGGTTGGCTGCAAAACCATGATTTCAAGGGTCCAGAATCCGGCAAAACCGACATCCCCGAATCCGGCGGTGATATGGACGAACATGCCGAGACGACCGATGGAAGACCGCCCCTCGATCATCGGGACGTATCCGTGTGTCTCCGTGTATTCCGCCGTCCGTCCGAGATAGAGCTTGCCCGGTTGGAGGACGAGCCCTTCAGGGGGAATCCGCAACAATACAGGCTCGGGTTTGCGCTTCATGTCAAGCTCGGTGTCCCGGTAGTGCATGATTTCATCGGAGAGCGTCAAATTGTAGGAATTCGGATTGAGTTGTTCAGGGTCCCATGGATCAATGGCGATACGGCCACGGGCCCGCTCTTCCTGTATCTTGATTCCGGAAAGGATCATGGTCGTGTCTCCAAAGATTTATTAATGTTTTGTACCAGAAAAAAAGATAATCAAGAAGATGACGATAAAAAAATCTCACAATTTTCCGTTCGTGCTCATGATAGTTGTGGCACTTGGCCTGGCGCAAGGGTTATTCGGTTCCGGCGGGTATGATGCGGCAACAATCCGGTATATCAAGGAGCATCTTGACAAACCCGGGCATACCTGGTCCGGGTATCAGGGTGTGGCCCGCGGTCTTGCGAGCACCAACCGTGAGGTCAGGTTTTTTGCGGTTCAGGCAGGGCTCCAGCTCGACGTTTTCCGGTCGGAAGCCTTGGGCATGGCTCTCAAGGATGCCGATCCCGGAATCCTCAACCTTGGGCTGGCGGCCCTTGAGCGGGAGTACAGGACACAGTACAGTCCCAGGCTCGTCGAGATCGTCCTTTCCGGACACGTCGCCGGGCTTCCTGCCTTGCGCTTGCTTCTCAGGCACGATCTTCCTCATGTTGCGCTTTCTTTCGAGACGCTGTTCCAGAGAGGTGGCCGTGCCGTCAGAGAGAGTCTCCTTGAAGAGTTGCGCAAAGGACGGATCGTCATGAGTGCGCCGGCGATCCTTGCCTTGTCCGATCTGATGGGCACCCGTGAGCGGGTGATGGTTCTGGCCTGTCTGGCACAACGGGGTGAGGCAGCTTTTTTTGCCGGGGAATACGGACGCTGGAGTGCCGATGTCCGGCGGAAATTTATCCAGGCGCTCCGTGATGATGCACAGATGGCTGCCGAGCCGGCTTTGGCGCTTCTTCTGGGGCACTGCCGGGATTCCGGGGAGGAGGAGGCCCTGCGGTCTGCCCTTCTCGCTGCCGGGAATCAGGGCTTACGCCAGGTGGTGGCGAGGGAGCTTTTTGAGGCGAGGGACATGGCCGCTGCACGGGCCTTGGCCGATGCGCTGGTTGTCCTTGGAGGAAAAGAGGACCAGGCACTGGAGTATGCCAGGGCCGTGATCATGATCGACCGATACGCCATGGGTGAAAGGATTCTTGCCGGTTGGGCCGGGCAACGACTCAAGGGCCTTTCGGAATTGGCGACGAGTCTCAGGAATCCTGGAACGATGGGCGCCGTACGGACCATCGGTCGGCTCCAGGAGGACGCGCGAGCCCTTCAGCGTATTACCAGGGAGCAGGCCGAGATGAGAGCCAAGGTCAGGAGCTATCTGCAGTCGCCAGCATCAGTGCATCTCAAGCGGAATCTCGCGGCCTTTTTGGCGTCGGCAAAACTGAGTTTTTAAGGCGCGACCGGTTCTGTCTCAGTGTGCGTTTGCATCACGGGAGTCGATCTCTTTTTCGAGGAACTTGACGACATTTTTGAAGACGGAGCGGTTGGCGTCATTCATTTCCATCAGGGTGCGGTGCGCATCCAGGATGGTCTGCGCCGTCTCGCGTTCGCTCTGTTCTGTATGGGGGATGGACGAGAGGGTTCCGGAAAAGTGTTCCGGCTCGGTGATGATCGTGAAGACACTGTCAAAACCCATGCTTCTCAAGACCCTGTTGATATCGTCCCGGGGGGAGATCATGGATGTTTTTCTCTGGAAGGTATCGAGGGTGTATCTTCCGATTTTGGCCAGGAGTCCGAGATTGGTACTGTCCAGGCTGTCTGTCTCCGAGAGATCGATCAGGATATTTGAAAAATTTCTTTCCGCGAAAATCCTGCTGATGAAAGCGTCCAGATCTCCGCTGGAGCTGTAGGTCAGGCTTCCGCTGAGTTTGATGATGTAGATGTTGTTGAGCCAGGCGTACTGGTAGGAACCACTCTGCATTGGATACTCACTCCCTTGTCAGGACAAGAATGGTTATGTCGTCGGGAAGTGCTCTTCCTTCATCAAAATCTAATCGCCGGAGTATGGATACAGGGGAAATTTCTCCCTTGGTCCGGTCGGCGGCCTGCAGGAGTTTTCGCTCCTTTTCGCCAAGATTGTTTTCGTTGATGATCTCGAGAATCCCGTCTGACGCCAGCGTAAGCGAAAAGACTTCCGGGAGTTCGAAGATGACATTCGTGTAATCGGCAAAACCGAAGAGACCCACAGGATGGCTGTTTTGCTCGATAAAGCTGGTACCGGATGGAGTGGAGAGTACGGGAAAGGGGAATTGTCCACCGTTGGCCCAGGTCAGGCGGTTTGTGCTCCGCTCGAGAACTCCGTAAAAAATCGTGAGGTGCTTGTCGATGTGTTGCCGGAGAATTTCACCGTTGAGATGCAGGAGGAGCCGTGCCGGATTTGTGATGATGCGACTGCTCCCGCTCCGGTATTTTTCGAGTGCCTGGTCGATCAGGCTCTTCAAAAAGACAGTGACGAAAGCGGATGGCAGTCCGTGTCCGGAAACATCGGCCATGTAGAGTCCGGTGTGGTCGGCATCAATCTCGAAGTAATCCAGGAAATCTCCGGAGAGGTAGCGTGAAGGATGGAGAAGGTGATCGATACGGTATTCTCCGGAGTGGTAGGGCGTCTCGGGCAGGAGCTGGAACTGGATGCGTTGGCCTGCCTGGGCATCCCTGCCCAGTTCATCAAGAAGCTGCTGCATCTCGAGGTTCCGGTGTTTAAGTTCGTTCGTGCGGAGGGCGACGGTCTCCTCGAGTTCCCTGGAGAGGGTTCTGTAGCGGGATTCACTTTCCCGTAAACTCGACTCCGCGTTTTTTCTGCGACGGATACTGACGAGGAGGAGTGCGATCACGATGGTGACGATGAGAATGAAGGAGAGCGCCGCAACAACGACCGGAAAATTCTCCCGGACAAAGGACGGAGGAAGGTTGATGACCGTGCTCCCTTCGGGCAGACGATCCCGGGAAATCCGGAAACGCGCCATTTCGGCAGCATCGAAGACAGGTTGGTTGGGGCTCTTCCGGATGCTTACAAGCTGGTCAGCAGGATTTCCCTGCACCATGGAAAGGGCCAGAAGTGCGGCTCTGCGTCCTTGATCAAACCCGCTGGTGATCATTCCGCCGAGGAGTCCGCGCCCGAGATAGAAATCCCAGACCCCATAGATCGGAACCCGGGCTACGGCACGGATTTTGCGGATACTTTCACGGTAGCTCATGCTGACCCCGGCTGCGTCGGTGGTATGGGTCAAGAGGAGGATGATGCTTGCGTCGGGGATGGCAGCGACAGCCTGGGAGAGACCATTCCAGGAGAGGGTATCGAAATAGACAAACCTCAGACTGGGCCAGCGCGGGGTGAGCGCGTTGAGCATCCGACGGTTTTCCAAGCCAGTCATGGTCCGGTCATTGATGACGTAGACTGTCCGCAGACCGGGATGGAGGGAGCGGGCCAGATCGATTGTTGACGCAATGTCGATATCCTCGACGATGCCGAGCACACCTTCGTGGCCAGCCGGGCGATCGTTGCTGAGCCGGTTGACACCGCAGTAGGCGAGTGGTGTGGCCGGCATGACAGAGGGGCGGAGTTCAAGGAGGAAGGCCAGGGCGGCATCGTCGACGGTGATCACGGCATCCAGTAACTGCCCCGTGTATTTGAAGCGGAAGAGATCGGCGAGTCTGGACATGTATTCGGGTGAAAAATGGAATTTTGTGTCCATGTAGAAAGACTCGATGTGCGATTCCGGCGCTTCTTTTTCAATCGTTTCTTCGATGCCGCGCTGGACCGCTTGGGACCAGAGCATGGATGCGTTATAGGATTGGACGACCAGGATACGCAAAGGTCGGACCTGTGCGGAATCTGCGGTCACGACAGTGGTACAGGTCCAGATCAGGACGAGAGCCAGAACAGATCGAATTCGGGTATGCATCCTTGAATGATGCCACAAAGCGCGCTCGCTTGTCAAATTCGCCAATTTCGAAAATTGTCGGTCTGTGGGCCCCGGGTTTCCGGTTTTGTACGGTTTTTCAGCAAAAACAGGGAACCCGGGATGTTCGTCGGACCTCTTCTGTATATGCGAGAGACAATACCGGAAATGGCAAAGATGCTGGAAATCCTGAAAACCCGTTTTGGCTATCCGGGATTCAAGGCCGGGCAGGAAGAGGTTGTGCGAGATGTTCTCGCCGGGGGGCACAGGCTTGTCGTTCTCCCGACAGGGGGCGGAAAATCTCTGTGCTACGTTCTTCCGGCGGTTTTGCGGGCAGGAAAGACGCTTGTTGTCAGTCCGCTGATTGCCTTGATGGAGGATCAGGCTGAACGGGCTGCGTCAGTCGGGCTCCGGGCTCTTGTCTGGAGAAGGGAGACCACCAGGGATGAACTCTTGCAAGCCGGGATGATCTTTGCCAGTCCCGAAAAGCTGATGCACCAGGCGGGTCCCTGGCTCGGCCGACTGGGTATCTGGCATCTCGTGATTGACGAGGCCCATTGTGTCGAGGACTGGGGCGGGAGCTTCCGGCCGATGTACACCCAATTGGCAGGGTTGCAGTCCTGGATCGAGCCGTACTCCCTGTCGGTTTTTACCGCCAGTGCCGGTGAAGAACAGCGCGCTTCATTGGTCAGGCGGCTTGGTCTGCGGGATGCCCGCTGTTTCGTTCACGGATTTGACCGGCCGAACATCGCCTGGCACAGCCATCAAACAGCCTTCCCGCTGCTGGCGGCGCTTCATATCCTGCGGAAGACAGAAGGGCGTGCGATCGTGTATTGCAGGACACGTCTCGGCGCATCCCGGAGTGCTGCCGTGATGCAGGCCAGCGGGATGGATGCTCGCCCGTTCCATGCCGGGATGAGACGGGATGTGAGGATGCATCTTCAAAGAGAATTTCTTGAAGGGCGAATCAGGATTCTCTGTGCGACGAGTGCTTTCGGGATGGGTGTGGATGTTCCTGCTGTGCGGACCGTGATTCATCTTGGCTTGCCGTCAGGGCGGAATGCCTACTATCAGGAGTCCGGCCGGGCGGGTCGGGATGGCCAGTCTGCCTTGGCCGTTCTTTTAACACAACCCGGTGAACAGGTCAGGCTGGATGCGGTCGAGAGACGGAACAGGGTTCTCCTGGCCCTCATTCGCCAGGCGGGGGATGGGTGGACCCAGGATGGTTTTGCGTCGAGGCTCAGAGTTTTGGGCGGAGGGCAGGAACCGGCAGAGATGGCAGCATTCCTTGTGCACCACGGGATCTGCCGGATGGAGAGGAGCGGGAGCATCATTCCTCTGATCGGCGCCGGGGAGAGGGTGCGCATGGCGATCAGGGAAGACATGGAACGACGGGCGGAGGAGAACCGCTGGATCGGAGATTTCGTTTCTGCCGATGGCGGTTGCAGAAGAAAGCATTTGGTTGGAGGGTTTGAGGATGTATCCGGGCTGGTGTGCCATGGGTGCGATGCCTGTGGCTCGGAGTATTCGGAGATGCTCGCCAGGATTCTCGGGCAAACAGCGACCGACGCGGAAGTGGTCCGGAATTTCGTAAAACTTCCGTGGCTTGAACGGCCGGCGCTTGTTTTCGGGGAACAGATCTCGGTCCTGCGGGAGGAGTGGAGTGCGCGGAAATAGGGTTTAGCGGTTGGTTTGTAATTCCTCGAGAGCCGAGGCCCGGTCGGGAAGAATGGTGAAGAGCTCGTAGAGGTCGATTGCTTTGAGGATCTTGACGACGAAACTGCTCATGCTGGAGAGAACCAGCCTGCCTCCGAGGTGATCCAGCTTGCGCTTCGCAAGCATCAGGAGACGGATTCCGTTGCTGCCAAAGTACTCGATCCGGCTGAAGTCGATGATGACCTTTGTGTGGCCTTCGTCGATGAGCTGGGTCAGTGTCTCCTCGACGGCAAACACGTTATGGATGTCTATCCGCGTGCAGAGCTCGATGACCCGCACTCCCTGTATGTCCTCATGCTGTATGTCAGCCGTTTTGTCCTGCATGTCCCTGCTGCTCCATCCAATGCTTGTGCCCCGCCGCGGATGGCGGAACCACAGTGTAAGAATACACCGTTTTTGCCGGAATACGCAAGCGTAAACGGCGGGGCCGGCCCCCTTGCGGTAAAACCGGTGAATGATCACCAGTTCCGGGAAGGTATATCCTGTACAGGGACCTTCGGCTGTTCCTCAGACTATCTTTAGAACAGAACGGGGGGGCTATGAAACAACGGACAATCGACATCCTGTACGAGGGTGAGGACTGGGTGATCATCAACAAACCGGCAGGTTTGCCCGTTCAACCCGGAGAGGCCGTGAGTGCGAATCTCGTTGATGAATTGACCGGGATTTGGGGATATCCACCACATCTGGTGCACCGCCTCGACCGGGATACCGGCGGGTGTCTGGTTGTGGGCAGGACCGGAAAGGCGGCGGCCCGGCTTTCAAAGATTCTGGCTGATCCCGCCAGCCGCAAGACCTACCTCGCGGTTGTCAAGGGTGTGCCGACGGATCCATCAGGCGAGATCGACGAGACGATTGAAGTCCATGGTGTCAAAAAGCGGGCTGTGACCCGTTGGAAACTGGTGCGACCCCTGGGAGGGCTCTGTTCCCTGCTGGAGATCGGGTTGGATACGGGGCGGATGCATCAGATCCGGATTCATTTGGCCAAAAATGGCCATCCGCTGGCCGGAGATGATCGCCATGGTGACTTTCCGTTCAATCGTCTGCTGAAAAAGGAGGCTGGGGTCAAAAAACTTTTGCTCTTCGCCGTCCGTCTCGAACTGGCGGGTGGAATCAGGGTGGAAGCACCATGGCCAGCCCACTTGCGGGCATTCTGCGAACGCTATCCATAAACCGTTTTTGCTTTCCTGCCGATCATGAGACCAGAGATATGGCTCATGCCGGACGCGGGAGGGCGGACGATGATTGTGGTTGTGATTGGTGCTATGGCGCTAGTTTCCCTGATAGGAATGACACTCTGGAGACATTTCGGGCTCTCCCTCAAACTTTCACGGTTTTCATCCATGGTGTACCATGGTCAAGCGGCGGAAGCCCTGCACGGCCTGCGACTTTTGGAGAACAGGCACCATGGGGACATCCGGGTACACCAACTCCTGGGTCAAGGTTTGATGGTTGCCGGAGAATACGGTCAGGCTGCCCGGGAGTGGGAGATCGTGCATTTGATCAATCGGCATGAGCGGGTATTGGCTCTGGCGGAGATTGCCGGCCCTCTTGCTGACTGCCAGATGGCGCTCGGTGAATGGCGGGATGCCCAGGGAGGGCTGCTTCTGGCGCTCAAGGCCTGTCCTGGCGAGGTCGGTCTTCTGGAACGCCTCGCCATGGTGTACCTCAAGCGCGGTATGGCCCGGCATGCTGTTTCCTGCTACGAGAACATTCTCAAACTCGAGGGTGAAGAGATTGTGACGATCCTCAAAATGGCGACGGTGCAGGAGATTGCCGGCGATTTGAGGGGGGCGTTGGCGAGCGCGCTCCATGTCTTGCGGCTGGATGCGAAAAATGGTCCGGCAGCGCTGATGGCAGCCCGGCTCTACGCCGGATTTGGCAATCATGCTTCTGCAGAACCCATCTGGCGTGGTTTGGCCGCCAGGAAGGAGTATCGCGGGGAGGGCCTGACCGGGCTGGCAGCCTGTCTTGAAGCGCAGCCGGGAAGGACGGAAGATACCGTTGATGCCTGGTTGGAAGTCCTCCAGGTGACGGAGACAAAGACCGAAAGGCTGGAGGTTCTCTACCGCATGGCAAGTCTTCTGCTTCAATCCGGAGATATCCGGAAGGGAGTCCTCCTTCTTGAGGAGATCGTCAATCTGGAACCCGGATACCGGGATGCGGCCCGACAACTGGAACGCTATGATGATTTGTATGCAGGGGGGGATATCGGGCGCTTTGCGACCGGGAGCATCGAGGAATTCCGGCCCGTTTCCGGGAAAATCCTTGATGCATTCGGGATCACCGTTTTGCGTGACAAAGTCACGCGGAAGCGGGATCTTGTGGTTCATGGTGTGGTGGGCAAGGAGGGCAAGCGGGAGACGGTCTTGGTCCATTTCTCGAGGAGCCTTTCCGCTCTCGGGGAGAGGGATCTTCAGGAGGTTGCCGACGAGATGCGGGTTCTTCGGGGAAAGCATGCCTGGGTGTTTTCGGTGGTCGGTTTTTCCGATGACGCAAAAGCTTTTGCCCGGAGCCGCCAGATGTCCCTGATCGAGAGGGACGAGATCCGGACGCTCCTGGGGATGGGATTTGTGCCCGGCTTGACAGCGGGAGCGCCGGAAAAGGCCGGAGGGAAACCGGTGGTGGTCGGATACGAGAAGGCCGCCACAAACGCCCGGCTCAGGCAGAGTGCCGGGGTGGCATAAGGCACCCGAAGACCTGTCACAGGATCGGCAGGATTTGTTGCGTTGAGGGGCTTCGGGGCTGTGTGACAAAGGAAGTGTTCTGGTATCTTATGAAAAACAGGTTTCGCCGACGCTTCGCAAGCCTGAACGCGCGGCCTTATACGCGTTTCATGATGTTGTGATGCGATTCCGGGAGACATTCGCAGAAACCATGATATCCTGAACTGTATTTCGGCACTCTGCGAAAGCGTTTGATCCGCCGACACGTCGGAGGCCCGGGCGTGTCGGCGGATTGCGTGTGTCAACCTTATTGGGCAGCCCTTTTTCGGGTACGGTCAGGACTGGAGTTTTTGCTCGAGAATCTGGTTGACCATGGCTGGATTGACCTTCCCGCCGCTTTTTTTCATGATCTGGCCGACAAGGAATCCCTTGACAGCGGTTTTTCCGCTCTTGAACTGTTCGACCTGGGCCGGGTTTGCCGCCAGGACCTCGTCGATCACCTGTTTAATGGCGCCTGTATCGGAGACCTGACGCAGGCCATCCGCTTCGATGATGCTCTCGGCGGATTTTCCGGTGCTGATCATCTTTTCAAAGACATCTTTGGCGATTTTCCCGCTGATGACACCATCTTCGACAAGATCCATCAGGGCTGCGGTGTTTTCGGGCGAGACGGGGAACGCGGTGATGCCCTGGCCGGAATTGTTCAGGATGCGGAGCACCTCGGCCTGGATCCAGTTGGCAATTTTTTTGGGATTCTTTCCCGCCCGAGCCGCTGTTTCAAACCAATCGGCCAGTTCGCGGGTCGCACAGAGTGTACCGACATCCTTCGGGGTCAGGCAATACTCGGTGATAAACCGGGTTTTTCGGGCGCGAGGCAGTTCGGGGAGTGTGTCTTTCAGTGTCCGGATCCGTTCTTCCGGGACGAGGACAGGAACCAGATCCGGGTCCGGGAAGTAGCGATAGTCATGGGCCTCTTCCTTGCTGCGCATCGAGAGGGTGATCTCCCTGTCAGCGTCAAAGAGCCGTGTTTCCTGGATGATCGGCGTTCCGGAAAGAAGCGCTTCGGTCTGGCGGCGGATTTCGTATTCAATGGCCTTGGCAACTCCCTTGATGGAGTTCAGGTTTTTGATTTCCACCTTGGTGCCGAGTGTTGTGGTTCCTTTGGGCCGGATGGAGACATTGGCGTCGCAGCGCAGGGAGCCTTCCTCCATGTTGCAATCGGAGACATCGATGTAACGCAGGATGGCCCGGAGCTCGGTGAGATACATGGCGGCATCTTCAGGGGTGTGCAGTTCGGGCTCGCTGACGATTTCGATCAGGGGCGTTCCGGCACGATTGAGGTCCACGAGGGAATGGG
Organism: Spirochaetota bacterium; assembly: GCA_036795535.1. GTDB lineage: Bacteria > Spirochaetota > JAGLSM01 > JAGLSM01 > JAKPMW01 > JAKPMW01. The sequence goes on from DAIREN010000042.1 coordinate 12,603, forward strand.
CTGCGTCATCTCCGGGATGGACGAGTTTGCCAGCGTCTTCTTCCATATGAATCCGGGTCAGGGGGAAGGTGTGTTCGCTCCCGTCTTCGCGAACCACGGTCACGCCACCGCCAACAACTATGGGAAACTCATACTGTGAAATCTGGTAGGCCTTGGGAAGGTCTGGGTAAAAGTAATTCTTGCGGTCAAAGCGCGAGTAGTGGGCAATGGATCCATCAAGGGCCAGACCGGCCTTGATGGCCTTGGTCAGGGCTTCGCCGTTGAGGACGGGGAGAACACCCGGATGCCCCTGGCAGACGGGGCAGGTCTGGGTGTTTGGCTCGGCTCCAAAGCGGTTGGCGCAGGAACAAAAGATCTTGGTCTGGGTATTGAGCTGTGCGTGTACTTCAAGTCCGATGACGGCTTCGAATTCCATTGTGGGTCCCCGGAGAAATGGTTGCCGCTTTTTGGACGGCTCCCCTTAAAAATAGTATAAAAAGACGCTTTGGGTGGCATCTGGTCGCTGGACAGAAAAAAACCGGAATTTATTTGACGGAAATCGGGGGTGTGAGAGAATGTGCTCCAAGCTGTTCAAACTTGATATGACAGAATGGAGTTCTCTATGAGAGTATGGAGCCGTATTGCTTGCGCTGCCATCACAGCAACTGCACTTGCAGCGTGCAGCATTGCCCCGGAAGTCGCTGGAGTCGACGATCGGACGTCGCAGGATGATGCCGTCAAGGCAAGAACTGTTACGAGTTACACCGAAACATTCGATTCTTGCACGGCAACAGGGACGAGTTATGTTACCGGCAGCTTTGCCGGTGTCGGTGGCTGGTCGTGGGCTTATACAAAGACGGCTTGGGGCGGAGTGACTCTGACGGGCAAGACAGCTGTCCTCGGCAAGGGACAGTCCCCGACCTCGGCTTTGAGTGTGACAGTCAATAACGGCGTCGGAACCTTGTCTTTCAAGTACAAGAAAGCCTACAGCACAGCGACCAGTCTCCTTGTCAAGGTCAATGGAACGACCATTGCCACATTGGTCACCTCCGGGACAACTGTGCTGACAGCTGGCCCTTATACGGTCAACCGGAGCGGGAGTGTGACCATCCAGTTGATCCAGTCTTCGACATCGGCCGGACAGGTGGCTGTGGACGATATCTCCTGGACTTCGTATGACGGTGGGACAAGTTCTTCGTCGAGTGTCTCTTCATCTTCGTCTTCCTCTTCTTCATCGAGCAGCTCGGTTTCGTCCAGTGTTTCTTCGAGCAGTTCTGCTCCGTCGGGCTGGGTCAGTGTCGCGAAAAGCCTGACATCTCCGAACTATCCATCCAACTATCCTGCCAGTCAGGATGTCACCTCGACGCTGACACAGGCTGGTGCATCGAAGGTTCGGGTGCACTTCTCGGCGTTCAACACCGAGAACAATTACGACAAAGTCTACATCATGAACGGACTCGGGACGGTCTTGGCCACGTACACAGGCAACAAGGGAGCTTTTACATCCATCGAGGTTGCCGGGGATACCGTCAAGATCCGCTTCACCTCCGATTCCAGCGTTGCAGCGGCCGGATGGAAGATCGACGCACTTGAGTACACGACTGGTGGAACGAGTTCATCATCATCCAGCGTTTCTTCTTCATCCTCCTCTTCTTCGTCCTCTTCACAGAGTGCGACGGTCAAGAACTGGACGGTGATGGTCTATCTTGATGCGGACAACAATCTGGAAGCGGCCGGGCTTGAAGACATGAACGAGATGGAAAAGGGCCTGGCCAATGCCGGTGTCTCCATCTCCGACAACATCAATGTGATCGTCCTCCTTGACAGGGCAACCGGTTCATCAACGGCGGATGGCTATACTTCGGCAAAAACGGAGTCAACAGGGAGCGACTGGTCTGATACACGTCTCTATCGTGTGCGACCGGATTCATCCTCGATGACCTATTTCAATTCCGAGCGGCTTGACGATAACGGTGCAGGTTTGGGGCATATCGCGAACTGTGGTGAAAAGAACATGGGTGATCCTGCCACGCTCTCCTGGTTTGTGAATTATGGAAAGACCTACTTCCCGGCCAACAACTACATGGTTGTGTTATGGAACCATGGTGGTGGGGCAAGGGACTGGACCCCGGCCGAGCGTCCGGCCAAGGCCGTTTGCTGGGATGATGCCAGTGGTGATGATTGCCTGTATCTCGACGAGCTTCAGCAAGCTCTTGCTCAGCGGTTTACATCCTCTTCCAAACTCGGCATCCTCGGATTCGATGCCTGTCTGATGAGCACAGTTGAGACGGCCTATGAGTTCAGGAATCTTGCCAGCTATATGGTCGGGTCGATGCAGACCGAACAGGGGGATGGCTGGGATTACGAATACATTTTCGGGAATCTCGGCTCGGCTTCCATCACTCCGGTGAATTTCGCGACCTTGGTCGTGGATGCCTACAAGGTCCAGATCCAGGCGAATCCCGTCGGCGATGGGGAGACTCTGGCCGCGATCGATCTCTCGCAGATCTCCGCACTCAAGACCGCTGTCGACAGCATGGCTGTCGCGATGTACACCGAGAACAAAAAGAGTTCCATCGAATCAACACGCAATTCGGCAGTCAAGTATTACGATAACAGTGACACGTATTCCCGCCAGGAGTACCCGTACTTCGATCTTGGGTCCCTGTGCTCGAAGATTGCAGCCAGCTCCACCTATTCGACAGCACTCAAGACAGCCGCCAACAATGTGTTGACGGCCTTGGGAAATGCGGTGGTCAAGGCTTATGGCGAGACAGCCACAGTTGCCTCGGGTGTGTCGGGATACGGGACGAGCTATTATTGGGGGACGGGCAGTTCGGTCAAGAGGGGCCTCTCGATCTTCTTCTCCTACAGCTCTTCAGACTATGCTGCCCAGGACTGGTATACCAGTCGGGATCAGCGCAACGGAACAAGCTCCCAGGTATATGGAAACATGGACTTCTGCACATTCAACAGCGATGGTTCGGTGACAAGCTGGCTGGAATTGATGGAAGCCTGGTACGATCCGTCGAACACCGGGACACCGTCAACATTCTGATCTGACCGGATATTGTTAAGCAGCGGACTCCCCAAAAACGGGGAGTCCTTTTTATTGGTGAGAGACAAGAAGGGTGGTTGGAGAAGACAGGCTTGGCTGCCGGAATGGCAGTGCGTTTTGAAGCAGGTATCGGGTTGTCCGGGGTGTTGACCGGATCCGAATTATATTTTATTCTGCGGATACGTGATGTCGAATGGGAGCAAGGAGGCCGGGAGTGAATGACGGGTGGAAATGTCTGGAAGAGGCACCGCGGTTCGAGATAGACCGCTATACACGGGTCAAGGTGTGCAACGAAACCCATGTTGCCTTCATCGGGGTGCCGAACAAGCACAGGGATTCGGAAGAGCGGATGGTGCTGGCCTGCGGAGTGGACTCGGGTGCGCCGACTTTTCTGGATTTCGCGCTGAGGGATGTCGACAGGATGGAACAGGTCGAGACCATGGTGACCGTTGACGGAAAAGCGGTGCCATTGATGAGGGTCTGGGTCCGCAAGGGCGCACTGGCCTTCCGGTATCTTCCGTTTATTGTTGAAGAAGTGCTCTTGCCCTGATGGGCGATTGCCCGGTCAGAGCATGAAGGTAAACGACAGGGTATGCAGGGTGACCGGGTCCTGCCCGGGGAGACGGCCGCGTTCCTCGGTGGCGATTGTGTACTCCATATGGAGACTGCCGAAGAGGAGAAAGGCTAGCCCGCAGGTCGGGTATCCGGCGTTCAGACCGAGACGGATTGTGGCAAAGTGGAGGAATGTGCTCTCGAATCCGACGTGGAGCATTTTGAAGAACGAGTCCTCCTCCTCGAGAAATCCCCTGACATCAATCGCGATCTGGGTGTTGGAAAAGACCCAAGAGGGCAGGCCGAGAAAGTCGGGCGGGGTCCAGGCGACGCCGGCCCCGATCATGGGGGTGATGTGTGTGTCGACCAGGGATGTCCCCTTGGTTTTGAATTCCCCGCTGTATTCGGTCCAGGACAGGGTTGTGCCGAACCAGTCGTACCAGACAATCCCGACAGAAAAATAGGGCGAGCGCCAGGTGATACCCAGATCGGAACCGATGGCCTGCCCGATCCGGAAGTCTCCCGAGAAGGCAAAGGGATCGACCAGACGGGAAGCCTCCGTCAGGGGAACGTCGCTGGAAATGTGACGGATCCGGATCAGGTATTTGATGGTCCCCCCGATCAGGAGCTGGAGTCCCGTGTCTTCGTTCAAGGTTATAGGGATGGCCAAACCGGCGATGGTGCCGATATCAAAGTCGTGTTCAAGATTGACAGTGGGCAGGGTCGTTCCATGAACCGCAAAACTGCCTCGGGAGCTCGAATAGAGCCCGATACCGAACCCCTCCCCCTTGTAGGAGAGAAAGAGGGGGCCGCTCGTATCGTAGACCGCGTCAAACCCGGTCATGGTGTCCATGAAACCGGCCGGGGGAAGTCCCCGGGTGGATGAGGAACCGAAGGTCATCAGATCGTCGCCGGTCTGGCCGAAGAGGAGATCGGTGCCATCGGTATTGGCTGCGGTGCGGAGACGGATGATGGTGAAGCGTTCATCCTCGGTGGCAAGCCAGGCCGGATTGAGAAAAGCGGCATCCTCGGAAGCCGTACACGCGATCCAGGTCATACCCATCGCCTGGGCTCGCGAGGATCCCGGGGAGAAGGGGCGTTCGCGGGCGGTGAGTGTCATCGGGAAGGCACAGGCGAGGAATGCAAGAACCATGGTGGTGCGCATCTGTCGGGGGACTCTCATGGAGTGACTCCTGACAGATGACCGACGAAGCGGACCAGGTTGAACCTGAAGGCAGAGAGCGGAGTACCCGGACGCATGGCGGGCAGGGTTGCCGACTCAAGCCGGTCAAGCCAGACCCTTGCGGTCAATGCGTATCGTTGTGCTGTGGCCACGATGCCCGGGTTGGGTGCCGGGCCGGATTGTGAAACGGTAAAGGCCGCTGTCGGGAGGAATGTGTCGGCTGATTCGCAGGGGATCCCGTTGCTATTGCTGTCGGCCAGGGTCAGGAGTGCTGCCAGGCCCGTTGCCACGGCCGCATCGGCGGTCAGACGGGCTGTTCGGATGGCGTTTGTCGGGGAGAGGAGTGTGTCCAGGAGGTCAACATCCCGGACGGCCGAGAGTGCCGTCGGGAAGATGTCTGCCAATCGGGTGGGCGTGTGGGGGAACAGCGATGTGTCGGAAGATCCATTGGTGATGAAGAGGGATGGAAAGGCCGTATAGACGGAGCGACCCGAGGTCAGGAGGAGGAGTCGGGCCTCCACCCTTCCGTCAAGGGCCAGAATGTCGTTGGTGCGCAGGGAGAGGGCACGTGTGAAATACTCGACGGCTTTGTCCGGACAGCCGGCGGCCATTTGGGCTCTGGCCTCAGCCATCAAAAGTCCGTAATCCTCGCTGTCGTCAACCGAGGCAGCCCAGGAAAACGCGTTACAGGATGCAAGAACGAAGAGGAGGACAAGAAAGACGGATGAGCGAAGCATTCGGTGTCCTCTCCTCGAAAGGAAGTTTGTATCAAATATAGCGCGCAATTCGCCGAATGCATGGTATCAAACGGGGAAAAACGGTTTTTGTTCCGGTTTTTTTATGGGGAACAACCACGGATCAGTGATGGACGGCGTGTCGTGGAAGGTGCAGCAGAAAAAAAGGAACGCCCCCGGCCGAAACCGGAAGGGCGTTCCTGATTGGCGATTGCCTTCGGTTCAGTCAAGACGCTCCGCAAGCCAGGAGACCAGGCTGTCGACAGGGACGCGGGTCTGGGTCATGCTGT
>DAIREN010000043.1:0-18263 GCA_036795535.1 Spirochaetota bacterium
CTTGCGTGGTTCGGTTTTTCCGTCTGGTGCCTGTTCCGTCTTGAAAAAGCGTTCATTCCGGCCACCTTCAAGGGATTGGTCCTCGGACTGGGCAAAGCGGCCCTTCTCTTTTCGATAGTGATTGTCCTGATGGCTGTCATTGTCTTCCCCATGGTCCTTCTGGCTACCAGTCTTCCGGGGATTTTTTCTGGACTGGTCCTCGGAGGGGGGCTGGTTTTGATGGTCTGGATTCTCGTCCGCAAGTATCGCACGATGATCCGGCTGGATATTGCCGACACACGGGTCCGATCCCGTGAGGACTGGCCTTCCCTGGGACTACGCTGGCTCTTCCATACGGCTGTGCGGCCATTTCTGATTCTGGCAGCTCTGGTCGCCTACGTCTACGGTCTGGCTTTGTTCGGGGTCGCACCGTTTTTCGGAGGTCTGATTCTGGTGGTTCTGACCCTGGCCTGCATGTGGCTTACCAAGGCTGTGCGCGCACTGCCTTGGATGGGTGGTAGCGAGTAGTGATAGAGTCCTATTTTTTCCTGCGGGGGCGATATGTCCAGCGCAGGGAGATGCAGCGATGCAGTGCCTCAAAGATGATTCCCTTTGAGATTTTTGATTCACCCCGTTCGCGGTCGGCAAAGATGATGGGAATCTCCTTGATGGAGTACCCCTGCTTGTGGCAGCGGTATTTGAGTTCAATCTGGAAGGCGTAGCCGCTGGACCGGACCGAGGCTACATCGATATCCGCCAGTACGGTATTGCGATATCCGACAAATCCGGCTGTCAGGTCCCTGACCTTGACCCCTGTGAAAAAGCTGGCATAGACGTTGGCCAGTTTGCTGAGCAGAAGACGCTTGAGTGGCCAATGGGCCACGCTCACCCCGTGGATGTACCGTGAGCCAACGACGACATCCGCCTCATGCTCGACAGTGTGGATCATGGCCGCCAGGTATTTGGGATCGTGCGAGAGATCGGCGTCCATCTCGAAGACGTAGTCGTACCCGTGCTCGAGTGCGTACTGGAATCCGGTGACATAGGCTGTTCCCAACCCCAGTTTTCCGGGTCGTTCCAGGATATGGATCCGCTTGTTGCGCTTGATCATGGCGTGCAGGATGGCGGCGGTCCCGTCCGGTGAATTGTCGTCGATGAAGAGAATCTCGATTCTTGGATCGACCGCAAGGACGAGGGGGGTGATCACCTTGACATTCATGCTCTCGTTGTATGTTGGAATGATGACCAGGATCCGGCTTTTCTTTTTCATGAATTGAGTACCACGCGATAGAATTTTTTCTTTCCGACACGTATCACAAGTTGCCTCGCCTGAAAATCCGATTCGGTCACCACTCGATCGATGGCCGTGACAGCGCTGTCGTTGATCATGATGCCACCCTGCTGGACAAGTCTCCGGCCCTCTCCCTTGGAAGCACAGGCACCGACGGTCACAAGGAGTTCGAGAAGCGGAAGCTGGTCATTGAGAGCGGAGGCAGGCAGAATGGTTTCCGGCATGTTTGCCTTCCAGTCGGCCGCGGTTTCGGCGGCGGGCCTGCCATGGGTGACGGCGGTTGCCTCAAGGGCCAGGATCTTTTTGGCCTCGTTGCATTCCTCACCCTGCAAGGCGGCCAGACGTCTGACCTCGTCCATCGGGAGACAGGTAAAGAGGGCCAGAAAACGACCGACATCCGCGTCTTCCGTATTTCGCCAAAACTGGTAATAGTCGTAGGGCGTCGTCCGACCCGCATCAAGCCAGACTGCCCCGGCTGAGGTCTTGCCCATCTTTGCTCCGGAAGCGGTTGTGATCAGGGGGAAGGTCAAACCATAGGACTCCTTTTCGTCAATCCGCCTGATCAGGTCGATTCCGGCAACGATGTTCCCCCATTGGTCATTTCCGCCCATCTGCAACCGGCACCCGTGGTTCTGGCAGAGGTGGAGGAAGTCGTAGGCTTGTAAGATCTGGTAATTGAATTCGATAAACGAGAGACCGTGTTCAAGGCGTGCTTTGTAGGTCTCTGCTGCGATCATACGATTCACGCTGAAGTGCCGGCCGATATCACGGAGGAAATCGATGTAGTTGAAATTCCGCAACCAGTCCGCGTTGTTGACGAGGATTGCCCCGGTGTCTGAAAACGTCATATACCGCGAGAGCTGCATTTTGATGCTTTCGGCATTTGCCATGATCTGGTCGACAGTCAGCATCTTGCGAAGTTCGGTTCTTCCGCTGGGATCACCGATCATGGCTGTCCCGCCTCCAACAATGGCAATCGGCCGGTGACCGGTCTTTTCAAACCAGGAGAGCGCCATGATCGGTACAAGGTGTCCGACATGGAGACTGTCCGCCGTCGGGTCAAAACCGCAGTAAGCCGTCCGGGGAGTCCCGAGATATTTCGTGATTCCGGGTTCATCGGAGATCTGCGCAATAAACCCGCGCTCCTTCAGCACGTTGAGAAAATCGGTCATGGTGTACCTGCATACCGGTATTTGTCCCGGGACGAAAAATCACGGGTATACTTTAAACTACAGCCGATTGAGGATCCGGGTCAAGAAGATCGCCAGGGGGAGACAGGGTGCAATCTGCCGAAGAAAATGAACTCGAGGTTGTGTTGGAGGAGATGGACGAAGATGCCGTCCTCGAATTTCTGCTGAATGCGGACGGTCCGGTCTTCGAGAGTGTCTTGATCCGGCTGGCCTGGCCACCCGCTGACGACCCATCCTTTGTGTACACCAGGCATTTTGCCTTGTATCACCGGTTGGCATCCTGGCAGGCCCGGTTCCATCGCGAGGGAAAATATCTCCACATGGATTGCATGCGCATCAGGCTTCTCCCATACCCGCATCCAGGGACCTGTCGATACTACGATGACCGGAATGGTTCTTTTTGTGCATCACTGGCGCTGCCCGGGGTGAACGCCTGCTCACGGCATCAGGGCATGGTAGACGGGATATTTCTGGCACCCCTGGCCGGGTATTATCTTGAGAAGGAGCATCATGCCGCCGACAGGAGTGCCGTGCTTGCCCGCTATCAAGGTGCGGGTCCGCTCACGGAACTTCTTGCGGCCTACAATGATCTGGGGGTTTCACCGGATTCTGAATGGCAAACGGTACGGAAACAGTATCACGATATGGTGTTTTTGTGCCACCCTGATACGGGTTCCGGGGATGCGGAGCGACTGGCACGGATTCAGGCTGCCTGGCGCCGGATAAGCAAGGCACATGAAGCGCGGAGGGTAGAGTGAGGCTTGTTTCTTTTTTTCCGGCGGTCTGCCTGGTGCTCCTGGCATGTCCGCTCGGTGCTGTCCTTGATCCTGTCACCCCGCGGCTTCCCGTGATTCCGAATGGTTCTGGGGACGGGCAGGAGACAAACAGGACCACGATCGTTACGAATCCGCAGGCGCCGGCCACGGGGACAAGCTATCGGGTTCGCGTCTGGTTTGTGAACGGAAGCAGTCTTGAGGGAAGTGCGGTTTTTCCTTTTTCCCGATACACGGTCGAACAGACCATCGGGGGGAGACGCTATTACCGGACATTGACGCTTGATGAAACCGGCAGCATCCGTGTCAGGCGCTGGGTTCCTGTCATCATGTCTTCGCAAGGCAAGGAACTCTACTATTTCTTGCCAGGGCTGTATCGAATCCTTCCAAAAACAGGTACCGAATTGGTTCTGGACAAACGCATGAAAATGCTGGATAGTTTCGATATTGCCACACCAGCGGGCGTGACGCGGGTTTATTCATTTTTTGCGGATTACTGGATCGGACGGAGGGAGGACGGTCACTGGGAGAACTCGGGCAAGCGGGATTTTTTCTGGAACAACTCACGCCCCCATCCCGGAACAGTCTATCGGATCGATTTTCTTGGACGGCAGACATCCTGAGTCATCCGGAAATCCTGCAAAAAGATTTGGAGAACGAAGATCAAGACTTCTTTGGTTGAACAAGAGAGTATCGAGATCGGGCTTCGGGTCCATGATCCGTACGTCCTTCAGGAACGGCATCAGCGATTGATCGAGGATCAGCTGGGTGTCGTGATCCGTTTTGACGAAAACGGGATACGGGTCTCCGGACCCGGCGACAGACTTGATTTGGCCGAAAAACTCCTGCGGTTCATGCACAAGCCGGGAAACACGGTCAGCGACGGCGAACTCAAGTATTATATCCGGCTTCTCGTGCAACAGCCGGATTTCGAGTTGAGCGCGCTGGCCGATGAGACGATCCGTGTTTCACGCCAGGGGAAAATGGTACGGGCCCGGGGACGCGGGCAACTGGCCTACTTGGCCGCCATCCGGTCCCATGACATTGTCTTCGGAATCGGTCCGGCCGGTACCGGCAAGACCTATCTGGCCATGGCCTGGGCTGTGTCAAGTCTCCTGGCCGGACAGGTCTCACGGATTGTTCTTGTCCGTCCGGTTGTCGAAGCCGGAGAAAACCTCGGGTTCCTTCCGGGTGACCTGACAGAGAAGATCAATCCCTATCTCAGGCCCTTGCATGATGCCATGCTCGAGATGCTCGGGCGGGATGAGTACGCTGTTTTTTTCGAGAAAGGCTTTGTCGAAGTGGCGCCGCTTGCCTATATGCGCGGGAGAACGCTCGCCAATGCCGTCATCATCCTTGATGAGGCCCAGAACACAACCGTGACCCAGATGAAAATGTTCTTGACGAGATTGGGGAATGATTCAAAAGTGATCATTACCGGGGACGCAACACAGACGGATCTTTCTTCCAGGGTCAAGAGCGGACTGGTCCATGCGCGCCGGATCCTTGAAGGTATCGACGGTATCGCATTTGTCGATTTTACCGCGGCGGATGTTGTGCGTCACCGTTTGGTTCAGGAAATCATCAATGCGTATGCCGGTGACGGCGATGGGGTATAAGGTCCGGCGGAGGGATGTGGCATGGCAAATACTGTACAGATTCGTTCGGACAAGGGGATTCATCCCGTTGACAAGCGCTTGGTTCGGCGGCTGGCTCTGGCAATCCTTAAACATCTCCAGGCAGAGGATGCCGAGTTGTCGGTCTATCTCTGTTCGACAGAAACCATCCATGGTCTCAATCGTGACTGGAGGGGAAAGGACCGGCCGACAGACGTCCTGTCATTTCCCCAGGACTGTCTGGACGGACCGATATCGGGTCCTCTCGGGGATATTGTTCTTTCAACGGATGTCGCGGTTGCACAGGCAGCACGTGAAGGTGTGACATACGAGAGCGAACTCCTTCGGCTTCTGGTTCATGGTGCCTTGCATCTTGTCGGCTATGACCATGAAACCGGTCGCCCGGAAGCCGTGCGGATGCGTACCGAAGAAAAGCGGATTCTTGGAATGATGGAGGCGGAACGTGCTGGGATCGTCACGAAAACGGGGAAAAACTGACAGGGCCCAGCTCGCGGCCAACCGGGAACAGCTGAGACAGATGCTGCGTGAAAAACGTTTCGGGCTGGTCGAAAGCGAACGGACCCTGCTTTTGAATGTTCTTGACGTGCATGACACGATTGTCCGCGAGATCATGGTCCCCCGAATCGATATGGTCACGGTCGGCGTGAAGGAAGGCCCGGCCGGACTGATCGAAAAGGTGAAGAAATTCGGGCATTCAAGACTCCCCTTGATCGGAGAGGATCAGGATACGGTTCTGGGTATCATATACGCCAAGGACTTCATCGGACGTGATTCCCGGTCGATGAAAGACAAATCACTGGTCAAGATGGGACGGCAGGCCATATTTGTCCCAGAGACCAAGCGGATCTTCGATCTTCTGGAGGAGTTCAGGCAGCAGCGGATGCATATCGCGATTGTTGTTGACGAGTATGGTGGTGTATCCGGGCTGGTTTCGCTTGAGGATGTTCTCGAACTCTTTGTCGGGGACATCCTGGATGAGTACGACAGTGAAGAGACGCCATTTGTTCCATCCGGCCGGAATACCTGGAATATCGACGCGAGAATGTCCGTGCATGATGTCAATGCCGAAACCGGGGCGGATCTTCCGGAGGATCTGGCCGACACCCTGGGCGGTCTTTTTCTCGAACTGTTTGGAACCGTACCCCGCAGACGCGAATCCGTCGTTTGCCGTGGACACAGATTGCGTGTCCACACCCTTCGCGAGAACAGGATCATCCGGATTCAGCTTGTCCTTTCCGGAAAGGTTATGGAGAAGCAGGATGACAAGGGAGATGCCTATCAAAAAAAATGAGCGGCTCCAGGCTTTGGTCGTCAAGAGCAGTCCCCATGGTGAGTCCAATAAAATCGTCAGTCTTTTTCTTTCAGACGGCAGGTACATCAACGGAATGGCGCATGGTGCCCGAAAACCGGCATCCCGCTTCGGGGCTGCTTTGGAACCGGCGACTCTGAGCCAGGTCGAACTCCGCTACGGGAAACGGCCGGATGATCTTGTGACGGTTGCAGACGGAAGAATCCTGAATGCACACACTGTTCTCAAGACAAATCTGTTCACGATGGGTGTCCTGTTTGATTTTCTCGGGCTCCTGCAGTATGTTTGCCAAGTTGCCGGCGGTGATGAGATCCTTTTTCGGCGTTCTGTGACACTTCTTCGTCATTGTGTCAAGAATCCCGGGGAGATTGCGGGCATGATGCCGGTCGCGAGGCTCTCGGCACTGTTGCACTTCGGGAGAATGCCTGATTGGTCAAGCTGTACCGTATGCCATTCTGTCGAGTGCCGGCGGGTATCTCTTCACGGCGTGTATTGTGAGTCCTGTGCGGCCAAGGCAGGTGAGGAGACCCGGCCAGTCAGTGCAGGAGTTTTGATTCTGGCGGATATCGTGCTACGGACCGGAATTCCGGTGGGGCAATTGCCTTGGTCTGAACTGGATGGAATCCTGGAATGGATGCTCGAAGCGGCACATCCTGCCAGTGAAATGAAACGAGGAAAAACACACTATGTCCGAGATTGATACACAGGAAGACGTTTTCAGGAAAGCCCGCGAGGTTGCAGAGTTTCTTGTCGAGAAAAAGGCCAATAATGTTGTCTGTATCGATATTTCGTCATTGACATCCATGGCCGACTGCTTCATTATGGCCGATGTCGAGGTGCAGTTGCAGGTTGACAGTTTGCGAAGCCAGATCGTGGACCTGCTGTCTGCACAAGGGATTCATGCGCGAAATGCCGTCAATGCCGTGCAGCAAGGCTGGGCGCTGCTGGATTATAACGGTTTTATCGTCCATATTTTCCTGACCGAGCTTCGTGAGTATTACGGACTCGAAAAGATCTGGGGTGAGGGGAAGAAACTCTTTCCCTGAACGGGGGATGCGCATGCGCTCGGGAGAGGTCTCTGGTTACGAACTGGTTTCACTCGTATCCGAATTCCTGCTTTCTGAACGGGATCACCGCTCTGTACTCCCGGATGTTTTTGAAATGCTTCTCAAAAATCTGGGGGGAGATACCATTCTCCTCTATGGCCTTGTTCAGGATCGGGGAAACTCGAGTCTTCGGCTCGATTTTGCTGAGAGCCTCAAAGGCTTGACAGCCAGCCAGTACATTCTTCCGATGGGCGCAGGACTCTCCGGCTTGATCGCAGAGACCGGGCAGCCCTTTCACGTCGCATCACTTGACGCAGAGATGGTTGAGCATAAAATCGCTCCGATTGCCCTTGGGAAGGCGTGTTACGGGTATCCTCTCCGAACCAGGGACCATCTGCACAGTGTGTTGATCTTTCTCTTCTCCCGCGATGACAAGATTCTCGGGATGCGTCCTCTTCTTGATGCGATAGCGAGTCTTCTCGCCAGTTATATGGGAAGTGTCCAACTCAGGCGGGAGTTGTTCCGGACACGGAAGAAATTTTCCCTGCTCAACAATTATAAAAAACTCTTTTCCGGAACTCTTGATCTGAGACCGGTCCTGTCCGTGTTCATGAACATCACGGCAAGTGCGCTCTCGGCAGAGGTCGGCATTTTTGTCCTTTTCAAGGACGGGACAAACCAGACCGATCTGGAGATCAACTGGGGCATATCCCTCCAGGATCTCTCGAAGATGGAAGATGCCCAGGGACGAAACCTGCTTACGATTGTTCTTGCAAGCCGGGAGATTGTCCACATCGCCAAGTATGACGGAGGGGGATCAGGTGCCGGAAAGATCGATTCCCTGATGGCCGGTTCGCTTTTTGTCCAGTCCAGACCGGCCGGGATACTCCTCTTTGCGAACAAGAGTCTCGCCGCTGATGGTACCGGACGGAGCTATTTCAACGAAGAGGATGCCGAACTCTTCGAAGTCATGCGGGACCAGGTCGCTAATTCGGTGGAGAATTATACGCTCTATCGCAAAATCATCGAGATAAAAAATTTCAACGAGAATGTTCTGGAGAGTATCCAAAGCGGAGTTGTTTCGATCGACCTTTCTGGTGACATCTTGACCATGAACAGACGGGCTGAGGAACTCTGCGGAAATCCTCTGGAGTATGCCGGGAAACACATCAGCGAGATGTTCCCGGTACCGATTTTTTCCCGGGAGAGTCTTTCAACAATGACTCTCTCCAGAAACTATCCGATCAAGACTACCGAGATGGAGTATGCCGCAAAAGATGGCGTCAGGATTCTCGGGGTTCTTTTTTCACCATTGCAGGATGAGCATGGCAAGCCAATCGGTGTTGTTGTGACCATTGATGACATGACCGAGAGGAGAATGCTTGAGAGACGGATGGCCCGCACGGAACAGCTTGCTGCCCTGGGGGAACTCTCCGCCGGTCTGGCGCATGAGCTTCGCAATCCACTGACAGCACTCAAGGGATTTGCCCAGCTTTTGCCGAGAAGACTCTCCGATCCGGCATTTCTCGAAAAATTTTCACAAGTCATTGCCAACGAGATTACCCGCCTGAATGATCTGGTGGAACGATTGCTTGTCTTTGCCCGACCGGGGATCGGTGAATTCCAGAGTGTTTCCATCAGGAAGGTGATTGACGATACGATGTTGCTTCTGCGGTATCAGTTCGACAAGGCCGGGGTCAATCCCGAAATCGATGATGGGGAGATGATGATCCCGGTGCGGTGCAATCCCGCTCGTTTAACCCAGGTTTTTTTGAACATCCTGATCAATTCGCTCCAGGCCATGCCCGAGGGTGGCACGATCAGGATCCTGATTCGCGAAGATACGGCCATTCTTCCTCCCGGAAGGAGGATCAAGGTGGCCCGTCTCGAGTTCCATGATACCGGTTCCGGTATTGCCGGTGAAGACTTGCACAGGATCTTCAATCCGTTTTACACAACCAAGGAAACCGGGACCGGATTGGGGCTGGCCATATCATTCAGGATTGTTGAAGAGCATGGTGGTGTGATCGAAGTGGATTCAAAAGAGGGCAGAGGGACAATGATACGGGTACTCCTCCCTATGGCCGAACTGGAAAAAACATGACGCGAATTCTTGTAGCCGATGATGAACCCTGGGTCAGGGAGCTCCTGCGGGAGATCTTGAGCGATGAGTATGACGTTGACTGTGCCGAGGACGGGCTTGATGCGGTCGAGCATATCCGGAAAATCGAGTATCCCCTGATTCTCCTTGATCTCCGGATGCCCCGCATGACAGGGATCGAGGTCCTTCAGTATCTTCATGATTCGCAGTCCAGGGCCGTCCCGATCGTGATCACCGCAAACAATGATGTCGAGAGTGCAGTCCAGAGCATGCGACTCGGTGCGTATGACTATATCGTCAAACCATTCGACAACGAGCGGCTCCTGGTGACTGTCCGGAACGCACTCGAAAAAAAACGTCTCGAAAACGAGGTTCGTCATCTCAGGGAAGAGGCCGGGACGACCGGTATTGACGGAATCATTGCCGAGAGTTCGGCAATGAAAAAAGTCTTCAGCCTGGTCCATCGCGTCCTTGACAATGACGTGACACTCCTGATCACGGGCGAGAGTGGAACCGGAAAAGAAGTCTTCGCGAGGGCTGTTCACAACAACAGCACCCGCAAGTCCGGTCCCTTCATAGCCCTTGATTGTGCGTCCATTCCCGAAACCCTGATCGAAAACGAATTCTTTGGACATGAGAAGGGCGCCTTTACAGGTGCGATGACCGCTGTTCCCGGCAAGTTCGAACTGGCTGATGGCGGAACACTTTTTCTTGACGAGATCGGGAATTTGCGACTGGATGTCCAGGCCAAGCTGTTGCGTGTTTTGCAGGAAAGGGAATTCTCCCGGATTGGAGGCACCCGACGGATTCAGGTGGATGTCCGGATCATCTGTGCCACCAATGCGGATCTCGAACTGGCCATGAGAGAAAACCGGTTCAGGGAGGATCTCTATTACAGAATCCATGTTGTACCGATCAAGCTTCCGGCACTGCGGGAGCGGGAGGGCGATGTTCCACGCTTGATCAGACATTTTCTTCAAAGCTTCAATGCCAAGATGGGAAAATCAATCGTTGTTTCGGAGCGTGCCATGCTCAAGCTCTGCCAGTATTCCTGGCCGGGGAATGTCCGTGAACTTGAAAACATGATTCATCGGCTGGTTGTCATCAAGGACAGCGATGTCATCGAAGCCGATGATCTTCCCCATGAGATCCGTCATCCGGAGAAGGCACTTGTCAGTGGATTTTCCTCCAGCATGACTCTGGAAGAGGTTGAGCGACAGCATATTAAAAAAATCCTTCACGAAGAGGGTAATAATATCAGCCGGGCCGCCCAAGTGCTCGGGATTACCAGAAAAACACTTCATGCCAAGCTTGCCAAGTTGCATCTCGAATGAGGACCGGTTTCTCCGATTACTGCCTTGCGCCGGCATTCTCGTCAAATTCGAAACCAAGACCGTCATAACCCGGAGAGACCGGTGGCGGGAGCGAGGTCGAGATCGCGGCATGATCCACCAGGTGGCAGATGTGTGTTATCCAGACATGCTGAGCGGAGGTACGGGCTGCGGCATGACAGGCCTGGGCGATCGAGAAGTGGGTTGCATGTGGTTTCTCGCGCAGTCCGTTGATCACGAGGTACCGGATGCCGGAGAGCAGTTCGAATGTGGATTCAGGAATGAAGGATGCATCGGTGATGTATGCCATATCCCCGATCCTGAAACCGTGGATCCGGTCTTCTCCATGCAGGACAGGAAGGGGTGTGATGCAAAGGCCATTGATGTTCCATGATCCGTTGAAGGTCTGCAGATCGATTCTTGGAAGTCCGCCTCCCGTCGGTTTTTCGGAAAAAATATACGAAAACGTATTTTGAACAATCGTGCAGGTATGACCGGATGCATAGACTCGGACGGGATGCAAACGTGAGAGTGGCCTCAGTTCGGAAAGTCCTCCGATATGGTCGGCATGATGGTGCGTGAGCACGATTGCCGAGATTTCGGATATCCCGTGTTGCAACGCCTGCTGACGGAAGTCCGGGCCGCAATCGATCAGGATCGAACCAGCTTCGGTCTCGAGCCAGGCACTTGTGCGCAATCTTGTGTTCATGGGATCTCGTGAAGTACAGACAGGACAGGAACATCCCAGCATGGGGATTCCGTCCTATGTTCCGGTACCGAGCAGGGTGAGACGTGCCATTAACCAAAAATACGGGTATTTGCGCAGATGGACGTGATTCTTTGCGGGCGGGAATGCGTCCTGGTCGCGGACGAAAAGTGGTACTTTGCTGTCGAAAGAGAGTAATTTATCGTTATGGACAAACACGCTGCGGTTACATCCGAAGGACTTGAATTTCTGGCCGGCAAAGCCAGGCAAGCTGCTTTACAGCTTCAGGATATTGCTCATGATCATCGGGTAGAGGCACTTCGCTCGATGGCCCGGGCGATCCGAGTGCATTCTGCCGAGATCCTTCGCGAAAATGCGCTCGATTGTCTTGATGCAAAAGCTTCAGGTCTCGGAATGAGTTTGTACAAGCGGCTTGAGCTCGACGAAGCCAAAATCGAACAGATGGCGGTCGGACTTGAAAGTGTGACCGCCTTGCCCGATCCGGTCGGGGTTCTCCAGGAGAAGATCGAGCTGGATTCCGGATTGGTTCTCGAAAAAGTCTCCTGCCCCCTTGGCGTCCTGGCCATCATTTTCGAGTCACGACCGGACGTTGTTCCCCAGGTTGTCGGACTCTCCGTCAAATCCGGGAATGCCGTCATTTTCAAAGGCGGCAGTGAGGCCCTGCGTTCAAACCGTGTGCTGCATCATCTTTTGCATGAGGCGGGAGTCCAGGCGGGCCTTCCGGACGGGTTCGCCTGTATCGTGGAATCACGGGAAGCTGTTTCGGCCCTTCTTCAGATGGATGACTCTATCGACCTGATCATTCCCCGGGGATCAAATGCTCTCGTCCGTTCGATCATGGATTCGACACGGATCCCGGTTTTGGGGCATGCCGACGGAATTTGTACCATGTACCTGGACTCTCAAGCCGATCACGCGCTTGCTGTCCGTCTCGTCCATGATGCCAAGACCCAGTATCCCGCCGTGTGCAATGCCATCGAAAACCTTCTTGTCCACTGTTCCCGCGTCGATGACCTGCTTCCTGCGGTGATTCAGGATCTTATCGATACCGGTGTCGAGATCCGGGGAGACCGGGATGTCTGCAACCTCTTTCCAGGAGTGCGCGCAGCAGACGAGGCGGATTGGGATACCGAGTACAATGACCTGATTCTTTCCGTGAAGATCGTTGATTCTCTGGATGAAGCGATCGAATTTATCAACCTGCACGGATCGGGGCATACCGATGCGATTGTGACCGGTTCGGATGAAGCGGCCAGCAGATTTGTCCGGCGTGTTGATTCCTCTTCGGTCATGGTCAATGCTTCGACACGATTCGCGGATGGGTATCGCTATGGCAAAGGTGCCGAGATCGGGATCAGCACCAACAAAACCCATGCCAGGGGGCCGGTTGGTCTGGAAGGACTGGTCATATACAAATACGTCCTTCGTGGTGAGGGACAGTGTGTGGCGGATTATTCCGGAGCTCATGCCCGGAGCTATACCCACAGGAAAATTCTGTGAGGGCCAAGGAGTGTCAGGATGTCCGGAGAGCTTGAAGAAACCCCGGTTGTGATTCGAAGTATCTCGCCACCCATCGGACTTCCGGGTGGCGAGGTGACCTTGTTTTGTGACGGACTGGATCCCCTTTCTCTGGATGACGAGTCACTGCATTTTTGTGGTTCGGTGGCAATGATTGAAGGGGCCTCTCCGCAAAAGCTGGTGACGCATATTCCCGAAAACACCTGGTCCAATGAAGTGAGCATCATCCAGCACGGTATTGAAAGCAACGAATACCGGTTTATCGTCCCACGATGTGTCGGAAATGCACTGCACAGCATGACAAGTCCGGCGGTCACGAGGGAAAACGAGGTGTTGGCCACGTTTTGCGGCATGCCCGGGCAACTGACGCCGGTCTCGGTGTTTTTGATCCACTCACACCACGGGAAACAGTCGTTTTCGGGCGGGTTGCACAACATCGGTGCGCTTACCGTTGACGGGAATCAGCGGGTTTGGGCGGCCAGCCGGTCTGAAGGTGTGTTGTACATCCTCAAGCCGGATGGTGGGCATGTCGTGATTGCCGATGGTTTCGAGAACCCCTGTGCGTTGGCCGCATTCGAAGACGAGATATACTGTGCCGAGCTCTCCGGACGGATTTCTATTGTGCAGGCTGATGGACGCAAGGAACTCCTTGCAGAGATCGAACCGAGCGAGATATCCATCCATCTTGCAATGTCACGAACCGGACTTCTCTACGCGAGCAGTACACAGCGAATCGGAGAAAACGCCATCTGGAACATCTCCAGGAATGGAACTGTCAAAGAATTCGTGCGGGCCCTGATGGAATTCCACGGGATGGGATTTGACGCGACCAATGCGCTCTATGTTGCCGTCACCGAAAGGGGAAGCGGTGGCATCGACATGTACCATGTCGGATCCACCGAGCGCCAGAGAGTGGTGAGCGGACAGGACATTGTGGGTATGGCCTTTGACGCCCATAACGACATGTACATTGCGACATTCAACAAGATGTATCTGGTGCACAATCGTCATCTGATGATGGCATGGAATGCCGTCCGAAAAAAATGAGAATCAGTTTTTTGTTTCGGTACTGCTTCCATGAAGACCGTCAACCAGGTATTCGTCGACCGGAACGCCCTGGCCGGTAAGTGATGTCGCCAGGGATGAGACCGGGAGGACGAAGCGGATCTCGCCGGCCGATTTCAGGACCATTTGCCTCAGTGAGACAAAAGCCGAGGTCGAGAGATTGTCCAGGTGCCCGGCCCCGGTCAGATTGACTGTAAAAGTGTTCCGGCCGACAGCAAGCAATTCCGCAATCCGGTTTCTCAGATTGCTTATCTTCTCGTCGTTGATCACACCCCTGTACTCGAAGAGATACGCGGAGTGTGACCGGACTTCAATCCAGCTCTCACGGGTCTCGCTTTTCGGATTCGTTTCCGATGTCGGCTTTTCACGGGCAAGATAGCGTTCGAGCGCTTCAACCACGAGTCGGGTTTCGGGAGTGGCGGGGAGAACCTCGTTGGCGAGAAACGAGAGTTCTTCAGTTACAGAATTCTCTTTCGCTATGACGAGAAGGGGAATGGCGTAGAGTTGGGGACTCATCTTGATTTCGTGGGAGAGCGGGACTGGTTCCGGCAGGACAAGGATGATAGCGCCCGGCATGTGTTCACGAGCCAGGACTGGCACGGCACGGGGATTGGATGTGACAAGGGTCCGGTATCCGTGAGACTCCAGTTCTTGGGACAGGGCTGATCCTGAAACATGATCACTGTCACAGATCAGGATGCGTGTCTGTCCGCGCACGGTTTACTTCCTCCGGTGCTTTTTGAAGATTTTATGCCAGAATACCGTAAATACAAGGACAATAATCCAGAAAAAGCGGCCCATCCGGAGCGGGTTGCGAAAGGCCTTGGAGAGACCCTCGAGTCCGCGGCGGCGGAGCCACAGTGGTCCACGCGTTGTGATCCCGGCGCAGAGGTCAAAGGTGTTCCCGACGGAGATGGCTATCGTGGACGGCATCGCTTTCTGGTTCTGAATGATCCAGTTTTCCTGTTTTGGAAACCCCATGCCTACGAAGAGGAAGGACGGGGCCGATTTCCGTATGGCCGAGACGATATCTTCACCCCGTTCCGGTTTGAAATGTCCGTGATACGAGCCGACAATCCGCATCTCGGGAAAGCTCTTGCGGAGGGTCGTGACGGCCTGGAGAATGGTGTCCGGCCTGGAACCGAGGAAAAACAAGGTTTGTTTGTGTTCGATGGCACCCCGCAGGACATTCATCGAAACATCAGCGGGCGAGAAGAAGGTCGTGAGTGGTTCCGCAAAGCGGCGGGCGACCCAGGTGATGCCACGGCCTTGAGGGATCAAGAGTGTCGCCGAGTTGAGGATGGCCGCATACTTCTTGAAAAAATGCGCCTTGATCAGACGGTTGGCAGTAACAAAGGTGATGCTCGCGGCCATCTCCTGAGCGGCCATTTCGCCGATCCGGGCCAGGAGTTCGTCCATTGAACCGGCAAAAATGCGAAACCCGAAGAGGTGTGAGTATGTGCGCGACATATGAGTGACGTCCCTTACTCATGGAAGGCGGCCGAGCCTGTCAGGCGGACTCCCGAGAGTTTCCAAAGATTGGCTGAAATATACTCACAGACTCATGGGTGTGAGCAATTGACCGGTTCGATGGACTGCCAATCATCACGACATGCGAAAACGACATTGGCGAGTGCCGTGATCGCGGCGGTTTCGCTGCGGAGAATGTTCTGTCCGAGCGAAAGAGGGAGGAATCCTGCCTCGGAGAAATTCCGGACTTCGTCCGGCGAGAGGCCACCTTCCGGTCCGATGGCGAGGATGACCCGGGATACGGCCGTCGTCCGATGGACTGCGAGGACGCTCATCAGGGAGGGCCTGGCACTCTCCCATGGCAGGAGCCTGAGGGCCGGTCCCTCCGAAGCGAGAAGTTCACCCAAGCCTGCAAAACTTGTCACTTCTTCAAGAATCTCGGGAGGTGTGCTGCGTTCAGACTGCTTGCAGGCTTCGTAGGCAATCCTGGAAAGCCGGGTTGAATGCTTTTCCCTGTTTGGCCGGACGACCGAGCGCTCAAAGAAATAGGGGATGATCCTGTCGCATCCGAGTTCGGTGACTTTTTGGACAATCCACTCGCTTCGCTGGGATTTGAGGAGGGGGATGACCATTGTGACGGGGTGGATGTCCTCGGATGCTTCGATCACCTCAAGTATCCGGGCGGTACAGGAGCGGGCATCAGCCACTTCGATCCTGGTCCGCAGGACCGGTCCGTCCATCTGTCGGCAACGGAGCATGTCTCCGCAGGATTTTCTGAGAACGTGCACGAGATGGTGACTCTGATCCTCCGGAAAGGTGACGATCATGTCGGAGATCCAGCTGGATTGGACAAGAAAAAGACTCATGGAGAACATCCTCAGGCGGGAAAATGCTACAATTTACGATAAATTTATGGTATATTTTATTCAAGCGCAAGTATTTCGCGCTTCCGCCCTGAAACGGCGGCAGGTCAGTTCAAACGGAGAGTACAATGCAGTTTGCCCCTGGTGACAAGGTCGTCTATCCCCTTCACGGCGTAGGTTGCGTCGAACGACTTGAAAAACGGGATGTCTTGGGAAACGAGCAGATGTATTACATCATCCGCATCGCCTGTGACGATATGACTGTCATGATCCCTGTCGAGCGGTCTGAAGAGCTCGGACTGCGTGCCATTGTCGGCAAAAAGGATGTCGAGCTGGCTCTCGATATCCTCGTCAAAAAGTGCAATGCCGGGATGGATGATGACTGGAAAGCCCGGTTCAACATGAACAAAGAGAAGATCCGCACCGGATCCATTTTTGAAGTTTCCGAAGTCGTGCGGAACCTCTTCCAGCGAAGCAAGGACAAGGAACTCTCCAGTTCCGAAAAGAAATTGTACGAGAACGCCTACCAGCTTCTGGTGGACGAGATTTCCTTGCGACTCGAATCCGAGCGGTCCGAGGTTGAGGACATGATTGCCCAAAAGCTTGAAGAGGGGCAAAAGCGCGCCGCCCGCCGCAAGAAGAAGACCGTATGAACAAACGGCAGATTGTCCGCGACCTTTTGCTTTTCCTGTCTGTCCAGGCGGGAGTGGTTGCTTTCAGTCTGCTGGTAGAAATGAAGGCCTTCAAGGGGATTCCCCTTCTCAAAAGCAGACTTGATGTTGTCCTTTTTTTCTGCTCGATCACCGTGGTGGCTTGGATCCTTGTCCTCGTTCTGCGCAAGATTGGCGGGAAAAGGATTTTCTTCGCGCTGATCGGTCTCTTGAGTGGGCGCTTCGCTTCGGAAATCATCCAGATCGTCTTTGTGCCCAAGACTGTCCAGAATCTCGATCTCATCTTCGATGTTTTCTGCATCGCTGTTGCCCTGTTTCTTTCCCTGCGTTTTGCACGTGTTCTCGTCTCACGGCCCAACTTCCCTTTTCTCGGGCTTGAAAACGGAAAAAAGGGGGACATCCAGGCCAGACCCAAGGTCGTCGACACGAGTGTTGTGATTGATGGCCGGATTGCGGATGTCATCGATGCAGGATTCATCGAGGGGACCTTTATCGTCCCCGAATTCGTGCTGACGGAACTGCAGCAGATCGCTGATTCCCCCGATGCGATCAAGCGCAGTCGCGGGAGACGCGGGCTTGATATACTCAACCGAATGAAGACTTCCGCCAATTGCTCGGTTGTGATCACGGACCAGGATTTCCCGGGTATCTCCGAGGTTGATGCCAAACTTGTCGAGCTTGCGTTGAGAAACAACGCCATGCTCTTGACCAACGATTTCAATCTCAACAAGATTGCCGTACTCAAGGGGTTGCGGGTCCTCAACATCAATGAGCTGGCCAATGCGCTCAAATCGAGTGTTTTGCCCGGCGAAGAAATGACTGTCACTGTTATCAAAGAGGGCAAGGACCCCAACCAGGGCATTGCCTATCTCGACGACGGAACGATGATCGTTGTCGATAAAGGCCGCGGGTACATCAACCAGCGGATTTCTGTCATGGTTACGAGCGTATTCCAGACCCCGGCCGGCCGTATGATTTTTGCACATCCCATCAAGTAGGTACGGTGCAGAATCGACGTAGAGTTTCGAATGTCATTTCGCGGGAAGAGATCCTGCACGAGACGAAAGAGGTCGGATATGTACATTCTTGTTTTGAACAGCGGTTCTTCATCGGTCAAGTATCAACTCGTATCCATCACGGATGAATCGATTGTGACCCGGGGATGTGTCGAAAAAATCGGGAGCAAGGAAGCGATTCATACCTACAGTGCCGGGGAGCAAGGGAAGCTCAAGGAAGTGCATCCGATCGTGAATCACGAGGAGGCTCTTTCCGTCGTCTTCAGGGCATTGACC
>DAIREN010000044.1:0-18232 GCA_036795535.1 Spirochaetota bacterium
CCAGGGCCACCAGCCCCTGGTGGTGCGAGAGCGCGGGGTCGGGAAAAGCGAGATCCTCTCCAAGCCAGACGGGCAGGATCATACGAGCTCGGGAATCTCGAAGACAAGCCCGTCGGGACCGGCGTGGACAATAACGTGTCCGCCCTGGGATAGCCGGCCGAAGAGGATCTCTTCGGAGAGGGGGTCCTTGATGCTGGTCTGGATCAGCCGGTCGAGGGGACGGGCGCCATAGACCGGGTCGTACCCGCGGGTTGCCAGAAACTCGCGTGCTTTATCATCCAGATCGATGGTGATCCCCCTGGCACGCAGGCCGGGTCGCATCAGATTGACGAATTTGTCGACGACGAGAAGCATGACCTCCGCTGTCAGCGGCTTGAAGACGATTGTCTCGTCGAGCCGGTTGCGGAACTCGGGGGAGAAGAGCTTTTCGATGGCGCTCCTTCCCTTGTTCAGGGCTTCGCCATGTGGATCTCCGAATCCGATTGCGGACTGGCTCATCTCCCGGGCGCCGGCATTGCTTGTCATGACAAGTATGATATTGTGGAAATCGGATTTACGTCCGGTGTTGTCGGTCAGGGCGGCATGATCCATGATCTGGAGGAGGATGTTGAAGATGTCCTCGTGGGCTTTTTCGATCTCGTCCAGGAGCAGCACGGCATGCGGGGTCCGCCGGACGGCCTCGGTCAGGAGTCCGCCCTGTTCAAAGCCGACATACCCCGGCGGAGATCCGATGAGTCTTGCCACGGCATGTTTTTCCATGTACTCGCTCATGTCGAAGCGGAGGAGTTCAATCCCGAGCTGTTTGGCAAGCTGGCGACAGACCTCGGTTTTGCCGACCCCGGTCGGACCGGTGAAGAGGAAGCTCCCCAGGGGATGATCGGGATGTCCCAGCCCGGCCCGTGAACGGCGGAGGGCACGGGTGAGAGTCAAAACAGCTTCGTCCTGCCCGAAGACAATGCCACCCAGGGCTGCCGGAAGACTGGCCATGGCCGCCGTCATGTCGGTATCGTCCGTCTGGACAGGTACCCGGGCTATCAGGCTGACGACCGCTTCGATGTCGGTGGGCACAACCCTGCGGCGTTGGGCTGATGGTGGCAGGAGGTGGAGGGCCGCGGCGGCCTCGTCGATCACATCGACGGCCTTGTCCGGGAGTCTGCGATCGGTGATGTATTTGGCCGAGAGTTCCACGGCGGTTTTGAGGGCTGCGTCCGTATAGCGGATGTGATGATGTTGTTCATAGCGGCTCTTCAGCCCGCGGAGGATCTGCAAGGCTTCGCTCTGGCTGGGTTCCTCGATGTGGATGGTTTGAAAGCGGCGGGAGAGTGCCCGGTCTTTGTCGAAGATCTGCCGGTAATCCTCATGTGTGGTCGAGCCCATGCACCGCATTTTTCCGCTGGCCAGAGCCGGTTTGAGGATGTTGGATGCATCCAGATTGCCGCCGCTGGTTGAACCTGCACCGATGATGGTGTGGATTTCATCAATGTAGAGGATGGCATTTTCATGCCTGACCAGTTCGTTCATGACACCCTTGAGACGCTCCTCAAACTGGCCCCGGAATTTTGTTCCGGCTACCAGCGATCCCAGGTCGAGTGAAAAAACCGTGAATTTGCGAAGGATGGCCGGGACCCGGCCTTCACTGATCGCCAGCGCCAGCCCTTCGGCCAGAGCCGTTTTGCCGGTTCCGGGATCTCCGACCAGGATTGGGTTGTTTTTTTGGCGTCGACAGAGGATCTGCTGGACGCGGCGCATCTCCGGGTTTCTCCCGATAAGCGGGTCCACATCCCCCCGGGCAGCCTTGGCGTTGAGATTGGTGCAGAATTGCTCAAGGGCCGACTTGGCCGGGAGATTTCCCTGTTCCCTGTCGGAATCATCGTCTGTCTGCGGGGGCTGATGGTCCGGAGACGGTCCGTGCGAGACAAATTGCATCAGCTCGAGTCTGGTCAGTCCTGCCTGGGTCAGATAGTAGAAGGAATGGGAGTCCTCTTCGTGCATGATGGAGACGAGCATGTCACCGGCATCCACACTCTCCTTCCCGGCTGATTGCATATGGGCCATGGCACGCTGGATGACCCGTTGGAAGGCCGGGGTCTCGATCGGGTCACGCTTGATTCCTTCGGGGAGCTTTTCCGTTGTCCGTTCGAGGAAGGTATCCATGGTTGTCCGCAACCCCTCGACGTCAATACCAAGAGATTCGAGGATGTACTGCGCCAGTTCGTTGAAGAGCAGGGCGGAGGTGATGTGCTCGACTGTCAGAAACTCGTGACGCCGGCGCTTGGCCTCACGAAAGGCGGCGAAGATGGAGAGTTGCAGATCCTTGCTGAGCATGCTTATTCCTCCCGTTCCATCGTGCAGAGCAACGGGAACTCGTTTTCGTGTGCCAACCGGGTGACCAGTGCCACCCTGGCTTCGGCGACTTCCCGGGTATAGATGCCGCAGACGCCGATGCCACGTTCGTGGACATGGCGCATGATGGCCATTGCTTCATGCGGCCGCTTGTGAAAGACGGTCTCAAGAATCTCGACGACAAAGTCCATGGTGGTAAAGTGGTCATTGTGGAGAAGGACGCGAAAGCGGGGTGGTTCGCGATTGACGGTCGAAACTGCCTGTTCGCTCTCCTGCTTGCCCTCGGTCATCCTGTTTTCCTCCACTCACATCCGGTCTTGATCGGCTGGAAGCCGTACACAGCAGTACAACGGCGTTTCCATACAGGGATGGCACCGGAGAAAACTCCGTCCGGAAATACCGTAAAGCATCCATTTCAAAATCTAGCCCCTTTTGGGCATCTTGTCAAATTGTCATGGTTGTACATGGAATTGTATGCCGTCCCGCCATGAAAAGACTATGGCAATCCCTGACATATGCCGAAAAGGAAATATGAACATGTCTTTGCGGGCCATTTCGGGCGGTCTTCTCCTGGGATTCCTGTGTCTCTCCTGTGCTTCAGGTGATGCGGGGCGGGACGGGTCCGTGCTTCCCGAAGCTCAGGTCAAACGTGAAAAAAAAGTTGGTCTGGCCCTTGGTGTCTCCGGTCTTGGCGACCAGTCTTTCAACGATATGCAGTACTCGGGTCTTGTCCAGTCGTATGAACGGATGCCGATCCAGGCTGCCTTCCGTGTTCCTGCCAGCAATGAGGAAAAAGACCTCGTCACTCTGTTTGAAACCTTGATCACAAAGGATCAGTGCAATCTGGTCATTGTTGCTGAAGCCTATGCCATGGGAGAGGTCGTCAAAAAATTTGCGGAGAAGCACCCGGATGTGATGTTTGTCCTGATGGAGTCTGCGGCGGTTGACCGCCCGAATATTGCGGCCACCGAATTCGCCCAGAACGAGGGGTCCTTTTTGGCCGGGATGCTTGCTGCCCGGGTCTCGAAAGCGAAGCGGTTCGGCTTCATTGGCGGGGTTGATCTCTTGCCGGTCAAGGATTTTTTGACGGGGTACCAGGCCGGGATCCGGATGGTCCGCCCGGATGCCATTGTTGATACCGTCTGGGTGTCTCTGGTGCCCGATTTTTCGGGCTTCAACAATCCGGCGCGGGGCCATGATCTCGCGCTCGAACTGTATGGACAGGGAGCCGAGGTCGTCTATGCTGTCGCCGGGGGCACGGGAAACGGGATCATCCAGGCGGCCAAGGAGAAGAACCGCTTGGTTCTCGGGGTAGACTCCAATCAGGATCATCTTGCCCCGGGGTATGTCCTGACGAGCATGATGAAGCGGGCGGACGTTGCAGTGACCAATATCATCGGTCGCTATCTGGCAGGGACACTTGTGGGTCGGCGCGTCTACCGGTTCGATTTGAAGAATCATGGTGTCAGTTTGACCGATTTCGAATATACAGAGGACAGGGTTTCGGCAGAGATGCGCAGGGAATTGGATGAGGCATCGAAAAAGATTGCCGATGGCAGGCTGGCTGTTCCGACAGTGTTGAGGTAGAAAACCATGAACAATGCCCGCGGGGTTTTTTTCCGTTTTATCACGATGATGCTGCTTCTCCTTGTCGTTCTTCTGGCCGGCACGGGGATTCTTTTGATCAGTCTGCAGGAGATCTCCTTGTACCGGGAAAAAGAGCAGCATGCGGACCAGATGACCTCGTTTGTCGCGACGATCAGTGCCCTCTATATTGAGCGATTCAACTATTCAGCCCTTCATCAGATTGCTGAAAAACTCCAGCCAAAGACGAATGCCTCGCCCGGAAACGGAGAGGATGATACAGGGATTCTTTCGGTCGTGATCCGAAACACCAAGCACGGTGCGAAGACTGCAGGTGATGTCCTCCATTTCAACGGGGTCAAACAGGATAAAATCACTGTTGACCGCAGTCTCTGGCTGGTCAGGGAATTCCCCTGTATTCCGACGGGAAAACCCAAAGAGAGTCAACTGGGCACCGTGACGATCATTTTCTCCCTGGAGGAAATCAACAGGACGGTTGTGACGATGCGTCTGGTGTTCTCCCTCGTGATGGTCGGGAGCATCCTCATTCTGGGTGTGTTCGCCATTCTCCTCCTCCGGAAACTCGTCGGGCGGCCCCTCTTCGAGATCGCGGGGCAGCTTGATCAGGCTTCCGACCAGATCAGCCAGGCCTCGATGCAGATTGCCGACGGGAGTTCCGCGCTGGCGCGGGGAGCGAATGAGCAAGCGGAACGCCTCAGGGATACAGACGAATCCATCGGCGATCTGCGGACGATGGGTGAGGAGATGCGTCAGCTTGCGGATGAAGCATCGAACCTGATGAACGTCAACCTCGAGAATTCCGGGCAGGCTTTGCGGAATCTGACGGCCTTGAACGCCCAGATGGGAAGTATCCGCAACGACAGCGGGAAGATGGCCAAGATCATCAAGGCGATTGACGAGATTGCCTTCCAGACAAACCTTCTGGCGATCAATGCGGCCATCGAAGCCGCCCGGGCCGGTACAGCGGGAGAGGGTTTTGCCGTTGTGGCGGACGAGGTCCGGATTCTTGCACAGGATACCGCCCAGGCTGCCCAGGATACGAGCGGTCTGCTCGAGGGGACGATCGATCAGGTTGCCTCGGCGGCCGCATCGATTGACGGAATGAACCGGGAATTCGAAGGTATCGTCGAATCCGCGACAATGATCGGAGAGAAGACCGCCCGGGTGGCCGAGGCCAGCGCCCAGTCAGCTGAAAGGATTGTGCGGGTCTTTGATGCTTCAAAACGGATTGAAGAGGTCACGCAGAACGTTGCCGCGAGTTCGGAGGAATCTGCGGCAACCGCACAGGAACTCGCGGCCCAGTCCCGGATGCTGGCCAATCTGGTCGGAACGTTGCGGAGACTGTTGGGTCGGTGATCTGCGGGACGAAGTCTCCCCGCCCACATGCAGCCCTTTCCGGGGGTACTGTGTTCAGCAAAAGAGACTTGTCTCAACCCGAGTTGCGGAAGATCCAGAGCAGTCCTTCAAAAACACCGTTGATGGTGCGAGGTCGGGCCTGCCAGGCGATATTGGCCCCCTGCCTGCCATGGATGAGCTTGATCTTTCCTTGGACAAAATCTCCTGGTCCCATATCCCCGGCCGACGCGAGGGCCGTTCCTGCGGTTTGACGGAAGACTTCCCGGTCCTCCAACCGGACTTCTCCGGCGATGATCTCGAGGAGCTGCATCACATTCCGGGAAGCAAAGGCTTCGACGGTGGACGGGAAGAGTTCCATCAAAGGCTTGTTGTATCCCTTGGGCTGCCCGTTGCCGTCCGTGATGAAGATCGCGTCATCAAAGGCATTCAGGGTACTGCGGAGGAGGGTGTTTTCGTTGCGCAAGCGCAAGAGGTCGTGTTGCTCGTTTGTGATCTCGACACCGACCGAGAGAAAACCGTTGATCCAGCCCTCGCTGTCAAAGAGGGCCCGGTTGGTCCAGGCCACCCATATCCGTTCGCCGTTCTTTTTCGTATTTTCGTTGATGTTTGTGATGAAGTCCATCGGGAATTCGTAAAACCGGCGGAACATGGCCTCAAGATCCCGGCCGGTTGATTCGGTATACGGGACCAGGGTGCCGACGATGGGATGTCCGAGGAGTTCTTCCCGGTTGAATCCGAAAACCTCCAGGGTCCAGTCGTTGACCCAGACCAGGTTTCCGGAAGTGTCCAGATGGAGCATGATGGCACAGGCGTTCTCGAGGAACATCCGGTGGGATTCGTCGTTGTGTGTGATGGACTCAGTCATTGGTTGTACCTCGTACTCCCGGGTTTCCGGCCGGTTCCAGTATATGCGAGAGGGGATGCGTATGGCAATCATGATTCTCTTCGCCTCGATCATGCTCATTATTGCCCTGCCCGGGCTGAGGAGGATGAAGAGTGTCGAAGGCTATGTGACGGGGAACAGGGAGTCCGGCGGTCTTCTCGTCGGTGCGTCCTTGGTGGCAACGATTATCGGGGCGTCTTCGACGCTCGGAATGGCCGATCTGGCGCGGACCTTCGGGGGTGCCGCTTTTTGGTGGCTCGGCCTGGGTGCGGCCGGCCTCCTCCTGATGGCCTGGCTCACCGTCCGGCCTCTCTGGAATCTCAAGGCCATCTCGATTGCGGATGCCGTCAGCCGGCTCGCGGGTCGGGGGGCCGGAAGATTGACAGGGGTGGTCATCGTCCTTGCCTGGACCGGGATCATCGCGGCGCAACTCGTGGCCGTGGGGAGTGTTCTCTCGATGGCAGCGGAGGCGGACCCTGCGGTGGTGATCCTGATTACCGGGCTGGCTGTGACGCTCTACACGACGATCGGAGGACAGCGCAGTGTGATCCGGACAGACCTTGTCCAGCTTGTGATTCTTGTTGTAGGCGTACTGGCCGTTTTTCTCATGCTGGCCTTTCCCGGAAGTGAGGCCGATTCCGGTCTCGTGCTCCAGCCCCTTTTGCACGCTGGCTTCGATCTTGAAAAACTGGTCTTCATGGCGGTCCCCCTCCTGGGGGCCTATGCAGCCGGACCGGACATGTTTTCGCGGATCAATTCCGCCCGATCAGTCAAAGCGGCCCGCCGCGGGCTTGTCTGGGCGGCTTGTGTGGTGGTCTGTTTCGGCGCGTTGATTACCAGTCTGGCACTGATCTCGCTCCAGATTTCCGATTCGGGCGGAAAGAACCCCCTCCTCGGTGCCGTTCTCGGGGTGCTTCCCCAGGGGCTGGTCCTGCTCTTTGTCCTCGGGCTGGTGTCCGCGATGGTTTCATCGGCAGATACCTGTCTCCTGACAGCGGGGAGCATTCTTGGCTGCGAGCTGGCGGGTGTGACCGGACTGGCCCGGGTCCGGATCTTTGTGGGTCTGACCGGAATCATTGCCACCCTGCTCGCGCTCTTTTTCAGAAATATTATCGGCTTGATGATTTCCTCATATGCGGTCTATACCGCCGGGATAGCATCTCCCTTGGTAGTGGCGTTGGTTGCGGGGAAACACGACAGACAGCCCCGGCGTTCATGGTTCATCGCCGGGATGATTGTCGGGGGACTCTGTGGCATGGCTTCCGCAATTTTTGCCATACCGGTATTGGTTGTCTGGGGAACAGCCTCAAGCGCGATCATGGCCGGGATTTCCCTCAGGCGAAAGGGCACCGAGGCTGCGCAAGAAGCGTAAAGGTGCTGGGCGAAGGGTACTCTTGACGAGCGAAGTACTCGCAAGCGTATACTTCGCCCGTAGGGAGAGGGTGCCGGGGCTGAAGATTTTCTTGCGCGTGGAGGAAAGAGCGTATAGGCTTGAAGGATGAAAAGCGTATGTGTGTATTGCTCCTCAAGCAGCCGGGTCCTGCCTGCATTTATCGAAGAGGCGCATGCTCTGTCACGGGCACTTTCCCGGGCCGGACTTGAACTGGTCTATGGCGGTGCCGACGTTGGCTTGATGGGGATAGTAGCGGCCGGTGTCAAGGATGGCGGCGGACGGGTCACGGGGGTGATCCCCGAAAAGCTCGCCCGGCTTGGCTGGAAGGGTTGTGACGAACTGGTGGTGACTCCGGATATGCGCAGTCGCAAGCAGGTGATGGAAGAACGGTCGGATGGGTTCGTTACCCTCCCGGGCGGTTTCGGGACGCTTGAAGAAGCCCTCGAGATCATCACCCTCAAGCAGTTGCAGTATCATGCCAAACCCGTTGTTCTGGTCAATACCGCCGGTTTTTTTGATCCCTTGGCCGCGATGTTCGAGCGGATCTACACGGACGGGTTTGCCCGCCGCGAGTTTTCATCCCTGTACCACCTGGCGCACTCATCGGACGAGGCTGTCGACTACCTCATGGTGTACAGTCCGCCACCTCCCATTCAGAAGTGGGGCATGGAACGGACAGCCGGGGGCTGAGCGAATTGCGTATATTTGCGAGAGGCGGTTCCGCTTGCACCAGGCGGGCCGTTTTTTTCGCCGTACCCCGGAACGATTACTCTCAAGGAAGTGCAGTCGAATGCTTGTTGCCAGTGATATCAGCTTGTCTTTTGGAAAACGGACCCTGTTCAAGGATGTGAACATATCCTTTACTCCCGGAAATTGCTACGGTCTGATCGGAGCAAACGGGTCGGGAAAGTCGACCTTTCTCAAGATCCTCTCGGGAGAGATCGAACCGTCGTCGGGAACGGTCTCCAAAGACCACAGAGAACGAATTGCCGTACTCCGGCAGGATCATTTCGCCTTTGATGATGTTCCCGTTCTCGAGACAGTCATTCGCGGGCATGCTGTTCTCTGGAACCTGATGCGCGAACGTGACGAGATCTACGCCAAGGAGACTTTTTCGGACGAGGACGGGCTGCGGGCCGGCGAGATAGAGGCCGAGTTTGCCGAGATGAACGGCTACGAGGCGGAAACAGAGGCGGCCTCCCTGCTGATGAAACTGGGGATCGATGAGGGCCTGCAGTCGAAATTGATGCGCGACCTCGAGGACTCGCAAAAAGTCCGTGTCCTGCTGGCCCAGGCGCTGTTCGGGAATCCGGACATTCTGCTTTTGGATGAACCGACCAACCACCTGGACATGCGGTCCGTGATGTGGCTGGAGTCGTTTTTGGCGAATTTCCAGAACACCGTGATTGTTGTTTCCCACGACCGGCATTTTCTCGACAGGGTCTGTTCCCATATTGCCGATATCGATTTTGGCAAGATCCAGATCTATTCGGGAAATTATTCCTTCTGGCAGCAGGCCAGCCAGTTGGCGATGCAACAGAAAAAGGATCTGAACAAGAAAAATGCGGACAAGATCAAGGAACTCCAGGAGTTCGTCCAGCGTTTCAGTGCCAATGCCTCCAAATCGAAGCAGGCAACCTCGCGGAAAAAACTCATCGAAAAACTGGAACTCGAGGAGCTTCCGTCCAGTTCCCGTCGTTTTCCCTATGTGGCCTTCTCTCCGGAGCGTGAAGTCGGGAACGTGATTCTCAATGTCACCGGTCTCTCCATGAAGATCGAGGGGGAGCAGGTACTCGACAAGTTCGACCTGACCGTCAACAAAGGGGACAGAATCGCGTTTGTCGGGAATATGACTCTGGCCAAAACAACCCTCTTCCGCGTTCTCGCGGGCGAGATCAAACCGGATGCCGGTGAATATCATTGGGGACAGACAATCACTCTCAGCTATTTTCCCAAAGAAAATACCGAGTATTTCAACAGTGACAACAATCTTGTGGAGTGGCTCCGGCAATACTCGACCAATCAGGAAGAGGCCTTTGTCCGCGGTTTCCTGGGGCGGATGCTCTTTTCCGGCGAGGAGGGCTTGAAGAAGGCCCGTGTCCTTTCCGGGGGTGAAAGAGTCCGCTGCATGCTGGCCCGGATGATGCTCTCAGGCGCCAACGCGATGATTCTTGACGAGCCGACTTCGCATCTTGACCTCGAAGCGATTTCTTCCCTCAACACAGGACTCGAGAATTTCCAAGGTGTACTGCTTTTTGCATCCCATGACCACCAGCTTGTCGAATCGGTAGCCAACCGGATCATCGAGTTCACACCCAAGGGCGTGATTGACCGGATGATGGATTTTGACGAGTACATCGAAAGCGAAGAGATCGCGGCATTGCGCAACCAGATGTATGGCCATGCCCAGGATCTGATGCTCTAAAGGGGACAGCTATGGACGGGGCGATCAGCCTGGCTGGCGGGAAAGTACGGGCACTTGTCGGAGACATTACGCGGGTCGAAGTGGATGCCATCGTCAATGCGGCTAATTCCGGGTTGATGGGTGGTGGTGGTGTCGATGGTGCGATCCATGCGGCAGGTGGCCCGGTCGTGACTGACGCCTGTCGGACCCTGCGGATGACCGGGTATCCCGATGGCCTTCCCGTGGGGAGCGCTGTTTCCACTCCTGCAGGCAGGCTTCCCGCAAAGCATGTCATCCATACGGTCGGTCCTGCATGGAAGGGCGGGTCCAACGGGGAGGACGATCTTCTGGCATCGGCCTATCTCGGTTGTCTTGTCCTGGCTGAATCTCTCAAGTGTACAAGCATTGCCTTCCCGGCCATATCGACCGGGATCTATGGTTTCCCGGCGGGCAGAGCGGCCGGAATCGTCCGCCGTGTTCTTGAAGAATTTTTTTCGACCGGGGAACGCAGTCTCCAGGATGTCCGGCTCATATTTTTCAAAACCGGTGATATGGAGGAGTTTGCTGCCGGATTGGAACAGGCATGAGCCGGGGACCGGGGCAACCGGAGGTTGTCAGGATCGGACCATGGTTGGTCAGGTTTTGTCTTGGCCTGGCTCTGGTCCTTGTTCCGGGAATGGCTGCCCGCCAGATCTGGCCTGTTTGGCCTCTGACGCTTTTTCCGGATGTCTCAGGTATTTTTTCATCAGGGACAACCGCGAAACAGGAGTCCGGACAGGGCAGCCAGGAATCTGCGCCATCACGGGCCGTGTCGACCAACCACCCGGTATCTCCGGTCACGAACCAGGTCTTTCTCCGGAACACGGCGGTTGGTCTGACCAATTTCTATGCAGCCCTCGCCGATCTCGAAGCCGGAAAGCGGCGGCATGTCCGAATCCTGCACTATGGCGACTCGATGCTCTGGCACGAGAACACGGCGCGTCGCATCCGGGAACTCCTCCAAAAGCGGTTTGGCGACGGTGGCCGCGGGTTCGTCTACCTGCATCATGGTGATTTTGGCGTCAATCTGGAAGGACATCAGACATCCGGGGACAGTTTTCCGCTCAACACCATTCCCTTTGAGCTTTTCAATCACAAGGAACCGAAGTGGCTGGATGGTCTCGGATTCAGCGGGATGAGCTGGTTTTCTCCCACCCCTGCTGCACTCTCCCGCCAGCGCATGACCGGAACGAAGGGAGCACCTTGGACCGAGGTGGAGCTTTTTTTACGGCCCAGGGGGTATCAAGAAGGGCGGAACCAGAGTGTCGTTGTTTCCGGCACGGTTGTCGGGAGCAATCAAACCTTCACAACCAATCACGTTTTTCCTCTGGCGGACGGTATTCGAGCCCATCGTTTCAGGATTCCCCCGACCCGTGACATCCAGTTTGCCTTTTCTGATCCCCTGACCAATAACGGGCCATCGGCCTGGATTGATGCCCTCCAGCTCGAGACTGGACGTGGTTTGGTCTATAACACGGTCATCCATAAAGGCCGGCACATGGGCTGGATGACCGCGATCACCAGCAATTCCATGCGGGAGGGCTACAGGGCCTGGAAGCCGGATCTTGTGATTATGCAGTTCGGGATTAACGAGTCGGCTTCGATCAACTGGAGATCTTTTGACTATTCCGAGGAATACTATCTCAAACAGATGCGCGAGCTCTATTCCCGTCTGCGGGAGGCTGTTCCCCGGTGTGATGTTCTTGTCCTGCTTCCGTATGAGCGCTTGAAACCGGAAGATGGCCAATTCATCAATTATGCCGAACACGACAGGGTACGGATTCTTCAGCAGCAGGTCGCCGCCGAGTTCGGGTTTGCCTGGTTCGACAGCTGGAATTTTTGGGGTGGGGTGGGGCAGATGCGCCGCCTGATCAAGGCCCGCCTGGCGCACACGGACTACGCCCATCTGACGATGGAGGGTGGGGACCGGATGGCCGAGGGGATCGCCAGTGAACTCCTCGCTGGTTGGGCCAGGGCACAGGGAAAGAATGAAAAGACGGAGTATGGAAAACGGATAACCCATGGACAGGTGGATGCTGGTGATGAGGCGTCGGCCATCATGTTCAACTCGACGGCCTATCTCCTGTTTTTTGTGATTGTATTCCTGATGTCGGCCATGATGTTGCGCTTCGGGATCTTCAGGCTGGTTTTTTTGACGCTGGCCTCCTGGTACTTTTATGCCTCCTGGCAGTTCTGGGCTCTGGGCTTGATGTGGTTTTCCACCATGGTGGACTATCTCGCCGGTATCCAGATCCACCAGGCACGCTTGGCGGGGAGTCGTGCGAAATCGAGCATCTGGATGGCCTTCAGTTTGGTCTGTAATCTTGGGCTGTTGTTTTCTTTCAAGTATCATGATTTCATTGCCGGGCTGGTCAATCCCCTTCTAGAAAAAGCAGCACTTCCCGGGATTCCGCTTTTGGATCTGATTCTTCCGGTCGGGATTTCGTTTTACACCTTCCAGACGCTCTCCTACACGATTGACATCTACCGGGGACAACTCCTGCCCGAGAGGAATTTTTGGCGCTTCTCCCTCTTTGTCTCGTTCTTTCCCCAGCTTGTTGCCGGACCGATTGTGCGGGCCAAGGACTTTCTGCCGGGGTTGCGGGAGCGGGTCCGGCATTTCCGGCCGGACAGCCGGGTCCTCGGGCTGGCTTTCTGGCTGATCGGGACCGGACTGGTCAAGAAATGTCTGGCTGACTGGATCGCCATGAACCATGTGGATAACGTCTTCCAGGAGCCGTCCATGTATACGGCGACCGAGGCGCTCCTGGCGGTCTATGGCTTTGGAGCCCAGATTTTTCTGGATTTTTCAAGTTATACGGCGATGGCGATCGGGAGTGCGCTGATTCTCGGGTTCCATCTGACGGAAAATTTCAACGAACCGTACAAATCGATTTCCATTTCCGATTTTTGGAGGCGTTGGCATATCTCCCTGGGCAGCTGGATCAGGGATTACATCTATATCAGTCTGGGCGGGAACAGGCGACGGGTCTACCTCAATCTTTTCATCACGATGTTTCTGGCCGGGCTCTGGCATGGAGCCGGGATCAATTTCGTCCTCTGGGGTGTCTTTCACGGGCTCTTTTTGATGTTCGAGAGATGGTTCGGATGGCACAAGGTGGAGCGGGATACCCTTCGCCCATGGAAACGGGTCTTGGCCACGTGTGTGATTTTCCATGTCGTGATGCTGGGTTGGCTTCTCTTCCGCTGTCATGACTGGGCCATGTTCGAGGGTATGGTCAACGCGATCCTCTCGGGCGTCTGGGTGGCGCCCAATGTCGGGTTGCCGCTTGTGTTCGCGCTGGCGCTGCCCTTTGTCTGGCACTTCATCCCGACTCAGGCCAAAAACAGGATCAAGCTCCTCTGGACCGGACGGCCGGCTGTTCAACAGGGAGCAGGGGCTGCTCTGCTCTTCCTTGTGGCGACGGCTCTGCGAATCGCCGAAGTGAAATCGTTTATATACTTTCAGTTTTAGGGGGTTCGGGGTCGGAGAGTCCGAGCGGGATTGTCAGGGCGAAGATGGACCCCGTTTTTCCGGATTTCTCGACTGTCAAGGACCCGCCGTGTTCCCGGGCGATACTCCATGAGACCGAGAGCCCCAGACCCGGGCCCTGTCTCCCGGGTTTGGTGGTGAAAAACGGGTCAAAAATCCTCGGAAGAATCGTATCGGGGATGCCGTTTGCGTTGTCTTCGACTTCAAAGCGCACCGCCTCCTTGCCCTCCAGCAGGGTCTTCGCGCAGCGGAGGATGATCCTCCCCTGGATGGCCCGTTTTTTCCGTGCGGCCGTGATGGCATCCCGGGCATTCGTCAGAAGATTGAGGAGTACCTGCTGGATCTGCTGTGACCGGCAGGCCAGTTCGGGCAGGCCGGGTTCGAGCCCGATCTCGAATTCGATGTCATCATGCCGGATGATCTCGCCCGTGAGAGCGGTTACCCCGAAAATCAGACTCTCGATCGGGATCATCCCGGTGACGGGGTAGCGCCCACTGTTGGAGAATGTCATCAATCCCCGGACGATGGCTGCGATCCGTTCTCCCTCGTTGATGATCTCCTGGGCCAAGGTGGCGTCCTGTTCTCCATGGTCTACGATCAATTGGGCGAGATTGATGACGGCCATCAGGGGATTATTGACCTCGTGGGCAATCCCGTCAGCCAGGGTGCCCACGGACGAGAGTCTCTGCTCGTCCCGGAGGCGACCCTCGATCAGGTCGCGCTCATCTTCCCGTCTCTTCTCGTCAGTGAGATCCTCGACGACGGCAATCCCGCCATTGAAACCGGTTTTGTCCGGGAGGGGGGCTATCTTGACGCGGACAAAGATTTCTTTTTTCCCCAGGATGGTGCGATAGTGGCCGAGATAGACGGAGAGCTTACCGGAGAGGGCTTCGATGAAATTCGGGACAATCCGTTGGTCGGGAATCGTTGTGATATCCAGGCCCAAGAGGGTCTCGCGGGTGTTTCCGACGATGGTCGTGAAAGCCGAGTTGACCTCGGTGATCACTCCGAGGGCATTGAAATGGATGATTCCCGTGGGGATGCTTTCGAAGAGTGTCCGGTACGTCCACTCGCTCCGGGCCAGGGCTTCCTCGGCGGCGGTCCGGGCTGTCACATCGATGATGATGGAATAGAGATAGGTTTTTCCGCCATAGCTGATCGGACCGCTGTGGACTTCGACCGAGCGGATCTCGCCGGAAGCGAGTCTGTGCTTGAAGAGGAAATGATTGCGCCGCTCCAGTCTGGCCACCTCCATCTCGGCCTGGATCTCATCGTCCGTCAAGATGTTGATGTCGGTGATGAGCATCCGGATGAGATTTTCGTGAGAGTAGCCGTAAAAGAGCGAGGCGGCCGGATTGGCATCAATGATGCGCATGGTTTCCGGATCGATGACGAACATCGGGGTATGGCGGTTTTCAAAGAGTGACCGGTAGCGGGATTCGCTCTCGCGGTGGGCCTCGGTTGCGGCGTTTTGGGCGAGGTGGGCCGAAAAGAGATCCAGGGCCATCTCGATGGATGACTGGAGGACAAAATCGCCACTGTCCTTGAGGACGTAGCCGTAGCGGGTAATGTTCCGGACCCGGTCGACCATCTCCCGTTCGGAATGGGATGTGTGAAAGACAATGGGGAGCGTCTTTATCTGGAGGATCCTTTTGGCGGCTTCGGTCCCGTCGATTCCCGAGCCGAGGTCGATATCCATCAGAATCAGATCGACCCGGGGCAGGGTCTCCGCCATGGAAACGGCCGAAAGCCCGTCATCAGCGGTTGCGACAGCGTAGCCAAAACGCTCGAGCTTGCGTTTTGTGGCAAGTCTGACGATCGGCTCATCTTCGACAAGGAGGATGGTAATCTGCTGGTGCATGCGGTCTCCACCAGGGACGTTTTCCCGCCGCTATGGACCAGCCGGCAGTATCCAGAATACACCCCGCCGGCGGAGAAAGTCAAATTCTCCCGGCGACGGAAAAGCGTCGGGAGACGCATCTCTGCAATGTGAATCCTGGATAGCCAGCACAATTCTGGAGTATTGTGATATCAAACAGGAATCATCCCTCAATCGGGGAGAACGTGACGGGTGAGCCGGTCGGTCAGGGAGGCGAATTCCAGTTCAAGCCGCCGCAGGGTGTACCGGGTCTCGAGGGCCTGGAGCTTTGTTCTGGCCCAGGCGTCCTGGGCATCGGTCAGATTGTTGAGGGTTGCCCGGCCCTGTGAATAGCGAGTGTAGACAGCGGCCACCCGGCCGGCCGCGGCGGCGCTTGTGTCTTCGGCGATCTTCTCGAGTTGCCGCCAGGTGTTGATCGCCAGCCGGTAGCGACTGAGGGCTGTTCCGGCGTCCAGGACAACACTTTCATACTCCTTTGTCCGGCGCGCAAGCGCGTTTTTGGCGGCTTCGGCGGAATACTCATCGGAAGAATGCTGGAGAGGCATCGAGAACACAAGCCCCGCAAAGAAGGTATTTCCGGCCATGGAAGAAAAGGCACGATCGAGGCTGGAATCCGAAGCGGTCTTGGTTCCCTTGATGGAGAGGGTCAGATCGGGAAGGACCGCGTCCCGGGCGATTCCGGCTTCTTCGCGGGCCTGTTCGAGGGAGAGCCTGGCAATCTGGACAATCCGGAAGCCGGATATGCTGTTTGTGGGGCCCGTTTTTGAAACACTGAGTACGAGGGCATCCGGCTTGAGGGCCGGGAGGCTGGTGTCCGGGGTATGGAGAAACCGGATATTCGTATTTCCGTCCGGCCGAACCCCGATCCGCGCCAGGATACCGAGCCCGAGTTCATTGGCTGTCTGGTTGGCGCTGAGCAGGCTGGACTGGTAGCCAAGCCAGTTTTGACGGGCCAGCATGATGTCCGATTGGTCGGCGATGCCCAGGTTGGCACGCCGCAGGACCTGGTTGTAATACTGGCCGGCTCGTTCAAAAAAACCCTGGTACATGGCCGCTTTTTCGCTGGCAAGAGCCCATGCGTAGTACTCCTGGGCGAGGCTCTGGATGAGGAGTTCGACGGCTTCCTCCTCGCTTCTGTCAATGATGGAAAGCCCGAGCTGCATTTTTTTGAGACTGGCCCGGTCGGCTGAACCGAGGGCGTTTCTGATCAGGGGGATGCTCAGGGAGAGCCCGACCCAAGGCGTGGCGACGGTTGTACTGCTTCCATCCGTATCGCTGGTGGAGGTCGTTCCGTGGCCAAGACTGACTCCGGCGGTGAGACCACCCAAATCGGGAAAGGTTTTTGTCAGGCCGCTCTCCATGGTCCAGCGTGTGGATTGGTTGGCCGATATCGCCCCGCCGCTGTAGACAGGATCCGTCAGAGTCAAACCGGTTGATGCCGTCAGGAGGAGTTCCTGGATGGCGAGCGTCTTCATGGCAAGATTCCGCTGCTCCCGCCAGGTCTCCCGGAGTTTTCCCATCGCGGGGTGGTTTTCAAGCGCACGTTCGACAAAGGTTTGCAGCGAGAGCCTTGCAGCCGTGGCCTGTGCATTGGTTTCTTTGTGCTGAACAATCTCGGCACCAAGGAGCGCCGTGACGGGCGTCGAGAGCAGGGTGCAGACGGTGCTGCCGATCAGGAGGAGTTTCTTCATGACGGTCTTACCTCGATTTCTTGCGCGGTTTGCTGCCTTGGTCCAAAGACGTGGCGGGTGCATCCTCAGGAAGCGGCCCGGTAACGGGCGCCGGTGCGGCATCCTTGAGGAAGGTGTAGATGGTCGGGATCAGGATGAGGGTGATCAGTGTCCCGAAGAGGAGTCCCCAGGAGAGGGCGAGCATCATCTGGGCCAGCATGGCATCGTATCCGGCGACACCATAGGCGGTCGGCATCAGACCCGCCACCGTGGTCAGGGTGGTGAGCATGACGGCCCTCAGGCGCGTGCCCGAGATATTGGCAATCCGCTCGAACTTCGACTTCCCCCAACCGTCTTCGCGGATGGAACGGTCCAGTTTGTCGATCATGACGATGGAATCGTTGATGACGACGCCGGCCAGACCGAGGGCCCCGATGGCGGCAAAGAGTCCGAATTGTTCGATTCCGTGAATCCAGAAGGTGAAGATGATGCCGACCAGTCCGAAGGGGATGGTCATCATCACGATGGCCGGTCGGAGGGCTGAATTGAAGATCAGCGCGAGAATCACGAAGATCAGGAAGAGAACGAGTATTGTGGCGGTTGCCAGATCCCCGCTTGACTCACGGGTGTCCTTGATCTCGCCGCTGAAGCTGAAGACGACGCCAGGATACTGCTGCTGGATTTTTGGAAAAATACGCTCTTCGAGCCAGCTGGCAACCTCGATCGGGGTCATTGGTTCGGGTCGGACGCGTGTTTTCCGGATGCGGTTGGTCGACGCGGCTGCTTCTCCCGGAAGTCCCGGGTTGCGGTCTGTCACGGACAACTTGTCGGCAGTATGGTCTTTGGGGATGGTGTTGGTTGCCGGCTTTTTCCGTGGTCGGCGGGTCTGGGTATCGGATTTGCCGTCGTCGATGTCGGCGTAGACCATGGTGGTGCGCTTGTGGTGGATCCGGGTGATCGAGGACGGGGCGAGGACACGTTCATACGAGACAAGCCGCGAGAGCGGGATCAGGTAGTCTCCGCTGTTCTGGATCGGGTTTTGTAACAGGAAGTCGATGGCCTGTTTGTAGTTGCCGTCGACGGAGACTCTGATATCCACTTCCTCGTCACCGGAATTGATTTCATCCACAATAGTCCCCTCAAGGACCGTGCGCATCGCGGTTGCGA
>DAIREN010000045.1:0-18171 GCA_036795535.1 Spirochaetota bacterium
CACCAACCAGCGGGCCGGCAAGGATGCCCCTGAATTGACCAACGAAGTCAAGCGACGTTTGCTGATGCAGTATCTGAACCGGATTCATGACATTCTGTTCAGGCCGTAGGAGATTCCGATGGCTTCCATCCTGATAGTTGATGATTCCGCGTTTGTGACAACCCAACTCACCCAGATTCTTGTCAAGGGTGGACACACTGTGTCTGCTGCCCTTCCCGGTGGAGACGAAGCGATCGCCTTCCTCGAGGAAAACGCAGGTTCCATCGATCTTGTGACGCTGGACATAACGATGCCGGGAACAAGCGGTATCGATACCCTGCGCCATATCCGGATGCATTGGCCCGGGATACTCTGTGTGGTGGTCTCGGGTATCGGAAAAAGGGAGACAGTGCTCGAGACACGGGAACTGGGCGCAGCCGGCTACATTGTCAAGCCGCTCAGTCGGGAACGGGTCCTGTCAAAAATTGGCGAGATTCTCTCCGAGACCAGGGTTGAATCCTGATATTCGCTTGTGATAGACTGGCCACAGGGTTTCGATCCGTATGATCCTGGTGGAGGGTATTCCCGATGCGTTCTCTGTTTTTGGCGTTTCTTCTTTCCGGTGTTTTTGTCGCGTGTTCATCCCAAAAAACACATGATTCCCTCGATGCGGCCATTGCGGCAGCCGGTTCCAACTCTCGGGATATCCTCATCATTGTCTCAAAATCCGATGAGTGCCATGCCTGCAGTCTCCTCGAAAAAAACATCTTGACCAATCCCCAGTGGAAACCCGAGTCGCTTTACGAGGTGGTCAGAATCGATTTGACCGAAAAACTCAAAAAAGAACATCCCGAGTTATGGAAGAGTGGTGATACCATCCAGACGCGGTATGGCGCGCGCTGGTTTCCGGCCATCATTCTCACGGATTCCAGGGGCATGCCCTACCATATCGGCGGGTACGATGAATCAAGTCCTGAAGAGTTTTTCAAATTGCTGGAAGGGCGGACAAAAGAAAGGCGGCATGAACTGGCCGCGATTCTTGCAAAAGCGACTAATGGCATGAAGGCCAGGGCGGCGCTTCACAAGCTCAAGGAGTGGGGCGTGGATACGGCATACCACAAACTCAAAGCCCTTGCCATGGGTGGCTCAAGGGATCCCGGGTTTGCCATCGAGTTGGTGGAGTATTGGACAGCCCTCGGAGACCTGAAAAAGCGGGAAGAATGGCTTCGCGTGCTGGAAACGGGATGGCCACAAGCCTGGCGAGATACGCTCGTCCGATTGGACGTCGAGCAGATCGAGAAAAACGAGTTCGAGAAGATGGAGTGGAAAGCCGCACGTGCCAAGCTCGAGCCTTTGATGGCCAAAAAGCCGCTTGGTATCGCCGCATCCAGATTGTATGCCGCTCTGGGCGAAGTGGCCTACCAGTTGCGCGAGAGAGGACCATGTCTAGGCTATTTTTCACAGGCACTTGAACATGCACCGGAGGGAAAGCTGAAGACCATGCTCACTAACCGGTTGGCGTATCTGAAAAAAAATTCGTTCTGAAAGTCGGGTGTCCATGCAGAGTGTTCTTGCCTTCGATATTGGTGGAACCTTCATCAAGGCGGCCAGGGTTTCCTCGACCGGGGAGATTCTCCAGCGTGTGCGTGTTCCGGTGTCGCCATCCCGGGAGGAGATGTGTGCCATCCTCCGTCGCGTCGCGCAGGATCTTCTCGGTGATCATGAGCCGGAGACAACAGGGATCGGAGTGGGTGCGCCGGGAGCGATCGACAGGTCAGTCCCCTGCATTGCCGGGTTTTCCGAAAACATACCCCAGCTTGTCGGTGTTTCGTTGCGTGAGGTCTTCGAAGGCTTGAGCGACACCGTCTTGATGGACAACGACGCCAATGCGGCGGCATGGGGTGAACATCGCTGGGGGGCAGCCCGGGGGATGCAGGATGTGCTTGTGATCACACTGGGCACCGGTATTGGCGGTGGCTTGATCATCAACGGCAGACCGGTTTCCGGGAGAAGCGGGTACGCCGGTGAATTCGGGCATACGATCATTGATGTGGCCGGCCGCCGGTGCACCTGTGGCGGAACGGGCTGTGTCGAGGCCTACGCTTCAGCCTGGGCGCTTCGTGAACGGGCTGCTGATATTGTCAAACGACATCCACAGACGGTGCTGGGGCAGATCCAGGAACGATCTGTCGAACCTTTGGATATCGTCCAGGCTGCCCAGGCCGGCGATCCCTGGGCAGCAGCGCTGATACGTGAGTCAGGCG
The DNA here is from genome assembly GCA_036795535.1 of Spirochaetota bacterium. GTDB lineage: Bacteria > Spirochaetota > JAGLSM01 > JAGLSM01 > JAKPMW01 > JAKPMW01. The sequence continues at coordinate 2,244 of DAIREN010000045.1, forward strand.
AATACCTTGGAATCGCCATTGCTTCGGCCGTCAATCTTCTCAATCCTGAAGCGGTCATTCTCGGAGGCGGTCTTTCCGCGGCCGGCCAGGTTCTTTTTACCCCGCTGGAAGAGAGTTTTCGTCTGAGGGTCTTGCCGGCCGCAGGGACGGTCTGCCGGATTCTGCCTGCCTCCCTCGGAAATGATGCCGGCCTGATGGGGGCTGCCAGTCTCGTGTTTGATGAGGTTTCCGCTTGAAGGTCAGGCATCGACTGGCGGTACTCGGTCTTGCGTGCTGTCTCGCCGTGATGACGGGATGCCGGACTCGGGAGACAACCAGAGGTCGTCCCGCTTCGGGTGCCGGTGGCCTGAAGGAGGGCGACGGGTACCGGCTGGCCGGCCGGATCACGTGTGTTGTCAAAGCAGAATCGCCTCTGACGGTCAAAGTCGAAGCGACAGTACGACTGGCTGCTTCCGGGAAGATAGAAAAAGTTGTCGGCAGCGTGGCCAGTCTCAAGGTCACGCTCGATACTTTCGAGATTCAATACGACAAACGTTTTGCGACGATCCTTGCCCCCATGATCAGTCGTCTCAAAATCCCTCCGACCGGGACCAGTCTCAGGTTCTGGATTGACAGAGCCCAGGGCGACATTCTCTCGGTTCAAAAAACCACCGAAGCGACAAAGCTCACGAGGGCAGAAGCAATGCTGCTGGGTTTGCTGGGGTTTTCCGGCAGGGACGAATTCCAGCCTGTCAGGATATCTGTCGAAAAACCATGGCCTTTTGAACTCGTCTATTCCGGGAGGACCAAGGAGACACGGGATGCGTACACGACCTTGACCAGCCGGATCAGGATCAAGAGTCCTGAGACGCCCCATCCGCTTGGAGAGTCTGTCTGGGTCCAGTATTTCCTTTCCGACTTGGTTCCCGTCCGGACGACGATTCAGGCCGAATTTACAACCCGGACCAGGTTTCCGGGTGGTGGAATCCGGGTTGTTGTCCCTCTCTCCTGGCAGATCGAGGGAGTTCTGGAATATGTCAAACTCTGAACCCTGGATTCCGCTCTCACTCCTCCTGCCTGGTTTTCCCGATATCGGGGATCCTGGTTCTGTTGGTATCCATCCGTCCGGAAACGGTGTGTTGCCGTCTGTTCTGACTCCCAGTAGCCGAAGTGATATTGATCATCTCGAATATCATATCCAAAGACTCTGCCCCGAGTCCGACCATCCGGGGGCACGGATCACTCATGCCAGCATGGAGATCCTTGTATCCAATAGGGCCCTCATGCGTTGCGGGATGCTCAGGGATGGGCAGGCCTGTGTGCTTCAGGAACCGGTCCAGGTACTCAAGTTGATGCCAGGATTGGTTCCTGATCCGGGAGATCTTTTCCGTGTGGCCGGAGCACAGGAAAAAACGGAGATGCTGACAGGACTCCTCAAGGGAAACGACCTGACGGACGACATGCTTCGTGAACTTGTTCTTGAAGGCATCATCGGGGCATCCCTTTTGCCTGACCGTGTCAGGGTGCGGGCCCTGGGACCGCTCAAAGCAAGGCCGCACAAGCAAAACAGTGCATGGGGACGCGTGGTCCTCTCCCTGATCCGGGCCGCCTGGTGCAGACAGATCGATTCGGGTAGCCGTCTTCCGGCTGCACTCAAACCGGCCGGGGATGCTTTTGCCAGAGTGCGTTCACGGGCATGGTATCTCTGGCTGGCGAAGGGTGGTGCCGGGCATCTGACTCGAGCTGTTCTCAAGGGGTACCTTCCTTCCTGGTTCGGCACGGTTCGCCTTTGGGCCGGGATTCGTCCTCTAGTGGAAGGAGATGTCTTCGGTTCCTTTCTCGAACATCGTTCACGGAAATGGCGGGAGGAATATGCCGGTTTTGCCGGTGATGCACAAGACCTGGCCCATGCACTGGCCTGGCTTGTACAGCACGGGAATGAGCTATCCCGCCTGCTTGCTGTCTCAGGCAACCACCAGAGCACATACGAATTTGATGAACTGGTAGCGCGTCTGGCCGATCATGGCCTGCTGCCATCGCTATTGGCAGAAACCGGATTCGCCGGAACGGTATGGATTCTCGACTCGTGTTCCCGCGAGACGAAGCGGAAGATCGAAGAAGCGCTTGCACCCGGGCTCAAAGCCGCCTGTGAGGGAATTTGGACGGGACGTCTCCAAGGGGATTTCGTCAATTCCGATGCCCATCAGAAGACCGCCAGAAACCGTTTTTTCGAGAGGGGCCTGCTCTTCCTGTTGCTCGCTGAGGATGAACGGGTTCTTCAGGAGATTGTCAGAGGGTAATCTCGAGTCCCTCGTACCCCGGAATCAGCTCCAGATCACGGCTCCGTGCGACCATATTCCGGTATCTGAAGATGTCTTTGTAGATGTCCGAAAGCTGACCGTCCGGATAACCCGGTTCATGGTGAAAAAAGACAAGCCGCTTGACGCCGCTCTTGATCGCGACATCGATTCCCGTATTCGCAGAAGAGTGTCCCCAGTGGAGTTTTTCGAAAGATTCCTTGGAGGTATACTGGGAATCAAAAATCAGCAAATCGGCATTCTTGAAAAATTCGATACAACCCTTGATGAAATCGATACTCTGTTCGTTGAACTCAGTGTCCGTCGCATAGACGACGCTCTTTCCGCCGTGGTCAAACCGGTAGGCGTACGAGTTGTTGGGGTGATTAAGTTTGATGCTGCTCACAACAAAATTGGCAATCGAATAGGGTTTGCCGAGTTCCATTCGTTCGTAGTTGAATTCGGCCCCCATCTCCCGGAGTGAGATGGGGAAGAACTGGGCGTACTGCTGCATCTCGAGCCGGTCGGCAATATTTTCGGAAGGAGAATAGATATGTACCCTGTTCCCCTCAAGATAGGCCGGAACGAAAAAAGGGAGTCCCTGGATATGGTCCCAATGGGTATGGCTGAGGAAGATGTGGATCTCGTCACTGTTGCGGCCAAAGGTCTTGGTCAGGAGATCCAGCCCGAGAAGCCGGAGTCCGCTTCCCATGTCGAGGGCGATGTGTGTTCCGTCAATATTGAGATAGACACAGGATGTGTTTCCACCATAGGTTGCCCGGAGATGGAAGGGGAGGGCTGCGATAAAGGCTTCACGGGCTTCGGGACTGGAAATATCGGATGTGTTGGCCCGTTCGAGGACGTCGCGGATCTTCGTCACGTATTCCTCGGTACGCATCGGAGTCGGAATCGATCCCCGGACACCATAGAAACGGACGTACATGGCCTGACGAACCCCGCTGGAGAAGATATGTCACGATATACGAATATCGGCAATTTTCCGTTTGTGCAACAGGACAAGTGTAGCATGCCCGGTTTCTCCTCACAACGGGTATTTTGATGGAACAGGATAAAACCAAATAAAAAGGAGGGCCGGCTTGAGAGGCAGGCCCTCCTTGACATACAGCAGAGAGAACAATCAGAAACCCAGTTTGAGTGCCGCTCCGAGACCAATCTCGCGGGTAGCATCAAAGGCATCATAGAGCCCGAGAGTCAAGCGCAGGACACCCTCGAAGAGATGGAGACGCGCGGCGATGTTTCCTACACCACGGCCAACATTGGCATGGGCACCGGACCCTGCGGCAAAGTAGCGGTTGGCATAATTCGAAAAATCGGCTTCGATGTAAAAACTGGGGACGATCAGCTTGGAGATACCGACCATGAAGTTGATGTTGTCTTCCGTTCCAAAGGTATAGCCCACACCCCAGTTGAATTGGAAGCTGGAAACGAAAAACGAATTGACAACATACATCGTGATGGCCGGGGATTCAGGGTTGGAAAGCGCATCCGCTTGATCGCCGAGAGCCAGGGCCATGTCCAGACCGAAAGCCCATGTGTCCTGTCCACGGTTTTCTCCGTAGAAGCGGTATTTGCCGCGGATGTGCAGGAAGGGGTCGGCATCGACTCCGGTATCATCATCCAGTTCGAAACCGAAAGAAAGATCGAGTTTGTCGATAAATCCGAATCCGATCGAAGCAGCCAGGGTTGACTTGCTGATCCAGTTGAATCCGATATCAAGACCGCTCGCACCGATGGTGTAGGCGGTCGGTGTCGTGATGACTCCGGTTCCGCCACCGATAATCGGAGTTCCTCCGTTCTTTTCGGCAAAGGCGGGAAGCGAGAAAACAAGCAAGGCAATGCTTGTCAAGATCAGGATTCTTTTCATGTGGTACGTCCTCCATATTCAGGGATTGGTTTTTGATATTCCCCGTGCATAGTATAGGCAAAAACTGGAAGTCTGGCAAATGTCTTCGGGATGGCCGGTTTCAGCCGTTTCGGGTAGCGATTCCCTGTCCGGCCAGACGGCATTGAAGACGGCGGGACAGCCAGTTCACCGAGAAGATGATGGTCAACAGGAAAAACGCAGGGAAAAAGAGTTGCCATGGGTGGACGGAGAGCGTGATGATGCCTTCCCTGACAAGGGTTCCCAGGCTGGCTTCAGGCGCAGGAACTCCGAGGCCGAGAAATGACAGGAAAGCTTCTTCAAGGACAACCCCGGGTATGGTGAAAGTCATATAGACGATGATGGTATCACTGATATTCGGCAGGATATGGCGTGACAGGATTCTCCAGGTGCTACACCCAAGAGATCTGGCTGCCTGGACAAATTCCCGGTTTTTGATGAGGGTCACTTCAGCCCTGAGGACCCGGGCCATTGTCAACCAGTGGATCAGCCCCAGGACGAGAAATAAAAGAAGAATCGACCGTCCGACAAATGCCATGAGGATGATGACGACAAACATGAAGGGCAGACCAAAGAGAACGTCCACAATCCGCATCATCACCGTATCCACTTTTCCTCCGCGAAACCCGGCAACGGCACCCCAGAGTGTTCCGATTGTACAGCTCACCAGTGTTGCGGCCAGTCCGATCATCAGGGAGAGTCTGGTGCCATGGATCACTCGGGCAAACAGATCCCTGCCTTTGAGATCCTGTCCGAAGGGGTGAGCCAGACTTGGCGCTTGATTCCCGTTCGGGAGGTCTATCTCGGTTGCCGAGAGGGAGAGAATCTCGGGCAAAAACAGGAACACGAGAATGGAGAGACTGATCAGGACGATTTTCACGGGTCAGCCTCCAGATCCGTTTTTGCCGGATCGAGGAGCATCAGGAGCAGATCCGCCAGAAGGTTGAAGAAGAGAAGGATCGCGCTGTACACGATGACTGTTCCGGTGATCAGGGTCAAATCCCTGTTGAGTGCCGCCTGGATGAAATGGCGGCCGATTCCGGGAAGGATGAAAACGGTTTCGATGACGATGCTGCCTGTCAAGAGGGCGGCACTGGCCGGTGCCAGGAAGGCCGCGACAGGCGCCATGGCATGCCTCAGGACATGACGCAGAAAAATGGTTGACGATGTGATCCCTCGACCGAGTGCCGCTTTGAACCAGGTACTGGCAGTCTGGGTCTGGATGCTGTCCCGCATCAGAAGGAAAATCCGTGCTGCCAGGGGAATGGCCAGGGCGAATACCGGAAGGACAAGATGTTCAGGTCCCTCGAGCAGCCCGGCCGGGAGGAGTCCAAGCCAGAGAGAGAAGATCAGGACGGAGAGTGGAGCGATGATGATGCCCGGCAGGGAGAGGCAGACCAGAGAGATCCGGGTCAGCCAGCGATCAAGATTTCGCCCGGGCATTTGCACACCCAGCCAGGCCATGCTGATTCCGAAAAACAGGGCTGTCAGCAGTGCGAAGGCTCCCAGACCTGCCGACCAGGGGAGTCCCTCCGATAAAATACCTGAAACAGATTTTCCGGGATATTTCATGGACATCCCCAGATCGAAATGCAGCAGGTTTTCGATGTAGTGCAGATACTGGACATGCAGGGGCTGGTCCAGTCCGTACTGCCGCATGAGTTGGGCACGGATCTCCGGCGAGATGGCGCGTTCGGCATCGAACGGCCCTCCGGGGGCCAGACGGATGAGGAAGAAACTTGCGGTGATGATGCAGGCCAGGACCAGGAACGTGGAACCGAGTCGTAACAGAATCCGTTTTTTCATGAGCCGGCCTTTCTGATCCGGACCGAGCGGAGCGGATGAATATCCTGGAAGTTTCCGAAGACACCGTCTACCCAGGGCTTCTTCAGCATGGTAAAGGCGTAGTAGAAAACCGGAATGACCGGCATCTCGTCAAGAAGAATCAATTCAGCCTTGTGAAAGGATTGCATCCGTGTCGCCGGGTTTTTATCGAAAAGGGCTGCCTCCACATGCCGTGTGTACTCCGGGTCGGTCCAGCCGGTATTGTTGTTGCCGTCAGCCTGTAAGAAAAGATCGAGAAATGTCCCCGGGTCGGGAAAGTCCCCGACCCAACCGGCTCTTGCCAGATCGAATTCCCGGTTTTCGACCGATTTGAGATAGGTTTTCCACTCCTGGACCTCGAGCTGGATCGTAATCCCGAGCTCCTGTTTCCACATGGCCTGGAGGACCTCCGCGACATGTCTGTGGAGATCCGTGGCGATGGTGTTGTAGAGAAGCCGGACTGCCGGAAATCCCCTGCCTTCCGGATAGCCAGCATCAGCCAGGAGTTTGCGGGCCGCTTGCGGATCGTAGATGGCCTTGCCCGGTGGAAAATACCGGTCAGGGATCGGTGGCGTGAATGCCGTCGCAGGGATCTGGCCTTGAGCCAGGAACTCGTCGGTCAGTCTGGAACGGTTGATGGCGAGCGAGAGGGCCAGTCGTACCCGGCGATCGTCAAAGGGCTTGCGATTGATATTGAATTTGTAATAATAGACTCCCCAGCCGGGATGACCGGAATAATCGCGTCTGGTCTTGAGCCAGGAGAAGAGTTCCAGGGGGACATCATTCAACATGTCGATATCGCCCCGTCTGTAGAGGTTGAGAACCGTACCGGTATCTTCAATGGGCAGGAAGATGACCCGCTTGAGGTGAACCTCGTTCCGGCCATGATAGCGTTCGTTTTTGATCAGTTCGATTTTTCGGTGCATCTGCCAGGTCTTGAGGACGAAAGGTCCGTTCGAGACGAGATTTTCCGGATTGGTCCAGTCCTGACCATGGCGCTCGACAGATTTTCGGTGAACAGGCATTGTGACATAAAAGGCAGTCATGAACGGGAAATAGGGTGCCGGACGGACGAGGGTTACGACAAGTGTCTGCGAATCGGGGCATCTGATCCCGACCCGGGTGGCGTTTGTCATTGTTCCCATGGAAAAGGCTTCGGCGTTTTCCACGAGGTAGAGAAAAGACGCGTAGCGGGCCGCTGTTGTCGGCGCGAGAAGCCGGAGCCAGCTCCACGCGAAATCAAGGCTTGTGATCGGGCTTCCGTCGGACCAGACGGCATCAGACCTGAGGTGGAAGGTCCAGGTCCTGCCGTCAGCGGAGACATGCCAGTTCGTTGCCACACCGGGCAGCGGGTCAAGAGTTTTTGGATCGAAGCGAGTCAGCCCTTCAAAGAGGGAAAAGGCCAGATTCCCCTCGATATTGCCGTTCATCAGGGCCGGGTCCAGTGTCTCGGGCTCGGTGCCGTTGTTGACAATCAGCGTATCATCACGAGGTGGCTCTGTCACGCCAAACCATTCGTCCTTCGGGGCACAGGCCATCCAGGCAAGAAGAAGTATGGCAGACAGGATCCTCGATCCGCGGGACATGGCTCCTCCTTGTTGGTCAGCCCGGTCCGGGTGAGGTTGAACCCTGATGATCAAAGCGGAGATAGCGCGGCTTGACACCGGAGGTGAGAATGTTGAAAGTCCCGTTGGCATGCAGGACAACAGGGGAGAGAAGGCGATCCATGCTCGTTGTCGGTGGAAACGGAGTGTCCGAGAGCGGGATGGTATGCGCATCAATTCTGGAATCGTAGCGGGCAAAGATCTGTCCCCCGCTGCGGGACCAGGAGAGTCTTGTCAGATAGCGGCTCCCGCTTCCGGTCCACCAGAGGATATTGTGCCGGGCATCAAGCGCCAATGTGAGCTGGCCGTTTCCGTGATCGACGGGAATGGCCGGGTAGCGGAAACTCGTCCCGGAGGATTCGATTGTCATATTGAGGAGGAGTCCGGTTGTCGGATCAATCGCCAGAATTTCGCCGTGACGGGTTGCCAAAAAGAGGACTTCGTCATCGTCGTCGATACAGACCGCGTCCCCCCGGGACGGCAGGCTTTCATAGTTGACAATCCAGCCCCGGTTGCCGTTTTGTGTACAGAACAGGAACATGCTTCCACGCCAGAAGACCAGGGCCAGTTCTTCCCGTTCGTCCTTTGTCGGAATGAAGGTCTTGTTGGCATCGTAGCGTGGGGCGGTGGTGGGCATGCCGTGATAGAAGGCCGTCCTGTCAAAATACTGGTAGGCCCGGGTAAAGCGCTTGTTCTTCAACGAACCCGGGAGGGGAAGGATCAGGGTTCCCGGGGCAAGACTGTTCAAAAAACCGTCACAAAAGAGGGATGCCGCGTCATGATAGGGATCCTGTGCCATCCGGGAGAAGCGGAGCGGAATGCCCGAGATCTCCATACGGTTTGAGATGACTTCCGGGAGGATCTTTGGAGACAGGATTCCGTGGTTGAAAAAACTGCGGGAGGCGAGAACATCACCGCGCATCTCGCTGGAGCGCAGGAGGATATCTGAAATTCCTGCAACCGGTATCCCCGGTATGGATTGACGGATCCTGGCGACCATCCCGGCTGCCCAGGCCGCAGCCACCGCCGGACCGGCATATTTCCCGTCGGGGAGAAGGGCCGGTGCCAGTGCAAAGCTGCCGGGAGCCTGAAGGAAGGACTCGGCGCGGATCGGGGAATGAATCCGGTCAACAGTATGAACGGGATGGACCGCAAGAAGATTCTCCGGGAGCGGAAGGCTGAACTCTCCGGTCGGGCCCTCCCAAGGGATGATCACATGGATTCCGCGCTGGGCAAGTTTCTTGAGGAGATCGGCAATCTGTCCCTGAACTGCACTCAGACCCTTCCATGAGGAGGGGAAGAATGCGGCTGAACCGGCAACTAGGATGCCGTTGGAGCAGGCGGGATCACGGGTCAGTTTGTCCAACACCGCCAGCATCTCGAAACCGCTGACCATGATCCGGCCTTTCCCTTCGCTCTGGTCCGGATAGGGGGTCAGTTGCAGGAAAGAAGAATTGCGGAACCTGAGTCCGGATGGCTGGCTGAGCGCGTCCAGGATGGATGTTGCCGGCTGGAGAGTCTTGTTGTTCGAGAGAGAAACATTCAGACCGAAAGCAATGGATGCTGGATCATCGAAGTCTTCGTGGGAGAGTCCCTCCAGTCCGGTCAGAGCGAGAAGGAGCGGTGTCCGGACGTCAAGGACGGCAGACCGGTTTGTGTGGTAATACCGTGAGGCAAGATTGCTTTTGACGGACGAGGGCTCTTCAAGGAGTTCGGGAAAAACAAGATGCGGAGCGGTAAACCCGATCCCGTCAACCGCGGCCGGGATGGCGGCATTGGATTCCATGCTCTTGGCCAAAAAAATTCCGCCGGGAAGTGCGGCGGTCAGGACCGAACGCGATGCCGCTGCCAGACGCCCGGCCGTGTATTGGATATTCCGTGTTCCCGGGGTGAGGCCGAAGATCCATTCACGGGGGATGATCCGGAACCGGGAATTGGTTTCAGGTTGAAGACTCTGGCTCCTGTGGACCTGCGCGGTGAGATGGGTTTTGTAGACGTCCGGAGCAAAGGATGCGGAAGAGAGCGCAGAAAGTTTGAGATCACGGGGGTATCTTCGCAGGGAGAGGCTGATCCGACGCATCATCCCGGGCTTTTCGAGCGCGGCATCCAGTATGGACTGATCGGGTTTATAGATGAAGCGGATCGAGCGGACTGGCGCCTTGCGTTCGAGAAGAAAGGCCAAGGAGGGCGGTGTATTCGTCAAAACGTTTTCGGAGAGGAAGGCCCAGTCGGGAAGAATGAAATCTCTGGCATTCTCGGCCATGTAGCGGACAGGATCCTCATAGCGTGTATCCCGTTCGGCTGCGGGATTGAGGCGGAGACCGGCAATGGCGGTCCGTGGGTGCTTTTTCAGGATGGTGTAGAGTTTTTCGGAACTGAATTTGCCGGAAATTGTCGCCGGGTAATCGGCAATATGGATGACAATCTGGTTCGAATCACGCTGGTTGGTACAGGTTGAAAGAACGGTGTGCAGCATGGATTCCCCGGCCGACCAGGTTCCGCGTGCATCGGCAAACCCGGTCAGGAGGTCATCCTGGACCGGCGTCGCTGCGAGTCTCTGGACAGGTCGGCCTTGGTCCCAGGTCCAGAGGGAACACAGGGTGTCGGGCTCATTCTCCCGTTTTTTCGTGATCAAGGCTGTGATCTGTTGCAAGAGATCCTTGAGCCTAGAACGGACCAGGGGCGTAGCGGGATTTTTCAGATCGAGGAGGATGATGATCTGCGGGACTTGCCATTCGAATTCCAGTCGATAGTTCGCGGGGGCAACACGTTGGCCCTCGTCCAGAAGATCAAGATCGACACCGGGAATCAGGCGCTCCGGGTGGAGAAATGGCGCAATCTCCCCGAGGGGACCGGTTTCGATGATGATCTGACGACCTGCGGCCAGTTCCTGTTCGAGGGCGGTCCCCTGTGACGAGGGGACAGATGGACCGAGAAGACTGACGAGGGCCAGAAGCAGAAAGACGGCCACGACCAGGCTGGCAAGGATACCGAGAAGCCGGAACATTGTCCGCCTTGGATCGATCCGTCGTCCATCGACCCAGGTTTCGACAAGGGGCGCGGTCTCGGCCGGGAGGTAGTCGTCATCCGGTGAGGATGCGTCAAGAAAGGCCGTGATGTCGGGGATCTCGCTGATATCCGTCACGTCCCGCTCGCCCGAAGCAGCATTCAGTGAATGAAAGCCTTCCGGCGGGGGAGGCGCGAGTTGTTCCAGCGCGTTTATAAAGCTTGAATCTTCGCTGGAGTCCGCATTCTGTTGTTTGCTGTCTGCCATGCCACCCTCACAACGGACATTCTATCGATGCATCCGGTCCCTGTCAATGGAAGATGCAGTTTCTGAATGAAGTTCTGTTCAACAGTGCACGGGAAATGGGGTGTCACAATCACCCTTGGGCTCTTGTCAACGGGTTCGGAACTGGTCGATGAAACCCGATTGACAGCCGGAAGAAGAAAGGATACAATGTTGATATCATGAAATACGAATTCAGTCTCGAAAGCACCATGTTTTGTGGAATCCCGGTGATTCTCCTGCAGGGAGACATCACTGCCGAGTCTGATTCCAGGATCAAGGAAGCATGGGATGTCGCCCTCCAATATCCCTCCGAAGTGATCGCTTTCGAATTCTCCCGGACAAAGTATGTCAATTCCGCAGGAGTCGCAACCCTGCTTTCCCTTGTGACCAGGGCTGTCAGTCAGTCCCGCAAGGTGCTTTTTGTCGGTCTGACAGCCCATTTTCGAAAAGTGGTGGAATTGATCGGGATGACCGACTTTGTCCAGGTAGCGGATACGATGGCCGAGTATGTCGCGGGATTTGGACCAGATCAGCCGGGGAAGGATTCGAACCCTCAATAACGGGACCAAAACCCGCTGTGTTACCCTTACACCACCCGGCTGTGTCGATACTTCACTACTCTCAAAAGATATGGAATCCCTTCATCCCTGTCAAGCGCGCTCTGGGTCCTCTGGAGAAAATCCGACAAAACGGATGCTCAATGCTGAACCTCGGGAGATGTTGCGACCTTGGTGCCAGTCCACCTTCTCTTTAATTTCCGTGACCTGTTGGCGTTCGTGACTGGCGCCCACGGATTGAGTATTTTTTTTTGATGAGACTCTCGAACGGTTCAAAATCATTCTCCCCGGTTCCCTGGTGCATCAGGATCGTGTTCTTCCTCATTCTTGCCGTTTCGGCGACACTGGTTGCATCGAATCAACCACAAAGGGCCATCTTTCCGGATATACTGGCACCACTCTACCAGCCATGGGATTTCCGGATCAGGAGTGCCCGTATCACCGGTGATCTTGTCTCGCTCGAAAAACAGCATCTCTGGCTTGTCAAAACCCGGCCATTCGATCTCGGGGTCCGTTGGCAGCTTGTCGAATTCTACACGCAGTGCGGCATGACCAACAAGATCCGTACGGCAGCCAGCGAGTACCGTTCCCTCTTGGCCCGTTCGCCTGCCTGGCAGTGGAATGCCTGGAATCTCTGGTTTGCGGCGGCACGCAGCCATGATCTCTCGGGGGAAGAGGCCAAAGCCCTCGAATTGTACCGGACCAGTCTGCGCTTCGGGGCAACGGCCCATGCCTGGAACAGGATCATGGAACTGGAACTCGCTGCCGGTCGGCATGCCGCAGCCATCGAGGCCTGCCGGAGATGGGCAGCGATTTCCGGGTTTCCCCAGGGCGATCGTGAACGGGTACTGGCTGTCTGCTTCGAGCGCTGCGGGAACAAGGAATATGCCCAGGCCGCCTATCTACGATCCCTTCAGGCCAATCCGCTTGATCTGCTTTCTCTGGAAGGTCTTGCCAGAACCGGGGCCTCCAATTCTGTTCTGGTCGCAAGGGCTGTCCGGACTGTGGCCGAGAGCGGATACAACCTCGATTATCTCAACAATGGTATCGAAACCTGCCTGACGGCTGGCCGGCCCGAGGCGGCCCGCTTTGCTGTCAGGGAGCTGGCCGGCTGGTTCCGTGCCAGACGCAGTGTCTATTGGTCCATGGCTGCAGCCCGGGCCGACGAGGCCGCCGGATGTTACCACGATGCTGCCATGCATTTTCGTCAGGCCCGTCTCTGGCGCCCGGGTGCTCCACCGGACGAAACAGCCTACTATCTCGAGCGGGAATTGCGGCTTTTGACGCGGGCCGAGCGGATTCCCGAGGCCGTGACGTTGTTCAACAGCCTTGGCCATATCCTGAGCGGCGAAACCCGGTCACTTATCGAAATTGGCATGATGCGGGCCACCAATGCAGATGCTTCCCTGATAGAGGGAGCACTGGTCGGTTTGGCAGCGGGAGACAACGGGGACTGGCGCCCGCTCACGGCGGCCCTGCTCGGACGGATCGATGAGCTCTTTCCGGATGCGGCTTGCCGTGAAGTCCGGGGCAGGCTCTGGCGACTCTGTGCCGCCCGGAATCAGGACCCGGTCACCCGCTATGCCGCCGGAAAATTCTTTCTGGAACAGGGGCTGCCCGCGGTCGCCATCGGCTATCTGCACCGGGCCCGGGAAGGGATGCGGACACTGGGGCAGATCTCTGTCGATATCTCGGTCGCGGCCCGCTTGCTCGGATTGAAAGAGGACGAGGACTGGCATGACTCCCGGGCGCGCTATCTCCTCGGACATGAGGCGACCAACACCGGAAAGACCGTGCTCGCGCAGCGCATCCGCAAGGACCTGCATGAGGCCGTTCCGTGAGTCCCGGTTCTCCCTGGGAGATTTTGGGGATTCCCGGGGATGCTTCGAGGGAAACAGCCAGAAAGGCCTGGCTGGCCCTCGTCCGGATCCATCATCCCGATGCCGGCGGGGATGTCTCCAGGATGGCGGAGATCAATGCGGCCTGGGCGATGATCTCGGGCGGGGAATACCGGGTCTGTCAACCATTCCGTCGAAATGCCGTCCATTCCGGATCCGTGGGTGTTCAGCAAAAAGAACCAGTGCGGGAGATCGCAAAATCAGCGCCGGAAATTCTGGCCTCCCGGGATGGAGCGGGGGCACGGCCGGAGATGATTCTTGACGGACGGGGCTGGCGTGCCGAAGGTCTGCCGCCCTGGTCCATCCGCATCCGCTTTGCCGCTCCTGCCATGGTCGAGAGCGCCGTTGCCGAGGCTCTCCCTCTTCCGTATGCAATCAAGCGAGCACACCACCGGGCTGTGGAACTGCACGAGATCGTTCTCCGTCTGACCGACGGACGGGAATTGCGATTTCCTTTTACCCTGACTGTCTGTGCCGATCGGGACCTCGCGCTCCGCTTTCCCGATGGAGCCGGGCCCGCCGAGTCTCTTGAAATCGTCACACATGAGGCGCTTCTTCCTCCCGGTTGGAAGAATCTCCGGATCCATGGAAGACTCTCCGGTACATGAAGCGGGGGCTGAGGTCCTCTGCCGATTCGTCCGCGTATTTCCCTTTTCAAATCCTTGTGGATGGGGTATACTGGCCCGCACAGAATCCAGTTCGAGTGGAGAGAGAGAATGAGCAGACAGCTTGGAGAAAAGATCCGCAGTGTCAGAGAGAGCCGGAACGTGACTCTTGAACAACTTGGCGAGAAGTGCGGGATGCCCGCCGATGTGATCGCAAAAATCGAGAGCGGGGAACTGGTTACCTCCCTGACCCCCCTGATAAAAATCGCACGGGTTCTCGGAGTGCGTCTGGGAACTTTTCTCGATGACCAGGAATCGCTCGGTCCGGTCGTGACAAGGTCCGGAGCCCAGGCCAAAGTGGCCCGTGTCGGAGGACCTGCAGCAGGAGGCGGGATGGATTTTTTCTCGCTTGCCCAGGGCAAGACGGGACGGCACATGGAACCCTTCATCATCGAGCTCGATCCGGCCTCCGGAGGCGGGGCGACTCCGTCCTCGCACGAGGGTGAGGAATTCATCCATGTTCTCGAGGGTGCTGTCGAGATCATCTATGGGCGCGAAAACTTCCGGCTCGAGACCGGAGACAGCATCTACTACGATTCGATTGTGTCCCACCAGGTCCGGAGTGCTGACGGTCGGTCGGCAAAGATCCTGGCCGTTGTCCATGCACCACTCTGACGGGAGCCCGATCCATGCAACTCATTGAAAAGACAATCGGCCAGGTCTTCGACGCCTGCGTGGCCGCCCATCCCGACAGGGAGTGCCTGATCTATGCCGACCGGAATCTGCGCTTCACCTGGAGCCAGTTCGACAGGCGGATCAAAGACATGGCCAAGGGCTTGCTCGCACTCGGCCTGAAAAAAGGGGATCATCTCGGGATTTGGGCAACCAATGTTCCGGACTGGTTGACCTTCATGTATGCGACGGCCAAGATCGGCGTTGTGCTGGTCACTGTCAATACAAATTACCGGACCCACGAGCTGGAATATCTTGTCCGGCAGTCCGATATTTCGACACTCTGTCTGATCGACGGCTTCCGGGACAATGATTATGTGGCCATGGTCAACGAACTGATCCCCGAACTCAAGACCTGCGAACGCGGATCCCTTGTGAGCGTCAAATTCCCGCGCCTGAAAAACATCATCTTCATCGGACCGCAGAAGCACAGAGGGATGTTCTCGACCCCGGAGCTGCTCCTCCTCGGACAGCAGATGGATGATGCGGTGTTGGACGGGATCGCCAAGGAACTCGACACAAATGACGTGATCAATATGCAGTACACCTCGGGAACAACCGGTTTTCCCAAGGGTGTCATGCTGACCCACCGCAATATCCTGAACAACGGGTATTGGATCGGGGAGTGCCAGAAGTTCACCGGACAGGAACGGGTCTGTCTCCCTGTTCCGCTCTTCCACTGTTTCGGTCTGGTGCTGGGGATCATGGCGATCCTGACGCATGGTGCGACGGCCGTCGTTGTCGAAGCCTTTGACCCGCTTCTGGTGCTGGCTTCGGTCCAGAAAGAACGTTGTACGGCACTCTATGGTGTCCCGACGATGTTCATCATGGAATTGAACCATCCCATGTTCAGGATGTTCGATACCTCGAGTCTGAGGACCGGGATCATGGCCGGATCGCCCTGCCCGGTCGAGGTGATGAAACAGGTTATTGATGAAATGCATTGTCGTGATATTACGATAGCCTATGGATTGACCGAGTCTTCACCGGTCATGACCCAGACCAGGACGGATGACCCGATCGAGGTCAGGGTCGGAACGGTCGGACGGGAACTCCCCGGTATCGAGGTCTCCGTCCGGGATCCCGAGAGCGGCGAGGAGTGTCCTGTCGGAGTCCAGGGCGAACTCTGCTGCCGCGGCTATAACGTCATGAAGGGCTATTACAACATGCCTGAAGCGACGGCCAGGATCATCGACGGTAATGGCTGGCTCCATTCCGGGGATCTCGGGGTCAAGGA
>DAIREN010000046.1:0-18165 GCA_036795535.1 Spirochaetota bacterium
TGGGGACAAACCCGCTCCTCCTCTCGGTGGTCGCAGGTGTTGCCCTGGCTGTCTTCGACATTCCTCTCCCGAAGGCAGTCGAGGATGTGATCGCCCTCCTGAGCAACAGTGCCACCGCCGTGGTCCTCTTCGGGCTCGGCCTCTTTTTGCCGGATGTCCGCTTCGAGCGCAAAACACTGGGACACGTCGTCGCCCTGACCACCATCAGCCTGGTCGCCGTCCCCGCCCTCTTTCTCGCAGCGTACGCCCTTTTCCAGCCCGGCAGGGAATTCCTCGTCTCCATCCTTGAGGGTGCCATGCCACTCGCCGTCTCGCCCTTTGTGCTTGGTGCCAGCTATCCCCTGGACCGGCCCGTCATCGCCGGCTCGATCCTGGTCTCGACAGCCCTCTCCGTTGTCACCATCCCGATCATGCTCGGTCTGGCCCAAGGACTCTGATGGCCGGTGGAACCGGTCCGACCTGGTATGGACGGGTACCCCTCGGTTTGGGTATGGGCCTCCTGTGCGGGGCTACAGAGTATGATGAACACAGTCAGACCCGCGAGGAGCCGGCTCGCCCGAACTGTTTATGCCCCGACATCAGCAGCCCCCCCGCTCAAACAGCATCGAGAGATCAAGGACCGTCACCGAGTGGGTCAGAGAGCCCATGGAGATGTAGTCCAGCCCGCTTGAGGCCAGCGCCGTAATCCGCTCGAGCGTCATATTGCCCGATGCTTCCGTCTCTGCCTGCCCGTTTATTATGGAAAGCATGCTGCATACCATGGCGTCGTCCATATTGTCCAGCATGATCCGGTCCGCACCGGCAGCGAGTGCCTCCCGCACCTCGGCTTCGCAGGTCGTCTCGACTTCGATCTTGAGTCCGGGTGCCGCACTTCGTGCACGCCGGACGGCCTGGGTGATTCCACCCGCGGCCCGGATGTGGTTTTCCTTGATCAACACCATGTCATACAGTCCGGTACGGTGATTGCGGCAGCCACCGGCCTGAACGGCGTATTTTTCAGCCTGCCGCAGAAGCGGCGTCGTTTTGCGGGTGTCGAGAACCGTCAAGGGTGTCCCCTCAGTCAGCGCGGATACACGGGCCGCGGCCGTGGCGATGCCCGAGAGATGTCCAAGAAAATTGAGTGCCGTCCGCTCACCGGTCAGGAGGGCCCTGGCACGCCCGGAGATCCGGCAGACCGGATCTCCCGGAACAACCCGCGTCCCGTCTTCGACAACGGGTTCGAAGACAGCCTGCCGGTCGAGCTGAACAAAAACCTCCCTGGCAAAGTCCAGACCGGCGATCACGCCTGCACCCTTGGCGCGAATCAGTGCGGCATCCATGGCATCGAACGGAATGCACGCCTCCGTCGTCACGTCACCCGGCCCGACATCCTCGACCAATGCCTGCTCAACCATCCGACTGATCTCGTCCAAAGACATGTATTCAACAAGACTCCGCATCATGCCACCCTCCGCCATCGATTACGGGTTCACCCGGGTTCAAGTATAGCCAAGGGCTTTTCTCCGGGACAAATATCGGGCATTCCTTGAATTTCAGGATATCACTGGAACTTTATTGATAAACTCCAGCTTCGGGTATACCATACTATCCGAATCGGCCCGGAGAAGCCGGGCCAATCCAGATTCGGAGGAACACTCTGTATGAGAAAAACGTTCTTTATTCTTTTTGCCTTCTCCCTGCTCTTTGTCTTTGCCGCCTGCGGTGACGACGAAACAAGCAGCACGACGCCAACGACGACGACAGGCACACTCCCCTCACGCTATGCTGTCGAAATTCCCAAGACCCTCAAGGGTGGTTCGACAACACCGACAGCACCCCGGCGCGTCAAGGGATTGGCTCCCGAGTCGATGGCACTGCAGCAGATCAAGCGCGATGTCGCCCAGTTCGAGATGATGCAAAAGCAGGTCCCGATGCAATTTGTCCTTGTGGATGCCGTCATGCCGCAACTGCTTGCGCTGATTGGCGACAAGACCGAGGTGACAGCAACCAATCTGACCATGACCATCACACAAAGCGTGCTTGACAAGATCAAGGATCTGATGGGAGAAGAGCTCTACAACACCGAGTTCGCCCCGATGGCTGGCACCATGCTGAACCAACCTTTCCCGATCGATCCGATCACCTATAAAAAACTTTCCGGCGACCCACTCTATGATCACCTGATCGTCATCGCAAGCACCAACGAAATCGGTGGAGACAGCATGACCATCCGCTGGAACAACGCAAAAACCAAGGTCAGCATCCTCAATACTTTCGCCTTCAGCGGAGTCGAGACCTCCCAGCTCTGCACCTACGACGATACCAAAAAAACCAGTTTTATGAGCTTTAAGGACAATATGGGCATGTCGATGGTCATGGCTCTGGCACAGACGAATGCGCTCAAAAACGGGGTTCTGATCAAGAGCACCACCAAGATGAACAACGGTGGTGAATACACCTATGAAACCGTCGGCATGGCGGATGATGACGGCGGCTACGTCGAGATGTTCTCCACCTCCGGTTCGGACAAATGGGGCTATCGCGAGAGCTTTGACGGACTGGGCAACCAGACCGGGTACGCATTCAAAGGGCCGACAGACTCCGACTGGGTCGTCCAGAATCAATTCGACGATTCAACCTACTATACCGAAGACACCAGCTCGTATGCGGTGGCCGAAGTCAAAGTCACCGTCAGCGGCCTGTCGGCTGAATGTGATTTCTTCCTTGTTCCCCCTGGCACAACAACAATCGACGAAACCACCACCATGCTTGGCTCCGGTCATTATGATGGCGCCAGCATGACCAACGACACATCCTGGGTGATGTACTGGGGTGATGAATCCGCTGCATCAACAGCTCTCGTCTTCAAGTCAGAGTTCAATGGTACAGACATGACCTTCAGCCAGATCGTGGGTGCGGCAGTCAGCGTTGTTCCAGCGCCATAATCTTCCTGTCTCTTGTTCGATCAACCGGGTGCGCTCCGCAAGGGGCGCACCTTTTTTGTCAAATGGGACAATCCCGGAATCGATTCAGCGGCTGCTGTAACCAAGGCCAACTGATGTGGATCGGGATCCCGCCGATCATCAAAAACCGTCCCGCAAGGGGCGGTTTTTTCCGCCTTCAGGACAAGCATGAGCACGCTCTGACTTTGCCGAACACACAATCATCGTGGGGACTTCGTCCATAACAGTCTTTTTCCTTGCCTGACACACATGGTGAGTATATAATTCCTATATGACTGTAGGGATTGGAGGGCAAGATGTTCAGTGTACCGACACGGATTCGTTACGCCCTGCGGGCCCTGATCCGCCTGCGAAGCCACAACCCGGCATCTGGACCGATGGCCCTGCACCAGATTGCGAAAGACGAAAGCATCTCCATCAAATATCTCGAGAGCATTTTTACCCAGCTCCGCCGGGCCGGAATCGTCCAGAGTGTCCGCGGAGCGGACGGTGGATACCATCTTGCACAGCCGGCCTCGGAGATCTCCCTCCTCAGGATCCTCGAAGCCGTCGAAGGCCCTCTCGTCACCGTTGACTGCCTGCAACACCCCGAGCGCTGTCCGCAAAAAGATGTCTGCCGAACCTATTCCCTCTGGGATGAACTGCAGATCCAACTTGAAACCTTTTTCAGAGAGAAAACACTTGAGACGCTCTCAACCTGCCAGGTTGGCGAGATCTCCACGAAAGGACGCCGCCAGTGAACAGACACGTCTACCTCGACAACAACGCAACAACCCCTCTCGACCCCGATGTACTCGCGGCATTCTCTGATGCTCTGGCCAGATTCGGCAATCCATCCAGCATGCACGGATTTGGCCGTGAAGCAGCCAGCTTGGTATCCGATGCCCGAGCCGAAGCGGCGGCCATCCTCGGCGCGGAGCCGGGTGAAATAACGTGTACATCCGGTGGCACCGAATCAAACAATACGGTCCTGGCATCTTTCGCTCCGGGAATCCCGGCAACCGACGGCGTCATCCTCCCCCCGCCAGGCCGGGACGAGATCATTGTGAGCGCCATCGAGCATCCGGCCATCCTCGAGACAGCCTTCGCACTCCGCGACCGTTTCGGCATGACAGTCCATCTGGCGCCGGTTGATGCAACTGGCCGGATTGATCTGGCCGCGTTTGAACGCCTTGTCAATGACAAAACCGCCCTCGTTTCCGTCATGCTGGCCAATAATGAAATCGGCACAATCCAGGACCTTACGGCTATCTCGGCCATCGCACACAAGGCCGGAGCCTTTGTGCACACCGATGCCGTTCAGGCCGTTGGCAAAATCCCGGTGGATGTCACTACCTTGGGCGTGGATTACCTCTCGGCATCCGGCCACAAGATCCACGGACCGAAGGGAATCGGGATCCTCTGGATGCGGCGTGGCGTCCCGTTTGCACCCCTGATGCACGGCGGGCACCAGGAACAGGGTCGGCGCGCGGGCACGGTCAACGCACCAGCCATCGCTGCGCTGGGTACGGCCTGCCGCATCGCCCGTGAGCAACTTGCAACCGAGGCTCGCCGCCTTGCTGGATTGCGTGATCGCCTGCGTGCCGGAATTGAAGAGCGCATCAGTGATACAAGTATCAACGGGAACCCGGACTTCTGTCTCCCGAACACGCTCAACATGAGTTTCCGGGCCGCCGAGGGTGAATCGACCCTGCTCTATCTCGATCTCGAAAACATTGCAGTTTCGACCGGCTCGGCCTGCGCCTCCGGTTCGCTTGAGCCTTCCCATGTCCTTCTGGCTTGCGGTCGTTCAGCCGAGCTGGCTCATGGTTCAATCCGCTTCAGCCTGGGGCGCACCACCAGCGACGAAGACATCGAGTATGTTCTCGACAAGCTCCCGCCCATCATGGCCCGCATCCGCTCGATGTCCACCCTGCGATAAAAACCGAATTTCATCCGCCTGAGACTGTTCACAAAAAGGAGAAAACCATGGCCGAAAACACATCAAGCTGGGCCTATTCAGACCGTGTCAAGGAACACTTCATGAATCCGCGTAACGTCCTGAGCGATGAAGAGAATTTCCAGGAAGACGGCAGGGGGACCGTGGGCAGCATCCAGTGTGGTGACGAGATGCTGGTCCTGATCAAGGTCGCGGATGGCCGGATCACCGACTGTCGCTGGCGGACCTATGGTTGCGCGAGCGCGATCGCCAGCACCTCGGCCCTGTCGGAAATGGTCAAAGGAATGTCGCTCGAGGATGCCGCACAGATCACGCCCAAACAGATCCTGAATTACCTTCACGGGCTCCCCGACTCCAAGGTCCACTGCTCTGTTCTGGGCGACAAGGCGCTGCGTGCCGCGATCGATGACTACCGGCAACGAAACGGGATTGTCGTTGAAGAAAAAGAGCGGCCGGCCCGCATCATCTGCGATTGCATCGGTGTCACTGACAAAGACATCATGGCCGCAGCCAAAGACGGTGCTGTCACCTGGAATGAACTCCAGCAGAAAACAAAGATCGGGACGGTGTGCGGAAAGTGCAAGACGCACGCCATGGAAGTCCTGGACGAGAGTCTTTTTGAAATCCATCACGAAACGCTCAAGATGCACGACTGACCAATGACGATGGCGACCCGCTCCCTGCCTTACTCCGGAGGGGGTGGAGATCCTGTTCAGGATACCGGAGCAATCCGCTCCCTGAGCCGAAGAATTTTTTGGGTGAAAACTGCGTCCATGACACAAGTGCCATGACGACAGGGATCCGTGACTGGCTTTGGATTCTAATCCCGGGGATATCTCGGTTGGTGATACAGATCACCCCCGACAGACGATCAGTCCAAAATGGGTTTCAAGCGGGTCAAAGTCGTGATCGTTATGGATCAGCGGACAGCCATGCATCAGGCACCATGTACCGATGAGCACGTCAATCGTCTTGCGAACCGTGACCCCACGCTTCCGCAGGGACCGGTAGATCACAGCAGCTGCCAAAGCAACCTCTCGTCCAACAAAATCATGATATTCAAGACGATTCATCAAGTCCGTCGCACGCTCAAAGTCCCGATCATCACGAAAGCCCTGCAGAAACTCGGCCAGAATCAGATCCCCGATCACAACCCGGTCCGTCTGCAAGACCCTGTCGACAGCCCTGGTATGGGGTGCATCCAGCCCGCGAAAATAATCGATCCAGGCCGATGTATCAACTACCGTCATACCCGGTCAGTCCGCATCTGATCGAGGCTGCCTTCCCAATGCAACGTCCCCCGACTGGCCCGAATGGCCTCCTGTCGTTTCATGGCCACAAAGAGTCGCAGGGCCTCGTCGACCGTCTCTTTTTTGGTCCGGCATTCAGACACGGCCAGCGCTTCATCCATCAGCCTGTCATCAATGATGATATTGGTCCGCATACGCAGCTCCTTGTGTGTATCTTTAGTTCATTTTATACACATAGAGGGGCGTTGTCAAGGAGATTGCGTCATGGAAATACCGGACGTCAGGGATTACTCCCGGAGTCGCATAACAATATTGCGTTTTTTGCATAGCAATCACAAGACTGCACAATCCTGATGCAATCCCGGATTGTAGAATTGCTTAAGCAACAAGACCACGTCAGCACGGGCTCTGTCCCGATACTTTTAACGATCCTCTACTTCCTCCGCGGGCGGCCGAGCCGTGGTTTGTAGGGGGCGTCCTTTTTCTGCTCGCTTGCCGGTGTCGCCTTTTCGCCCTTGGGAGAACGCAACCTGGCGATCTCATCGCGAAGGCGCGCCGCTTCCTCGAACTGGAGATTCCCCGCAAGACGATGCATCTCCTCCTCAAGCGCCATGATACAGCCGGCCTTTTCTTCGGCAACGGCGAGATTATAGCGTTGCTCGATGGCATGCATGCGCGCCGCCGCCTTGTTGGCGTCGTCATCATGCACGATCCGCCGCTCAAGAATCGTCTCCACATCCTTCCGGATGGACTGGGGCGTAATCCCGTGCTCCGCATTCCAGGCGAGCTGTTTTTCACGGCGGCGCGCCATCTCGGAGAGCGCCTTTTTCATCGCATCCGATTCGCGGTCGGCATACATGATCACCCGTCCATCCACGTTGCGCGCCGCCCTCCCGGATGTCTGAATCAGCGAGGGTGTCGAACGCAGAAACCCGATCTTGTCGGCATCCAGGATGGCCACCAGTCCGACCTCGGGCAGGTCCAACCCCTCCCGCAGGAGGTTGATCCCGATCAGGACATCATATTCACCGGCGCGCAGGGCCCGCAAGAGTTCAACCCGCTCGATCGTCTCCACCTCGGCGTGCAGCCAGCGTACCCGCACCCCGTTTTCTGCCAAAAATTCCGCAAGATCCTCGGCCATCTTTTTCGTCAGGGTTGTCACGAGGGTGCGGTAGCCAACCGCTGTCGTCACCCGGATCTGTTCGAACAAATCATCTATCTGGGTCGCGGCCGGACGGATCTCGACGGGCGGATCGACCAGCCCGGTCGGACGGATGATCAGTTCACTCGTCCGCTGTGAGGTTTGCAATTCGTATTCCGTCGGAGTTGCCGAAATGAAGACAGCCTGGGGGACCATCTCCTCGAACTCCTCGAAAAAGAGCGGACGGTTGTCGAGGGCCGAGGGCAGGCGGAAGCCGTACTCGACAAGGATCTCCTTGCGTGCCCGGTCCCCGCGGTACATCCCGCGCACCTGGGGCAGGGTCACGTGGGACTCATCCACGAAGACAACAAAGTCTTCCGGGAAATAATCGAGCAAGACCGCAGGCCGCTCGCCGGCCGGCCGGCTGGCAATGTGCCGGGAATAGTTTTCGATCCCCTTGCAATAGCCGATCTCGCGCAGGATCTCGATATCAAACCGGGTGCGCTGTTCAAGCCGATGAGCCTCAAGCTCCCGCCCCAACCCGCGCAGATATTTGGCCTGCTCCGCCAGCTCGGCCTCGATCTTCTCGACGGCCTGCCCGAGTTTTTCCGGGGTTGTCACAAAATGCTTGGCCGGATAGATGGCCACATGTTGCACGTCCTCGATCACCCGGTTGCTCATCTTTTCCAGAATCTGGATCGACTCGATCTCGTCACCGAAGAAACCGACCCGGATCCCGGTCTTGACATAGGCCGGATGGATGTCGATCGTGTCTCCACGCACACGAAAGGTGCTCCTCGAAAAATCCTCATCGTTCCGTTCGTACTGGACGGCAATCAGGTGGCGGATCAGCTCCGCCCGGTCCAGCTCCTGTCCCACGGCCAGACCGATCACCTGTTCGCGATACTCCTCGGGATCACCCAGACCATAGATACAGGAAACGCTGGCCACAATGACAACATCCCGCCGGGCAAGCAAAGCACTGGTTGCAGCCAGGCGCATCCGGTCGATCTCGTCATTGATGGCCGAATCCTTTTCGATGTACATGTCGCTGGCAGCGATGTAGGCCTCGGGCTGGTAGTAGTCGTAATACGAAACGAAGTACTCCACGGCATTGTCCGGAAAAAAGCCCTTGAACTCGCGATAGAGCTGGGCGGCCAGGGTCTTGTTATGGGTTAACACCAGGGCGGGCTTGTTGACGTTGCGGATCACATTGGCCATGGTGAAGGTCTTGCCCGAACCGGTCACCCCGACCAGGGTCTGCCGTCTGGCCCCATCCTGGATGGCCCTTGTGAGTTCATCAATGGCCCGGGGCTGGTCCCCGGCCGGCTTGTACGGTGCTACCAGTTTGAAGACGGACATGGCACCTCCCCCTGTTCTCGTGTCTGTAATATAGGGATTGAATCTCTCCTGTTTTGTACGAATTTTTTCCACTTCAATCCGGGAATGACTATACTTCGGGGTACGCGGCGGTTGCCGCATTTTTATACAATTTATGGAGGAAGTATCATGAAAAAAGTCATCATTTCCATGTTCGCCCTCGTGCTCGTCATCGGCCTCGTGGCCTGCGGCAGCACTGAGGACAAGTTCGCAAAAGAAGCTACTCCCGTTTATGAAAAGCAGTTCGAGACAATGCAGGGGATTATTGCACAGTTTGACAGTTCAAAAACACAGGCTGATGTCGATAAGGCCAATGAAGCACTCTTGGCTTTTTTTGCTTCCTCTTCCAGCAATGTTCAAGCATTGGAGGCAAAGTACAAGGATATTAACAGAGACAATGTCATGAAAAACGCCGCATTCTCGAATATTATCACTAAAGTAATGGATCAAAAGAATGCACTTGAAGCAGCTCAGAAAAAAGCTGCTGACGTTGTTGCCAAGGCCAAGAAGGACGAGAAGAAGAAATAATTCTTCTCCCGCGTTCAGACTTGAAAAGGGCTGCCCAAAACGGGCGGCTCTTTTTATATCCACTCGCAATCCCGGCGTGCTAGATTTGAGCGCGCACTCAGATAGTGTGCATACATTCATACGGAGGTATTATCATGAAGAAGTATGTCGTTCTCGCAAGCCTCGTGCTTGCCTTCAGTCTCGTGGCCTGCGGCGGAAGCGCCGAGAGCAAGGCCGCCAAGGAAATCGCCCCGATCGTCACCGCCTATGGCGAAACAGCCAAGGGCATTGTTGCCAAGTATCAGGCAGCCAAGACCGCCGAAGAGGTCAAGACCGTCAATACCGATGCCCGCAAAGCCAAACGCGAATTTTTCAAGACCACTCGTGCCATTCTGAGCAAGTACAAGGGCGATATCGACGAGAAAAAGTTCGGTGAAGAAGGAAACGAGCTGGGCAAACTTCTCGCTGACGCCAAAAAATTCGACGACGATATCCGCGCCGCCGGCAAGGCCGCCGAAACGGTCACCAAAAAGACGAACGAGAAGAAGAAATAATTCTTTTTTTTTCAAACCCCACAACAGAAGGCCGCCCCGCGAGGGACGGCCTTCTGTTGTGACGAAACAGCGGGTTGAAACCCGAAGCAGCGAGTGCATCCGCCGGACCAGCGCAGTCAAACCCACGCCGGCTCCGGACGCCGCAGCAAAAAGATCATCAAAAATCAAGCCGACCTCAGCCGGCCAGGTCCGCCAGTCCCGCGGCCAGCCGCGCCAGACGTTCCTCCCATGAAGCGAGCTTGGCGCGCTCGGCGGCAATCACCTCTTCGGGGGCGTTAGCCACAAAACCCTGATTGCCGAGCTTGCCCTTGACCCGGGCGACTTCCTGCGAGAGGCGCTCCTGCTCCTTTTCGAGGCGGGCCCGCTCGGCGGCGATGTCGATCATCCCCTCGAGCGGAATCCAGACCTCCCAGCCGGCCCCGACCACGCTGGCCGAGAGCGGCGGACGCACGGCATCCGTCCCCGCCGTCAGAGTTTCGAGCCGGGCCTGGCTGATGATGTTGGCGCGCATCGACTCAACCAGGGCGGCCGTCTCCGGACTGGCCGCATGGATCACTGCCTCGACGGCCTTTTCGGGCGGAATGTGCATCTCGGCCCGGACGTTGCGCACGCCGCTCACGATGGCCTGGATTGCCCCCATCCGCCCCTCGGCCTCATCATCAATCAATGATATGTCAGATTCGGGATAGTGTGTATCCATGATACTTCCGTCAACCCCGGGCAAGCGCTGGCGGATCTCCTCGGTGATGAAGGGCATCACCGGGTGCATCAGGCGGAGTGCTGCTTCAAGGACATGCAGCAGCACCCCGCGCGCGGCCGCCTTGGCTGCCTCGTCCTCGCCATAGAGCCGCTGCTTGGTGAACTCGATGTACCAGTCGCAAAAGTCGTCCCGGAAGAAGTGGGCGATCCCGGTGGCCACGTCGTTCAGCCGGAACTCGGCCATGGCCGCCCGCACGGAGTCGGCGGTCCGCTGCAGGCGCGACAGGATCCAGCGGTCCTCAAAGGTGCGGTTCTCGACCGGAGGCAGGGGCCAGGTGCGCCCCTCGACATTCATCAGTATGTAGCGCGAGGCATTCCAGATCTTGTTGGCCAGCCGCGACCCGATCTGGAATTTCTCCATCGACAGCAGCGTGTTTTGCCCCTGTGGAGTAATCGCCACCATGGTATACCGCAGGGCGTCCGCCCCATACTCGCGAATCACGTCAAGGGGGTCGATCCCGTTACCAAGGGACTTGGACATCTTGCGTCCCTTGTCGTCCATCACGGTTCCATGAATATAGACATCCCTGAAGGGAAGCTCGCCCATACAGAAGTAGCCGGCCATGATCATCCGCGCCACCCAGAAGAAGATGATCCCCATGTCGGTCACGAGGACCGAGGTCGGGTAAAAGAAGGCCAGATCAGGTGTCTTCTCCGGCCAGCCCAGGGTGGAAAAAGGCCACAGCCAGGAGGAGAACCAGGTATCCAGCACATCCGGGTCCTGCTGCAGGACGACCCCCTCCCCATGGGCGGCCACCGCCTGGGCACGGGCCTCAGCCTCGCTGCGCGCCACATAGACCGGTGTCTCGCGGGTCACCCGCCCGCCGGTCTCGCTGACGGCGTACCAGGCCGGAACCTGGTGTCCCCACCAGATCTGGCGCGAGATGCACCAGTCGCGGATATTGGTCATCCAGTTGAGGTAGACCTTCTTCCAGCGTTCGGTATGAAAGGTGATCTTGCCTTCCTCGACCGCCCGGATGGCCGGCCCGGCCAGCGGGGCCATCTTGACAAACCACTGTTTGGAGAGGTAGGGCTCGACGACCGTATCGCAGCGGTAGCAATGCCCGACCGCGTGCTTGATCTTGTCCTGCTTGACAAAGAAACCGCCTGTCTCAAGATCGGACAGGACCATCTTGCGGCAGGCGAAGCGGTCCATGCCACGATATTTTTCGGGAGCATTGGCGTTGATCGTCCCGTCCTCGTTCAGCACATTGATCCGCGGAAGACCATGCCGGTTGCCCGTCTCAAAGTCGTTGGGGTCATGGGCGGGCGTGATCTTGACGGCCCCGGTCCCGAACTCGCGATCGACGGCGGTATCGGCAATCAGGGGGATGGTCCGTCCCGTCAGCGGGAGCACAAGCTGGCGCCCGATCATCCCGGCAAAACGCTCGTCATCTGGGTGCACAGCCACCGCGGTATCGCCCAGCATCGTCTCGGGCCGGGTGGTCGCGACCACCACACCATCAATGTCCTCGGGTGATGTTCCCTCTGGTGCTGCCGCCATGGCATCGGCAAAGGGATAGCGGATAAAGGTGAATGTGCCGCCGATCTCCTTGTGCTCGGCCTCTTCGTCCGCCAGGGCCGTCCCGCAACGCGGGCACCAGTTGATGATGTATTCCCCGCGATAGATGAGACCCTTTTCGTGCAGCCGCACAAAGACCTCGCGCACTGCCTTGGAAAGGCCCTCATCCATGGTAAAGCGCTCGCGCTCCCAGTCACAGGATGCGCCCAGTTTTTTCAACTGGTTGATGATCGTCGAGCCGTGTTCGTGCTTCCACTTCCAGACCTCGTCAACAAAGGCCTCGCGCCCCAGATCCTGGCGCTTCCTGCCCTCCTTGGCCAGCTTTTTTTCGACCACGTTTTGCGTGGCGATCCCGGCGTGATCCGTCCCCGGGAGCCAAAGGGTGGCCCGGCCATTCATACGCTGATAGCGGATCAGAATATCCTGGATCGTGTTGTTCAGCCCGTGTCCCATGTGCAGGACACCGGTGACGTTTGGCGGGGGGATCACGATGGTAAAGGGGTCCTTGCCCTTTCCTGCCCCGGCCCGGAATTTTCCCGAGCGCTCCCATTCAGAGTATACCCGTTCTTCGAATTCTGCCGGATTATAGCGATTTG
The DNA here is from genome assembly GCA_036795535.1 of Spirochaetota bacterium. GTDB lineage: Bacteria > Spirochaetota > JAGLSM01 > JAGLSM01 > JAKPMW01 > JAKPMW01. Next base: position 12,591 of record DAIREN010000046.1, read on the forward strand.
CCATCTCTTCAGCCACGATCTTCCACTCCCGCACTTTTTTTGGTGAACAGCCTCACATCCTGTCAGGGCCGCACTTGCCTGTTCATACCGGAAAAATAATACTATCTTCGCAAGCCCTGCGGAAACGCGGGCCATCATCGAAAGCGGCGCGTTCAGCACAGAAAGCGCACAATTCGAACACATGCAATCCGGCATTCTCGCAGCATGTATCGCCGATTGCATCCGCACCCCGTTCCGCACTACATTTTCAGGAGCGCCGCAGCCGGGGAGCCCAACCATGTCCGACATCATCGCCCTGCTTGCAGAGCCGCCCTCATCCTGGATCCGGAGCGGGCTGGTAGAAAATCCGATCCTGATGTTTGCCCTGCTTCTCGCAGCGCTCGCCCTGGCCCCGATCCTGGCCCGTCGCATGGGATTGCCCGAAGTTGTTCTCCTGCCTGCCTTCGGAATCCTCCTCGGAAGCCATGGACTCAATCTCCTTGCGATCAACGGCGAGGCTCTGCGCTGGCTGGGACTGCCCGGCCTGCTCTACATCATGTTTCTCTCCGGCCTTGAGACTTCGGTCTTCGATCTGATGCGCTCACGCCGGCGGGTCACCGCTTTCGGAATTCTGACCTTTATCGTCCCGGCGATATTCGGCATGGCCAGCGGGCGCCTGCTTCTCGGAATGAACTGGCCGGCATCCATCCTGCTGGGCGCTGTATTGGCTTCGCACACCCTGATTGCCTGGCCGGTCGTCAGCCGCTTTGGACTTTCTCGTCACGGATTCGCCACCGCCACGGTCGGTGGAACCGTCCTCAACAATTTTGCCGCCATGCTGATCCTGGCCATCATCGTGGGCCAGGCCGGAGGCGGAAGCGACCTCATGTTCTGGGTCCGTCTGGCTGCGCTCTCCCTTGGGTTCGCCGTCCTGGTCTTCTGGATTCTTCCGGCCGTCAGCCGCTTTTTCCTGCGCAATACCAGCCCCGATGACGGAAGCCAGGTGATCTACATCCTGACCATGGTCTTCACGGCCGCCTTTCTCTCGCAGACGGTCGGCATCGAGTCCATCCTCGGCGCTTTTACCGCCGGACTCGCGCTCAACCGTCTCGTACCCGACAAGAGTCCGCTCATGAACAGGATCCAGTTTCTCGGCAACAGCCTGCTTGTCCCGTTTTTCCTGCTCTCGATCGGCTTTCTCTCCGACCTCGGACAATTGGCCGATCCCGCCACCCTTCGATTGGCCGTAATCATGACGCTGGCCCTGATCAGCGCCAAATTTGTCGCGGCTTTCCTCTTTTCCCGCTTCACATCCACACCGACAGCGGAATACCTGATGATGTTCAGCCTCTCCCTCCCCCAGGCGGCCGGGACCCTGGCTGCCGTACTCGTTGGTGTCCAGATCGGGGTCTTCCCGCAATCCGTTCTGGACGGAGCGGTCGTCATGATGCTCGTCACCTGCCTGGCTGGTCCCTGGCTGACCGAACACATTGGCCGGCATCTGGCCCGCAGGGAGAAGCCTGCAGGGACGGACCGGACCGGCCACATCCTGATTCCGGTCATGGACACAGAGGATGCCACCAATCTCTTTCACCTGGCCCTGCTCCTGCACGACAAGACCCGCCAGGGACAGATTTTTCCCATGGCCTTGATCAGCGATACCGACACTGCCGCTCGCGATGCCGGCCTGGCCATGCACCGACTGGGACTCCTCTCGTCAGGTGCCGCCGCAACCAATGTCCCGGTCTCTCCCGTCGTACGCATTGATGACGATTACGCCCGCGGCATCCAGCGAGCCGTTCTGGAAAACACCATCCATACGATCATCCTTCCCTGGTTTGAACGGGTCCCGGGAAACGATTTTCTCGCGGAGGATCTCTCGTCCCGGATCCTCCGCAACACCAGTGAGCGGGTATTTCTCTGCAGACTGCCCTGGCCCGTCCAGACGACATCCCGAATGCTCGTGCTCGTCCCGCCATGGAGCGAGAGCATCCCCGATTTCACGCCCATCATGGGAGAACTCAAGCTCCTCTGCCGCCAGATCGGCGACAGCCTCGAAATCATCACCGCCGGCCGGAATGCGACCGATCAGGTCCGGACAATCCGTGAGGTGCCACCCGACTATCCCTGCCTGGTCCACAGCGCCAGTTCGTGGCATGATGCACGCAAGACGCTCACTGCCATGGCCGGCGCCAACGACCTGATTGTCGTCATCTGTGCCCGTGAAGACAGTGTCAACTGGCGCCCCAGTCTGACCAGTCTCCCCCGGCACCTGATCTCGGCCCTGCCACGCAACAATCTGGTCTGCGTCTACCCGGCCCTCCCGCTCAACGAACCCGAACCTCATGACGCCAGTCCGGACGGAGTCCATCTGGTACCGGGACCGGGCATGATCGCCGCCAACATTGATCCGGCCGAGTGGCCGGCATGTATCGACCGGATGGTCTCCTCCATCCCGGGGATCGCCCAGCGCAATGTCACCGTGCTGAGCCGGCAGATCCTGAATACGGCCAACGATTTCTCTCCGGAGCTGGCTCCCGGAATTGGCCTGGTCCATCTGCCCAGCGAGACACTGGCCCACAGCGCACTCCTTGTCGCCACATCCCGTCAAGGAATACGCCTCGGCCCCGGATCCGGCAAACAGCGTCCCATACAGATCCTCCTGATCCTCCTTGACAACAGCGAGGCGGACACGCACATTGCAAATCTTGCCCTGCTGGCACACATGCTGGCGGACAAGGAACTGACTCAGGCCCTGATCGACACGGACAACCCGGCCGCCATCCGGACCCTCATTGCCAGAGCACTCAGCCATTCCCCGGCCTGAGCATCCCGAAAACAACTTGTCTCCCCGACACTGCCGCAGGTAGACTGTGGACGTATTCCGGACAAGGAGGCGCACGATGGCCGAGGAACAACCGGACCAGCAGCGACCGCTCGAGACTGTCCTCGAGGATCTCGGGGCAGCGGTATTTGACATCTCCGCAATCGCACGGAGCCCCTCGTCCGCCGTCTTCAGCCTGCGTCGCCACTCGCCAACCGCTCCCCGGGAAGCGCTCAAGATCCTGACCATCCATGAAGCCTCCGCTCTCGAAATCCCGACGGGAAAGATTCACCCCGGGATCCTGCCCGTCAGCGCGAGCGGCCAGAGCAAGACCCCAGCCGGGCGGATCTTCTGGTGCCTCATGCCCTGGCTGGAGAATTCCCGCACGCTGCGCGAGGCCCTGCTTGCCCGCCTCGAAGCAACGGAGAGCAGCCAGACCACATCCAGAATCCTTGTCTGGTTGACCGAACGGCTCGACGAAGCCGCGGCAGCCCTAACGGCCCTGCACACACGGGGACTGGCCCACCTCGATATCAAGCCGGACAACATGCTCATCCAGGATGACGGAAGTCTGGTGATCGCAGACACAGCCTCCTGCCGCGCACTGCGCGGAAAGGACCAGTGCGGCATCACGCTGACCCGCTATTTTGCCCATCCCGATCTGCGCACTCTCCTCTCCGATGCCGCCGCGCAAGACAGACAGGCCCTGATCCTGCCCCGGAACAAACTCTCCTTCATCCATGACATCTACGCCTTGGGACGATCGATCCTTGACTTGCTCACCCTGCTCGACACCCGCCACCCGGGAAGCCTGCCCTACGATCCCGTCTTCTCCTGGTTGCACCTGGCCGCCTGCCGGATGCTCGACGGCCACAATCTCCCCGCCTCGGGTCCTGACGGGCTCTCCGAAATCTGGCCCGGCCTTGACCGGGAGGAACTGGCACTCCTCCGGTACAGGAGCATGGAGGCCGTCTCCTCCGATTTCGCAAAACTGACGGGACGGAGCAGGCCGGAAGATGACATCCCCGAACTGGCCAGTACGGGTGGCCGCCGGATCATGGTATCCCCCGGCCGGCCCGCTCCGCTGACCGACCGAGTGCGGGCTATCATCGAGCACCCCGTTTTTTCGAGGCTGGCCTCGGTTCCCCAAATAGAGCTTTTGTCCTCGATATTCCCGACAGCCACCCATACACGCTACGAACATTCCCTGGGCGCCTTCCGGAACGCGGTCCGCTATCTCGACAGCCTGCTCCATGACATCCACACCCCGCTCTTCCGCCAGCTTGTTGACACCAGGCACCTGACGATCCTGTTGCTCGGAACACTTGTCCATGACCTCGGCCAGTATCCCTTCGGACATACCATCGAGGAACTGGGCGAACATTTCCGCCACGAAACCCTCAGCCGGGATTTCCTCGACAACCCGACACGGGACAGCAGCGGCCGGACCATCCGCGAGATCATCGAGGACCCCGAGCATGGCTGGGGAATCCCGCTGGCCGATCTCAAGCGATTCCTCTCGACCCCGTCCGGGAGGGAAGACCTGTTTGATGAACGTCGACCCGTCGACGAGATGCTGCATTCCATCCTCGATGGTCCGATCGATGTCGACAAGCTGGACTATCTGGTCCGTGACAGCCGGATGTGCTTCCTCAACTACGGCGATGCTATCGACAGCGAACGCCTGATCACCAACCTGACGATCGTCATCCAGCACGAACAGGACGCCAATGGCCGTGAAACCCGCCGCCTCTGTCTCGGGGCCTACGAACGGGGCGAGCCGGCGGCCGAAGCCCTCTCCTTTGTCCGCTACCTCCTCTACCAGACCCTCTACTGGCACCATGCCTCGAGGGCGGGACGGACGATGTTCAAGGCGGCCCTGGCCCCCCTTGTCACGGCATCCGGCAAGCGCCCTGCCCGGGGATCACGCTACCACCCCTTCATGGCAGACATTGCACGCCTGCTCGGCGTAGCCGAAGAACCTGGCCCGATCACACTCTCCGATGTCCTGGACCATTTTGAGAAAAAGGCCGACGAGCCTGGCCGAGAACTGATCGCACTGATCCGTGCCAGACGCTATTACAAACGGATCTGCACCATCCATGAGGGCAGCGGAAGCCGGATACAGATCGAGGATTTCCGCAACGCCACCCGGAAACCGGGCTTTGACGAGACCCTGCGGAAACTCCTTCGCGCCCGTTTCGAAAGCCGGCTGACCTCACGCCAGGGACCTGGGGCCTCCCTCCTCACTCCCGACCGGAGCGGACCGGCCCTCGAAATTCTCTCCAGACAACGCACCATCCTCTGCGATGCCCCACGGCCCAGCATCGGGTCGCACAGCAAGCTCCACTTTGTTCCCGAGCCGCAGCGTCTTGAGCGGAATCATTCCGAACGGCACCTCTCGGGCGAGCGGGTCTCGGCCGTCTGGAACGATGTCCATGCCAGACTGATGTCCATTGCCGCCAAGGGCCGGGTCTTTTGTCACCCTGACCTCAGGGAGGCGCTTCTGGCCGCCCTCGGCCCGGCTGGTGTCGAGGACTGCATCCTTGAGGCCATGAAAAAATGAGCCTGCCATTACGGCCGGCCGGATTTTGACAAACAATTAACAATCTCGCTTGACCATACTCTTCTCCACCAAGTATTTTTCTGGAGAAGCACGTACCCAGTCAAGGAGACCGACCATGAGTCCGACCGTCAAGCTCGGCCCGCGCACCCTGCCGGCCGAGTCCTATGCCAAGCTCGACACATACATCGACAGCCTCGGCATCACCA
>DAIREN010000047.1:0-3015 GCA_036795535.1 Spirochaetota bacterium
TTTTGTCACTGACCTTGCGCCACCCATCGCACTCACGGCCTGAAGGTATGTGCGCGAGAAATTGAATTCCAGCCAAAGGTCGTGTCCGTTTAACCGAACCCGCGGTTTCGGGGTACCCGCGTCGTGGCAAGCTTGGAAGATGCGCTGGATACCGCGGCCCCAGGCTTCAATCTCACCTGCCCGGAAGAAAGTGTTAGCCACATTCGGGTTGTAGGGGAGCGAAGCGTGCTTGCCGAGGAGTTTCGCCAGCCCCCAGCTCTCGGGCAGTACTGCGGGATTCCAGATGGCAAGCTGGTCTTCGTACACCCGGATCTGCACAGGCGCAGCCACCGCGTAATCGCGGTGAACCAGAGCATTGAGCAAGGCCTCGCGAAGGGCGGCGTCGGGCACCGGGAAAGACTCGATCCGCTGAATACCCTCGTAGCGAATGGCGGCTTTGAGGTACTTGGTCTGTAGCAGCTCGATGGTCGATGCCACTTGGGTGAACAGGTCGCCATGCACCTCATCGTGGTACGCCAGATCGGACTCGGAGCGGAAGAAACCCATTTTTACGAACGCACCGCTAACAAAGCGCTCCGGATCCTCGTGGAACAGCAGCAGCGCCGCACGCTTGAGATGTACACCTTCACGGAGCCTGAGTTTGTCCAGGAGTTCGGAGACAGGTGCACCCACGGTGCCAGGCTCAACGCGACCGCTACTTCTGGCCAGTGAGCGGAAGCGGTTGATCGCGGCATCCGAAAGATCCTTGATCGTCACGTTTTGCATCGTCACTCCGTCCCAGGAGAGTCCCTGCCTGCGCAGAAGGAAGCGATCCAGCGCTGTACCCTTCAGCTCCTGCAAGGTACTGCCGCTGCGCTGGTAGTAATGACCACGATAACTGATCGGAGAGGGGCAGGCTGGCGTCACCACTTCGAGATATTGCCGGCCCTCTTCGTGGCACAGATTGACTTCAACAATGATCCCGAGCAGGTCCCTGATTTTATTGGGCAGATCTTCCAGCAGTCGCGCGGCGTCGGCGAGGCCAACCACACGGCCTTGATCATCGCGTCCGATTACCAGCACCCCGCCCTCGGCATTGGCGAAGCCAGAAATCCAGCGCAGATATTCGTCGCGCCACGATTCTTTCCATTCTGTGTGCTGGTTTTCGCTCATACCAGTCTCGTCCTCCCCGTAAGCAACTCCTGCATCATCCCCTGCTTGAGATCGCGTGTCTTGTCACGGCGGGCTTCGAGTGCCATCAACTCGGCGTCCATGTCGGAGAGGACGGTGGCGATGGCGGCTTGTTCGGTAAGGGGTGGAACTGACAGCGCCATCTCGCCAAGCTGCTTTGCGTTCAACGCAGGCAACGCTGTCGTAGCCACCAGATCACTGAGCTTCGTGCTGAGAAGCAGAAAGTGCACGAAGCGCACATCTACCCGGTCCCTATCGAGGACAAATGCAGCCATGTTATTGTCGATACAGCTCGGCTGTTTGAGAATCTTCTTACGCTCAAGAAATACCGCAGCTCCAACTTTTGCGAATACGATGCTCTCAGCTGGAAAGGCTGTGGCACCAAGGCGCTTTCGTGCTTGGTCTGAGATATAGTGGTTGGCAATGGTCATGAAGATCTCATTGCCTTCATTGTTCATGTCTGAGACTTTGAAGAATGGGTATTCTCCATTAGTTTCTCCTTGGGCCATCAGCGGGAACCCGCTGCCACCCTTGAATACACCGATGTCACATGCTGGTAGAGTATCCCACTCCCCGCTGAATCCCGGTAGGCGGGTCTGGCCGGTCAGGAGCTGCTGCATGGCGGCCTGCTTGAGGTCGCGCTTCTTGGCGATGAGCCGATCCAGTCCGGCCAGCAGCGCGTCCACATCGCCGAGCGCCGCCGCGATGGCGCGTTGTTCGGCATTCGTCGACGGAACAGGGATTTTGAATCGCTTTAGATTGGCTATAGAGAGCGCAGGCTGCGCTCCCACAGTTCTCAACACCTCCAGCTTGCCTGAGACATGGAAGCCCCAGAGGACTTGCCAGACGTAAGAAGTGGAATGGCGTGCTTCATCCACTGTGATTTTCAAAGCGTTGCCGGAAAGAATCCCCGTTTCATGAGTAGCTGGAAGTATTGCGCTCGCTCCACATCGCTCACCGATCTTGGCCATCACAATGTCGCCTGGATGGACTGAGCTGCGTTTCTCCTCCAGAAATTTTGAACGATCTACATATAGGTAGTGGTCGGCGCGAAACATGCCGTCCGTCACGTATCCGCTCGTGATGATCGGAATCCCCGAGGTGCGGTAGTGAATTGTCTTCAGATTTGAACCAAACGGCCCATCCACAATTCCATTCTTACGGTTTGGCGGCGTAAGAGACTCGATCGGGACTGCCTCCCAATCCTCCGGAATTACTCCCACCTCCGTTTGCTTGTAGCCGGGTTTTACGTCCATAACGCCCTCCATAACAGGCCCTCACGCGGAGGCGCGGAGACGCGGAGAGAGATTGTCAGTGATTGTGCATTCATGGCTGGTCCTCTGCGTTCTTCGCGGTTTCGCCTGCATTGTGTTCGAGTTCCCGGGTGATCATTTCCAGCCGCGCTTTGAGTTCTTCTTTTGATGGCAGATAGAGCTGGTATTTGGAGGCGAAGATGTTGGCGTCTTTGGGCAGGGTGAGTTCGACGAGGGCGTCGTTTTTGCGGTGGCAGAGGAGGATGCCGATGGTGGGGAGTTCGTCCGGGAGTTTTACATGGCGGTCGAAGTAGTTCACATACATCTGCATCTGCCCGAGGTCCTGATGGGTCAGCTTGTCCCGCTTGAGATCAATCAGGACATGGCAGCGCAGCAGGCGGTTGTAAAAGACGAGATCAACCCGAAAATGGTCATTGTCGAAAGTAAAGCGTTTCTGCCGCGCCTCGAAGAGAAAGCCCTTGCCGAGTTCGAGGAGAAAGGATTCCAGTTGGTCGATGATGGCGGATTCCAGTTCCTCCTCGGAGTAGTGCGGCCGTTCCTCAAGCCCCAAAAACTCCAACACCAGCGGATT
>DAIREN010000047.1:3115-17925 GCA_036795535.1 Spirochaetota bacterium
CTGCACGATCCGCGCCCTCTTGTTCAAACTCAACGATGTACCATCCGAAGAGCCAATTTCGGACGACAAGGGAAAGATCCACGGTGTGGAGAGCACGTTTCTGCAGCTCCTCATGGGTGCGCTGGCAGAGGGTGACGAGTTGCTCGAAGTTCATATCTTGAACCCCATCTTTTTGAGGTGCTCCGTAACCCGGGCAGCAATCGTTGCCACTTCGTCAGCAAGCTTCGGCAGAAGTGTGGCGTACCATATATCGTTCATGACCGACCTCCCTTCTTCGGAAGACGCTTGATCAGGCGGTCGAAGTCGGATTCGAAAAGACGGTCCTGCACGATACGGTATTTCTCGAACTCGGATTCGGCAAAGGCTTTGGCAATCTCGGCGGTAACTGTGCCGGAATTGTCGAGGAGGTCGCGCTGGTTGAACTGGAGGAAAGCGTCGAGCTTCTTTGCCCAATCCGCCATTGTCATGGGGATGCCGCGCTCGGCCTGATCCTCGGCATAGTCAAGATACATTGTGACAATGCGGTCGAGGGCCTTGATTTCCTCTTTTGTGAGATAGTTCTTGGCAATGACAACATCGGGCTTGAGGATTTTTCCCTCCGGTGCATTGCGCCAGCTGGTAAGACCCATGTGCTCCTTCATGCTGTCGGCGCGTTCCGCAACCAATTCGGCGGCTGTGTGACCGTGAATGGCAAAATGGAGCTTGTTCTGAACGGTTGCAAAGAAGGTCTGAGTGGTCTCGGCCTCGGCGCTGTAATCTATCGCTGTGGCGTAAATATCAGTGATCTTCTGGTAGAAACGACGCTCGCTGGCGCGGATTTCGCGGATCTCGGCAAGGAGATTGTCAAAATAGTCCTGGTTAAAGATCGCGCCGTTTTTCAGCCGATCCTTGTCAAGCGCGTACCCTCGGATGGCGAAGTCCCGCAGGATGCCAATGGCCCACTGACGGAACTGCATGGCGCGGGTGGAATTAACGCGAAAGCCGACGGCGATGATGGTGTCGAGGTTGTAAAAAGCGGTGAGATAGCTTTTACCATCACTGGCAGTATTCCGGAATTTCCGGATAACTGACTGTTCTGTCAGTTCACCGCTCCCGAAGATATTTTTAAGGTGTTCGCTGACGGTGCGAACATCCACGTCGAACAGCTCGCCGATGAGCTTCTGCGTGAGCCAGACGGTTTCATCCTCCACGCGGACTTCGATTCCCTTTTCCCCGGATTGCAAGGTGAAGATGAGGAATTCGGCAGTGCTGTTTCGGATCTGGATTTTCTTTTCCTTGCTCATGGTCTGGCCCCCATTTTCGCGAGGTGTTCCTCCACCCGCGTGGCCAGCGTCGCCACCTCGTCCACCAGCTGTGGCAGCGGAGTGGCATAGCGCTCGGCCAATTGGCGGATACGGCCGGTCAGGGTCTGCGAGACGCGGTCGAGCTCGCCCTGGACGGCGGCCGACAGACTGGCCATCCACTTGTCGTCCACCACCAGGGTTTTGATCTCGGCCTCGGTGAGTGTGGGGTATTTCTCGTAGGCCAGTATATCGAGCGCGGCGTCCTGCTCTTTGACCGCGCGCTTGAGCGATGTCTCCTGCTCTGACAAGTCAAGCCAGCGCTTGAGGACAGTGATTTCGTCCTTTGCTTCCTTGTCGCCCTTGATCACCTTGAGCCGGGCATTGACTTCGGCTTTGGCGATCTTGTCCAGCGCGCCAAGGTAGCCTTCCTCGCCCCCGTGCTCTTCCTCCATTTCGGCGAGAGCGGCGGTTGCGGTTTCCAGTTCGGCCTGCTTGGCATCGAGGGTGGCTTGTTCTTTGGCGAAATAGCGGGCCACAATGAGCGCCTTGGGGATGAGGTCGCAGGCCCAGCCCTTGTCCCTGGTTTTGCCCTTCTTGTCGGTCTCGACGATGCGCGCCGGTACGGCAACCCATCCGTCGGCGGCGATAAGGTAGGCGTCATCCTGCATCGTCTCGGCCCAGTAGTCCATCAGGTGCTGGTAGATGTCGTAGGCATCGAGTAACGGCGCCTTGCGAAACGCGGACAAGAGAGCCTCAGCGATGGTCTCGATCAGGGCCTTGGGGTGAGCGTCCTTGCCAAAGCTGGTAAGGTGCTTTGTGGCGGCCTTGCGCCAGTTGGCAAAGACCGTGTTGGCCTGCTGTTGAAAGGCGACGAACTCGGGGTGGCCAAAGATGGCGGGCTTCACCTCGGCGAGGGCCGGCTTGAGGCGTGCGTAGCCGGGGCGGTCCCCTTTTTTGTCAAAGGCCTCAAACAGCACACCGCGCACACCGGGGAGCACCTCCCAGTAGGGGCCGAGCGCGTCGATGTCACGCTCCGGGATACCACCGCGCAGGTGCCCGTCGATGTCCTGCAGATCCTCGGGCTCGGTACTGTCGATGTAGCGTGGCAGGTTGAGATTGAAGTCGTTTTTGGGATCGGCGATTTCGGCAAAAGGCACCATGCGGGCATAGCGTGGGATGTCCACCTGGCGGGTACAGCTGTCCACGATCTTGTGGATGTCCTGCTCGCGCAGGCGGTTTTTGGCACCGTCCTTGCGGAACCCCCTGGAGGCATCGATCATAAAGACGCCCTTGCGGGCGGCGGCGTTTTCCTTGTCGAGAACCAGGATACAGGCCGGGATGCCTGTCCCGTAAAACAGGTTGGCGGGCAAGCCGATGATACCCTTCAACATACCGGAACGGACAAGTTGCGTCCGGATGACAGCCTCGGCCCCGCCACGAAAGAGGACGCCGTGGGGCAGGATGCAGGCGCCCTTGCCCGCACCTTTGAGCGAGCGGATGATGTGCAGCAGGTAGGCGTAGTCGCCCTGTTTGGTGGGTGGCTCGCCCCAGGCAAAGCGCTGGTACCGGTCCTGCGACGGTGTGAGGCCGGTCGTCCAGGTCTTGTCGGAGAACGGGGGATTGGCGACCACGTAGTCGTAGGTGCGAAGCTGTTCACCGTCCTTGAACTTGGGCTCGGCCAGGGTGTTGCCCGAGACGATGTTGGCCGTGGGGAAGTCGTGCAGGATCATGTTCATGCGGGCCAGACCCGCCGTGGTCACGTCCTTTTCCTGTCCTTCGAGGGTGATGCGCTTGCCTGCCTCGGCGGCCACCTTGAGGAGCAGCGAACCCGAGCCGCAGGTCGGGTCGTAGGCGGTGGTGGAGGCTTTGGTATTGTGGGGTGAAATCCCGATCACCCTGGCAATGATGCGGCTGACCTCGGCCGGGGTGTAAAACTGGCCCTTGCTCTTGCCGCTTTCGGTGGCAAAATGACGCATCAAATATTCGTAGGCATCGCCGAGAATGTCGTCGTGCTCGGCGCGGTTTTGCGAAAAGTCGAGGCGGGGATTGGCGAAGATGTTGATCAGATTGGTCAGCTTGTCAACCTTGGCCTGGCCCTCGCCAAGCTTGTTGGAGTCGTTGAAGTCGGGAAAGTCGCTGCGGGCCAGGCGGGCATTGGCGTTGACCAGTGGGGCGATGACCTGGGTGTTGATCTTGTCGCCGATGTCGCTCTTGCCTCGCAGGTTGAGCATGTCCGCAAAGCTTGCCCCCTTGGGGATACTCACCGGCGGAGCAAAATCACTGCTGTTGCCGTACTTGTCGCTGATGTACTTGATAAAGAGCAAAAAGAGGACATAGTCCTTGTATTGGCTGGCATCCATGCCGCCGCGCAGCTCGTCACAACTTGCCCAGAGGGAGGAGTAGAGATCTGATTTTTTGATTGCCATGAGGAAGAACATGTCCTTTTCGAAGCCGGGGTTGTACGTCAAATCAAGTACGTAGTATACCACACCTCGCCGCTGTGTGTCAAATCGGGATACGCAACGCAGGCGATCGCCCTGCCGCATCAGGCGATGCGGCAGGGATCGTGCTGTATCCATCCGACCAGTGACAACGCATCACCTGTTTGTACGCAGCGGGAGACAAGAATATTGCAGGCTGATGCGAAGATGCATCGATCCGCACAGAGAGGGGAGCGCGAGACCCGGCAGCACGCTTGCCGACCTTGTTGCGGCCTTTTATATGGATGCTTCTCTGCGGCTCGCGCGGGGGGATTGAACGGATGCCGCGAGGCATCAACCATTTCCTCCCGAACCGGTATTGGCCTTGCCGGTGACTGTGGTGTATACTCACAGCATTGGTGTCAGGATGTGCCAAAGAGCAGGGGCGGATATGACGCAGGATGTCAGATGGGTGCAGCGCTTTGCAAATTATCTCAAGGCATTTGACGAACTCAAGGAGGGTGTCCAGCTTGGCGGGACGCGCGAGTTGAGCAAGCTTGAAAAGCAGGGCATCATCCAGCGGGTAGGCAGGGTGATTTATCGTGCCGGCAGCACGGCATACGCCGATGTCCCCGGAAGGGGTATCCGGAGCTGAATAATGAATGAATCACTCTATGAAGTCATCATTTACTGGGATTCGGGCGATACCATATTTGTTGCTGAAGTTCCTGAACTCCCCGGGTGTATGGCACATGGCCCGACCAAGTCCGGCGCACTCGCTGCGGCAGAATCCGCCATCAGACTCTGGATCGAGACAGCGCATGAAGATGGTGTGCCCGTTCCTCAGCCAAAAGGCAAACTCTCGTACGCATGATGGGCTGACACAGCATCCCCCCCCGCATTCCCGTCCTTGACATGGTCCGGCCCTGCTGTGTAGAATTATAGACGCATCTTTGAATCATGATTCAAACAGGAAGCGGGCAGCGTATGGCACAGCAACGACGTGTTGTCATCACCGGTATGGCAACGATCAATCCCCTTGGCGACGATCTTGACGTCTATTACAACAACCTGATTGCAGGCAAGTCCGGTGTCAAACGCTGGACAACCCTCGATACCTCCAATGTGGATTGCAAGATCGGTGGAGACCTGGGAGACTACGACTGTGCGGCGGCGCTTGAGGCACTGCGGGCGACGCTTGATCCCGACCTGCACAAGCGCCTGCGCAAGCTCTTTCGCACGATGACCCTCCCCAACAAGACAGCCACGCTGTGTGCCATCAAGGCCTGGCGCGATGCCGGCTTGTTTGACACATCTGTCCGGCCGGCCGATGACCGGATCAGCGTCATGGTGGGTGGGCACAACTTCAACTCGCGCTACGTCCTCGAGCAAAACCTCCAGTTCCTCAAGGAACCGGCCTTTATCGATCCGCTCTACGGGATCGAGGCGCTCGACCCCAATATTCCCGGCACGATCTGCGAGGTCCTGGGCGCCCGTGGGCCGGCCTACAACCTTGGTGCTGCCTGTGCCAGTGGTAACATTGCCCTGCGTGACGGGTTTCGCGATATTGTGACCGGTGAATGCGAGGTCTCGGTGGTGGCTGGTGGCTTTTGGGACATGAACGAGCCGGACCTGAATGCCATGGGCACGCTCTCGGCCCTCGTGATCGATCCGTACTTTCAGGATCATCCCGAAGAAGCCTCGCGACCCTTTGACCACAAGCGCTGCGGCTTTGTTCCTTCACACGGGGCAGCGGCCCTGGTTATAGAAGACTATGAGCGCGCCAAAAAACGGGGTGCCCCGATCTGGGCCGAAGTCCTGGCCGTGGCCGCCAACTCCAACGCCAACCATCTCCCGGCGCCTGTCTCGGAGGCGATGGGGTCGCTGATGAAGCGGGTCATCGAGCTGGCCGGGATCGCCCCCTCCGAGGTGGAGTATGTCAATTGTCATGCCACCGGAACTCCCCTGGGTGATATCAAGGAACTGGATGCCATCAAGTACGCGCTTGGCGAGCAGGCCTTCAAGATCAAGCTCAACGCCCCCAAGTCGATGCTGGGCCATACCTGCTGGTCGGCCCCCCTGGTCGAGATGATCGGCGGAATCCTGCAGATGAAGCACGGCCGACTCCATGCCACGACCAATATCGAGCAGTTGGCGCCCGAGGTTGACCTCGATGTCTGTGCCGCTGGCCCGCAGGCAACCACGGCCCGCACCATGCTCAAAAATTCCTTCGGGTTTGGGGGGCTTAACTGCTGTTCCCTGATCCGTCTTGTTGACTGATGCTGCTGCACAAAATGACAGACCTGTAATCCAGGCCTGGTGAGGAGTGCTGGATACCATGAATGTGTTTGTGACAGGTGGTTCGCGCGGGATTGGGCGGCAGATCGTGTTACGTTTTGCCCGTGAGGGCTGGGGTGTCGCCTTTACGTATGCGGGCAACCAGGCTGCGGCTGATGAAACAATCGTCCTGGCCGAAGCGGCTGCCCGCGAAGCCGGGAATGCCTCTCCGCTGATCAGGGGCTACCAGCTCGATCTGCGCGATCGGGCGGCCATCGAAAAGACCAGCGAAGAAGTCTTTGCCGCCTTTGACGAGATGCACGCCCTGGTCAACAATGCCGCCATTGTGCGCAACAACGCCGCCGTCGTGATGAGTGACGAAGAGTGGGACGAGGTGATCGCCGCCAACCTGACCGGGCCGTTTTTGCTGATGAGGGCCTTTACCATGCATTTCATGTCCAACCGCTTTGGGCGGATCGTCAACATCTCCTCCCTTGCCGAGGGTGGCTGCAGCGGGCAGGCCAATTACGCCGCCAGCAAGTCGGGCCTGATGGGGCTGACGCAGACCTTTGCCAAGGAATACGGCCCCAAGGGGATCACGGCCAACATCGTCACGGTGGGCTATGTTCCGACAGACATGACAAAAGACAATATGGCAGAACAGCTTCACCAGTTCTGGATGAAGCACTGCCCGTTAAAGCGGCCCGGCAAGGGCGAGGAAATCGCCGATCTGGTACATTTCCTCTGTTCCGAGCGGGGCGCCTTTATCAATGGAGAGCGGATTCGCGTCTCCGGCGGACTGACCTACGCCCCCTAAGGGTGCAGGCGGTCGTTATATCCCAAAACCATAACCGGGGGAACCAATGAACAGGGTAGGTATCGAAAAGATCAACATTTACGGGAGCTCTCTCTGCCTCGACCAGCAGGAGCTGGCGCTGGCCAGGGGCCGTGATCCCGAGCGCGTCCTGCGCGACTTTCATATTAACACACGCTCGCTCAATCCTCCGTACGAGGATACCGTCACCATGGGTGCCAATGCGGCCAAACCGATGCTGACCGAGGAGGACAAAAAGTCCATCGGGATGATCATCGTCGGGACCGAGGGCTCCGTCGATTTTGGCAAGCCCATCTCCACCAATATTCAGAGCGCCCTGGGTCTGCCCAATGCCATCCGCAGCTACGAAACCAAGCACGCCTGCTACAGCGGGGTGGCCGCACTGGATACCGCTGTCAACTGGATCGCCTCAGGACTCAATAAAGGGAAAAAAGCCCTCGTGATCGCGGCCGACTTTTCCCGCAAGCACCTCGGCAAGGATCACGAGTTTGTCCTGGGTGGATCTGCCGCGGCGATCCTCGTCAGCGAGAATCCCAAGATCCTCGAATACGAGACGATGAAAAAGGGATCCTATTCCAACGATGTCTATGACACCTTCCGCCCGACGGCCAAGGCCGAGATGGGGAATAACGAGGTCAGCCTCTACAGCTATCAGGAAGCCGTCGAAGGCGCCTATAACGAGTACCTCGCCCAGATTGACGGGGCGATCGATTCAGCCGAAAAGTTCGACGCGTATTTTAACTGGAACATCTATCACATGCCCTTCCCTGGGATGGCTCTTCTCGGGCACCGCGTGGTCTGCAAGGTGAGCGGCCTGCGGAAAAAGTCCGAAATTGAGGAGAGCTTTGAGCGCAAGGTGCTCCCCTCCCTGCACTTTGCCAAACGGGTTGGTTCAACCTATGGCGGGAGCAATTTTGTCGGGCTCTGCGGCCTCTTGGCCAGCGCTCCAGTCAAGGATGGCGACCGGATTGGTTTCTTCTCCTACGGATCCGGGTTCATGGGCGAGTTCTACAGCGGGATTGTTTTGCCTGGCGCCAAAGAGGCCATCCTCAAGATGGGGATTGGCGAGGCGATGGATGCCCGGCGCCAGGTTTCGGTGGCCGAGTACGAGCGCATCGAAAACCTGCGCGAAAGCTATATCGAAAATCCCGATTTTGTCCCGGATTTTTCGGTTGCGGACAACTGGTATAAACAACACTATGAGGGCAAGGGTTACCTCGTCCTCAAAGAGGTAAAGGACTATTATCGCCGCTATGAGTGGAGCTGAAAACGAAGATGTACGCGTGCACTACGCCGAGGATGCCGGGCTGGCTCTGGTGACCTTGGCCGACAGTGCACACGGCAACAGGATCAATGCGGCCCGGTTGGCCGCCCTGCACGAAGCCTTCGGAAAAGCCGAGGCGTCCGAGTCCGTGCGCGCCATTGTGCTGCGTTCGGACGGGACACGTTTTTGCCTCGGCATGGATTTTTCTTTTTTTCTGGGAACAGACTCGGGCGGATTGACAGCCGAGGAGGCCGTCAAGGCGTACTCGGGCCTGCTCACCCGGATGCGGGTTTCGTCCAAACCGGTGATCGCGCTGGTCGACGGGGATGTCAAGGCCGGCGGGATCGGCTTGGTGGCCGCTGCGGATATCGTGATCGCGTCAGAGCGCTCCCAGTTTCAGCTCTCGGAAGTCCTGCTCGGGTTGATTCCGGCCAATGTCCTGCCCTTTTTGGTCGAGCGGGTTGGCCAACGTCGCGCATCCTGGCTGACGATGACGGCCCGGACACTGGGCGCGGAAGGTGCACGTGAGATCGGCCTGGTGGATGAGGTCTTTGCGACGGATGCCCTTGAAAAGGAAACCCGGGCGTTCATGCGCACCATCATGCGTGCTGACCCCCATGCGCTGGCGGCAACCAAGAGCTTTATCAGCGAAATTGCCGGACTCGAGCGGGACGAGGCCACCCAGGCCGCGGCCCGGAGCCTGCTCGAGCTGGCTGCCCGCCCCGAGGTGCGCTACGCCGTGGCCGCCTTCGAAGATGGCGGACTGCCGGCCTGGAGCCTGCGCTTCAAACCCGAACACAATCTCTGGATGGGAGAAAAGACCGATGAGTGAGCGTATCGCCCTTGAAGTGCGCGATGACGGGATTGCCATCATGCGGATGCAGGATGTCGAACGGAAGAATGTCTTCTCCGACGATTTTCTCAACGAAATGGTTGAAACCTTCGAAAAAGCCGAAAAACTCCGGCCCAAGGTCATGATTTTTTGTGGCTTGCCAGAGGTTTTTTCAGCCGGGGCCGAGAAAAAGAATCTGATGGATCTCTGTGACGGTAAAGTGCACGTCAAGGATCTCGTGATTTCCGAAAAGCTGGTGCATTCACCCTTTCCGGTGATTGCGGCCATGGAAGGACATGCCGTCGGAGGTGGCCTTGTGATGGCGGCCTGCTGCGACATGGTCATCGGCGCCCGCGAGAGCCGGTATGGCGTCGTATTTATGGGACTCGGGTTTACACCCGGGATGGGCTGCACCAAACTCCTGCAGGGACTGGTCGGAAACCAGATTGCCAACGAGATGATGTTTACCGCCAAGCGCTTTCGCGGGAGCGAGCTGGCCGGGATGAACGTCAATTTCAACTACATTCTTCCCCGGGCTGAGGTCATGCCCAAGGCGATGAGCATTGCTATGCAAATCGCCGAAAAAAACATAGATTCTATATACCTGCTCAAGTATGCCTTGTCGGCCGAGAAGAAAAAGCTGTTGATTGAGGCCAGGGTTCAGGAAGATTTCATGCATCGCCTCTCGTTCGGGTTTCCCGAGACGCGGCGCATGATCGAAGAATTTTACGCCGGGGGCTGACCGGGATGATCACCATCGATTTTTCGGGAAAAAGCGTTCTCATCACGGGAGGAACCCGTGGCATTGGTCTGGCCAGTGCGCTTGAGTTCGGCCGGGCCGGGGCTCGCACCTACCTGACCTACAAATGGGGACAGGAAGACTACAGCGAACTCTACGCCGCTTTTGAAAAGGCAGGGGCCCCCAAGCCCGTCCTGATTCAGGCCGATGTCTCCGTCGACGAGGATACTGCACGGGTCATGCGGGAGATTGCGGCCACCGAAAAAGGCATTGACATCTTCATCAGCAATGTCGGGTTTGCCCAGCGCACCATGAATCTCGACGAATACAAGAAGCGTTCGTTGTTCAAGACGCTTGAATACAGCACCTGGCCCCTGGTCGGGTATACCCAGGCCATCAAAAAGGCTTTCGGGAAATACCCGGCGCGGATTGTCGGGATCTCGTCCGACGGGCCATCCCATTTTTACCGGGGATACGATTTTGTCGCCGCGTCCAAGGCCCTCCTCGAGCATTTTGCAAAATACATGTCCATCCATCTTTTTGACGAGGGCTGCCGGGTCAACGTGATCCGGTTTGGCTCGGTCAAGACCGAGTCGTTTTCGGCGATCTTCGGCGAAGCGTTTTTTGAATATCTTAAAACGAACGGCATCCCCGAAGAGATGCTCCTGGTCCCCGAGGAGTGTGCGAAATCCGTTTTTGCCCTCTGCAGCGGGTACATGGATGCCGTCAACGGGCAGATCATCACCGTTGACAAAGGAATGCCCTTCCGTGACAATCTGATGATGCGCTATCAGGAGAGTCAGGATAGACAGGAATCATGACGGTTGCAGCCTGTTCTCCCCGAATACGGGGATGGGCATGCCGCGCCGCTGTGCGAAGGCACGTGATTAACTACTTATTGGAGGTTTTACCCACATGACCAGAGACGAAGTGGTTGAAGTCATCAAGCGGAACATTCTCGACAACCTCGAGGATCTTGACGAGAACAACATCGATCCGGACAAGTCCATGAAGGACTATGGTGCCAACAGTCTGGACATCATCGAGGTTGTTTCCTGCTCCATGCGCGAGCTCAACATCAAGATCCCCCGCACCGAGCTCGCTGATGTCAAAACGATCGGTCAGCTTGCAGACAAGTTCATGGAACAGATAGGGAAATAATGGGCGACGCACTCAAATTCAGTCTTGCTGATTTTTTCTTCAACGACAGCAAGAGTGTTCTCGAGCCGCCGTCCGATTTTGAGAAATGGATGTCGGATCCGAGTGTCCAGGTGGGCTTCAGCTTCTACGAGCAAAAGCTCCTGGCGGCACCGCGGACGACGACCGAGATTTTGTCAAATGTTGATGGCCAGCGCAGGCGGGTCATCAATCTCATGTCCTATAATTATCTTGGTCTGTCGACGCACCCCGAGGTGATCGAGGCAGCCATCGAAGGTCTCAAGAAGTACGGCTTGGGCGCCTCCGGTGCTCCTCTCCTTTCGGGAACCTACGATCTTCACGTCGAGTTTGCCCGTCGAATTGCCGAGTTCAAAGGCAAGGAAGACTGTATTTTGTATTCAAGCGGTCTGGGCGGAAACGTCGGTGCCATTCAGGGACTGATGCGCAAGGGCGACGTCCTGATCATGGACGAAAAATGCCACAAGAGCCTGATTGATGGCGGTGTTCTGGCCGGTGCCAAGATGCTCTTTTTCCATCACAACAATCCCCAGCACCTGGATGAGCTGTTGGCAAAAAATGCCGGCAAGCGCACTCTGGTGGTTGTCGAGGGTGTGTACTCGATGGATGGCGATCTGGCAAAACTTCCCGAAATCGTCCAGGTGGTGGAGAAGTATCCGGATGTCGAGATCTACATCGACGAAGCGCATTCCTCCCTCATGTTCGGCAAGACCGGGCGGGGTGTGGCCGAGCACTTTGATCTTGAAGACAAGGTCGGGATCAGCTTTGGAACCCTCTCCAAGTCCTTTGGCGGTGTCGGGGGCTTTGTCTGCTCGAATGCCCGCATCATCCGCTACTTGAAGGGCTATTCCTCTCCGTACAACTTCTCCTGCGCACCCTCGCCGGTGATTGTCGCCGGTCTGATGAAGGCGCTTGAAGTGGCGACGCGCGATTCGAGCCTGCGGGACAAACTGTGGGAAAACACCAGCTATTTCAAAAAGCAGCTTGACGGAATGAATCTCAATCTCGGAGACACCGAGAGCCAGGTGATTCCGATCATCATCGGATCTTCCGGCGAGATGCTCTACGAGATGGCGGCCGCCATGCAGACAGCGGGTCTCTTTTTGCAGCCCGTTGACTTTCCCGCCGTACCCGCGGAAGCCAGACGGTTCAGGATCTCCATGTCTGCCCAGCTTACCAAGGAAGAGATGGATGAAGCTCTCGGGATCATCGAGGACAAGGTTGCCAAGCGCATGCGCCAGGCCGGCCTGATCGGGAAGTAATGATGGATATCGAGGCGCTTCTCAAGAAGTACCGCAAAAAACCGCTCGCGACGGATGATGAGCTCGCCGCGAGCGGCTCTTTTTCTCCGGTTTCGTATGACAGGGATGTATTGATGCGGGTCTTGCCCCATCGTGATCCCTTTTTGTTGGTCGATAGCGTGACCGGTGTTGATTTTTGTGGCCCTGAGTGTCTGGTCCGGGGCACGCGCTATATCGATCCCGCCGATCCGGTGTTTCGCGGGCATTTTCCTGAGTATCCCCTGTACCCCGGTTGTCTGCAGGTTGAGATGACCGGACAGCTTGGGCTGTGTCTCGCCTTTTTTCTCAAGCGAGGTGAAATCGGGATACCCGAGGACGCCGTTCCACCGGCTGTTCGTGCGACCAAACTCTTGGGCGCGCTCTTTCTTGAGCCGCTTCTTCCCGGGGTGACCGCCACCCTCTATGCCCGCGGGTTGACGTACGATGGATACTTCGGTACGGTTCTCGGGCAGGTCGTTGCCGATGGCAAGGTCTGTTCGGTTTCTGCGGCCGAGGTGATGTTTCTCGACGAATGATGCCGCAGTTCCCACTGATAACGCGTTGGCTCGGGGAGCATGGTGTGTCCCTTGTTGTGTCAGCCCCCCGTGACCCTGAAGGGTTGTGTTCGTTTTCCGAAGAAGCAAGGCTCGCAGAGGTGATGCAGGTTCATCGGAAGAGCGAATTTCTGACAGGGCGGTCTGCGGCCCGTGAGGCCCTTGCAGGTTGCGGTGGTCCGGTGTGTGCCATTCCTCAGGGTGAACGGGGCGAGCCGATCTGGCCGGCCGGATATCGGGGGAGTATCACCCATACGAAGGGACTGGTGGCAGCGGCCTGCATGGCTCAGACACACCCTGTATTCGTCCCCGCCGCTTTGAATGGGACTGAGGTTCTTCATCAAAAAAAAATCCTGGCTGTGGGGATTGATCTTGAGGGAGCCGGACGGAAACTCTCGGATGCCGCCTGGCACCACATCCTGTCAGACGATGATGCGCAGCACCTCGCCGGAGTAGACGATTTTCGTCTGAAGCTGGTTGTCTTTTCGGCTAAAGAAAGTTTGTACAAGGCATTGTATCCGCTCTGTGGCGAGTTTTTCGGATTTCATGATGCGAGTTTACAATTTGGTTCTTTTTGGGGAACAGCCTCAGGCAGGGAATTGGCGGCGGGTGCGTCGTCGGGTATGCTGTCGGGAGAAGCTGTCCTTCGTGTGGATCGGTCCCTGGGCGGAGGATGCTGCGCTCGCGGCACAATGGCGCTCTGCCGCTGGGAAGTCGATGGAGACTGGTTATTGACCGCAGTTCTCCTGTCGGCAGACGGAACGCGAATGAAAACCCTGAGCGATTGAAAAGGAGGGGCGGATGACACTGGTCTATGTACTGGATATCCTCGGGACGTTTACCTTTGCGGTGTCTGGTGCGATCATCGCGGCACGCAAGCAGTTTGATATTTTTGGAGCGCTGGTGATCGCTTTTGTGACGGCTGTCGGTGGAGGAACCCTGAGGGACATGATCCTCGGGCGGTCATCCTTGGCCGGGTACGAGCCGATTTTCTGGATGCAGGATATCACGTATTTTTGGGCCATCCTTGCAGCCGTCGTGGTGACGCTGCTTTTTTTCCGATTCATGGACCGGTTCCGTCATGTGCTGCTCACCTTTGATGCCGTTGGAATCGGAGTGTTCACGATTATCGGGATTGGAAAAGCTGAGGCGCTCGGGATCCAGCCTGTCTTTTGTGTGATGATGGGCGTGATGACGGCCGTCATGGGAGGGATGTTGCGGGACGTCATCTGCCAGACCAGTCCGATCGTCTTGCGCAAGGAGATCTATGCGACAGCCTGCATCGCTGGTGGGGTGGTCTATTACCTTCTTGAGGGTGTTCTCGTGCATGACCTGAGGGTTCTTGTGACGATCGGTTTCATCATTGTTGTGCGGCTTTTTTCTGTCTACCGGGGATTGGCCCTCCCCCTGATGAGCCGAAAATTGGACGAACATAGTAAATAAGCATGTTCCTTGTCTTGATAACAGGTATAACTTCTGTTATACTGACACTATGAAAACAGCGATCTCTCTCAAAGACGAACTCTTTCAGGCGGTTGAGCGCTACGCGGACAAGACCCATACCACACGCAGTGGTTTGATTGCCGATGCTGTCCGCGAATATCTTGCCCTGCGCGGGGAGCTTTCGGTCAGTGATTCCCTTAATGCGGTGTATGGGGAGTCCACTGAGCCATTGGATGACGGGCTGGCACAAATGCAGGCCCGGACACTCCGGTCCGATACCTGGCAATGAATCGGGGAGAGATCTGGTGGGCCGATCTGGATGAACCCGAAGGTTCAGGGCCGGGGTATGCCCGCCCCGTCCTCGTCATCCAGGCGGACACATTCAATCAAAGCCGGATCCAGACGGTGCTTTGCCTGGCCATCACGGAAACCTTGAGACTGTCCCAGGCGCCGGGGAATGTGTTTCTTCCGGCGAGTGTTTCCAGACTCCCCAAAGATTCCGTGATCAATGTTTCGAAGATCGTTACGCTGGACAAAGGCTTTTTGCGTGAGTGTGTTGGCGCGGTTCCCCTCGGGATTCTCAAGCAGGTTGAGACAGGCGTTCGGCTCGTGCTTTCCCTGGATTCCCTGTAAGGGTGGGCCAGGAAGCCTGCCCTCCGGGGTAATTCAGCGGTCGTCAGTCCGGACAGGCGAAGTCAGTGTCTCCA
>DAIREN010000048.1:0-17771 GCA_036795535.1 Spirochaetota bacterium
TCAGCAGGCGGGCTGCCAGCCGGTAGCCGTCGTAGGGAGTGTTTGTCGAAACGAAGACGTAATACCCATAAAGCATCTCCCAGGACCGGTCCCGCCCCAATACATCCTCATCCGCCGGAACAGCCCGAGAAAGACTGGACGCATCCCAACGCAGCCTGTCCAGGCTCCCCTCGCTTGTGACAAACAACTGAAAAACCGGAGCATCAGGATTGGCAAAGGCGTCCAGGACATAGGAACATCCGGCCACCCCCGCCAGGAGCAGGGTCAACACGCATGTCAGGAGCACCCGAAACATGCTCTGGCGGCCGAAATCTGTCGTTCGCGGGAATTTCGTCATGCCTAGTACCTGTATCCGAGGTGGAACGTGAAGACTCCGCGGCCGACGCTTTCAACGAAGCGTTTGAGATCGGCCGGGTCGTTTTCGGCATACGAGAGTTCAAACTCGAAGGCGTTCCAGAACATCATCCTCATACCGATCCTGTATCCGGAAACTGTCATTCCCTCATCCGGTGCCAGAACGGCGATGGCCGCATCGGTGAATGAACCGTACCGGAAAAAATACCCCATGTGGATACTCCCGCTTTCGGGAGCGTGGCCGTTGATAAAGAGGGCAATCAGGGAATCCTCCGGAGTAGCGACTCCAAGATCGATCATGAACTCGACCCCGAGCGTCAACTCGCGCAGGCGGTTCCCGTCATGCCAGCGGGCCCACGAGCGGGAAAAAATCCCGACGGTGGTGTCGAACTGGACCCAGGCCCCGCCCGAGAGATTGAACCGTTTGGCTGCCTCGAACTCCCAGACGAGATTCGGCTCATTTGACCCGCGCAGGCTCCCGGACGCATCCCTGAAATAGTTTTCAGCACGCAGGGCCAGACTGATCCAAGGCAGCCCCTGCCCCAGGGCCGACTTTCGGGAAACCTCGGGAGAGTTCCGGTTTTCGAGTAATGCACCGGGAAACGACGTCGCCTGATTCGAGGCCAGCCAGAGCGCGAACGCCCCGACGATGTCCGTCGAAACCTGCCAGGAATCGATCCGGGTTGCCGCATCCATCCTGTAGCGAAAACGGAGCAGGGAGAGTGCCTCAAATTCGATCACCCAGCGTTCGCTCCTCGCCACGAGGTGAGATTCATCCCGCTCGACCCTTCCATCCAGGGTGGCGGCATAGACCTCGTTCTGCACCCATCCCAGCCTGAGCGAACCCAGCCCGCCCGAGACCAGACGAAGTTCGATCAGATCATCATAGAACTGGTCACTGACGTAGTCCGAGACATCGAGATCCGTACTGACCGGGTCATCCTCCGGAAGCGGAAGGTTGACCGGCGTCGACAGTCCATAGCGGACCCCGTGAAACCCGAGATAGACCTCCAGAAGACGGTTCCCAAGAAGACCCGGGAAGCCCCAGGCAAGCATGACTGAGCCCTGGAACCGGAAGAGATCGCTGCGCATCACCTCGTAGTCGGAGAGAACGGGAAACCCGTAAAAAAACCTGCCCGACAGAAAGAAATCGACACCCAGTCCGCCATCCGCCGGTATCCGGCCAGCCATGGAGAGATACCGGTCGAGTGCCAAGGCATCGACACTGTCCGTCCTTCGCCCGGCATCCAGAAGATCCTGCGCATGGTGCACATATTCGGCCCCGCGGCCGTTCCCGGCCAGGAAACAGCACAGAACAAGCACAAGAAAGCAGATCCTAGTCGTCAATTTCCCTGATCGCACCGGTCGGGCACTCCTCAATCACAGTTTCAACAAGTTCGGCATTGTACGAAGCGATTCCCCGCACGCGGGCTACGCCTTCCAGCATAACAAAAACTTCAGGGTAGATGTCGCTGCAGACACCGCAGCCGGAACACTGTTTCTCTTCGACAAGGACTGGCATGCAGGGCTCCTTTCGTGAAACAATGGATACCATCAGTCTATTCCATCTTCAGCCTTGATTCCCGGTTTCCCGCCGGACAAATCCCTGAAAGGCATCTTCGGGCTGCCCGCCACCGAGAAAGAGCCGGTCAGCCGCGGATCGCCCACCGGGGACAATCGCAAGGTACTGTCCGGCAATCCTGTCCCCCTGAAATGTCAGCAGGCAGGGATTCCCGTTCAGCTCGATGACCACGGCCGGGACAACGGCCCCGTCCCTCGTCAGCGTTCCGGCGGAATAGACCCGCTTCCGCAGGAGAAACCTTCGATACTGCCCCAGAAGCGTCGTCAGGACTCCCGGATCCTGCCGGTAAACAAAGACGGCCTTCCCCGTCACTGGATCACTCTGTTCGGACTCCCACATCCCGGCCAGATGTGCAGCGATGATATTGCCCTCCGGTTCAATCTGCTCCCCGGCATGGATCCGTTCCGCGCCACCGAAGACAGCAAGACCGATACCGACCAGAAAACCGATCCAGACTGCATGCATACCTTTTCTCCTCCCCCTTTTTCCGCTCCTCTCCCATCGGCAGTTTCACGACCGGCATCAAGAATGCAAATTGACCGGAAAAATCCGCAACCCGGAGCCGCTCCGAACGTATACTCTTTATTGAATGTAGCGGTATCTGATGAATCATCCAAGGGGGCCAGCCATGACGTTCAGGATCCTGCTTGTTGCCGTCGTCCTCTCGGTCAGCGGCGCAACCAGCCATGCCGCGACCACGGACCCCGTGCTCCTTGCCCTGCGCTCGTTTGACGCAAACCTGGCCAAAGCCCTCGAACCGGTATTTCGCTCAGGTGCCCATGGCATCGACCGGAATCTGGCCATTGGCTTGGCGCAACTCGCGAAACAATCCGGATTTGACACCGAGTCAACAGCGGAGCTGATCCTTGCTGCAACGCGGAAGGGCCGCGCGCTGCAACAGCACGGGATTTCTCCCCTCCGGGCACGCCAGCAGCTTTTTCTCGAAGGGAGCCGGGCCATCGGCGAGAGCAAAAAATTCGCTCCCGACAAACGGCTTCTTCACATCCGGACACGGTTTGAGGGGAGAAACAAGGGGAGTGAAAATGCTTTCCGAGAGAAACAGCCGAACCATCCAGAAAAGCGCCGGGATGAAAAACGCTACGCCGGTGGCCGTGGTGGATCGAAAGACAAGAAGGACAAGAGTGACTCGGGAAACGGCAACCGGTAACGGACACACTGTGACCATCGTGTCCATTGCGGAAGAGAACGCATTTTCCGGCGGAAGCGCGGCTACTGATGTCGATCTGGTCGCCCGGATCCTGCAGGACCATGAACACGAAGCCTTCAGGATTCTTGTCCAGCGCTACCAGAAAATGCTCTGGAGTCTCTTCTGGCGAGGGACGGGGAGTCGCGAGGACAGCGAAGAGCTCGTCCAGGAGGTCCTCTACCGCGCGTGGCGATCACTCGCGGAATACCGGCCCGAGCACAAATTCCACACATGGCTCTACACAATCGCCATCAACTGTCTCAGGTCCCACCTCAAAAAATCCCGGGTCCGCCAGACACTGTTCCTGCGGAATGGCGAACACAACGAGAACGTCCTGGCATCGGCGCATGACCGGACGGGATCCGTGGACCACAGGATTGACGAATCCGAAGCACAGCGCCTGGTGAACCAGCTCCTGGGACGGCTCCGTGAGCGTTACCGGATTCCCCTGATCATGCATTATTTCGACGGAATGAGTGTCTCGTCAGTCAGCGAGATCCTTGGTACGCCTGAAAACACTGTCAAGACGCACCTGAAACGCGGTCGGGACGAGATTGAACGGATGATCCGGGCTAACCCGGTCCTGACAGCCTTTTTTTCCAGCGAAAATCCGTCGCCGGTACGGGACAAGGGAGGGTCAACATGAACCAGAAACCCGCAACACTCTTTGAATCCTTTGTTCATAAAGCCAGGCCCGCAGTGCCACCACCGCCGGAACATCTCGTTGACTCGGTCATGGCCGGCCTCCCCAGCGACGGAATCCGCTACCAAAGACACCGGCTCCAGCGCCGCCTGGCTATCGGTCTCGCCTCGGCCGCGGCGGCCGCCGTTTTGGTCCTGACCGTTCTCCCGACACTGAGACAGTCCGTCACCGGCCCTGGAGAGCGGGAACTGGTCTTCAAGCTCGAGGCCGCGGAAGCCGGCTCCATCCATCTCGTCGGCGATTTCAACAATTGGCAGGGTGAACCCATGCAGCGGGAAGGCGACTTCTGGGTCATCCGCAAGCGTCTCCCCCGTGGCCAGATTTTCAAATACGCATTCATGGTTGACAACGAATTGCGGAACGACGTCCGTGCTGATCGTTTCGTGGATGACGGATTTGGCGGCAAAACAGCGGCCGTCTTCACCGACTGATGTCCGTACCAGACTTTTTTTCCGGAGGAAGCATGATGCAACGTGTGGCGGTCTGTCTCGTTTTGCTGACCGGGGTGCTGCTTGCACCCATCCCGGGCCACACCGCCCTTGACGGTGCACGCCTCGCACGCGTCTGCCCTGCCAACGCGGAAAAACTCCTGGCCATCCTCGAAACCGCAAAGAGGGCCGGACTCCCGGTTGACTACCTCGAAACACGGATCAACGAAGGGCTCCTCCGCAAGATCCCCTGCCCAAGGCTGGTCCAGGTCCTCGAGCAGGAGTATGCCATCCTCGGGGAAACCCGGACCCTCTTGGGGAGCATCCATGACACATCGGATGCGACACTGGTCCTCTTTTCCAAACTCCGCTCCTCGGGACTGGAACGGACCAGTCTGATCAGCCTGATCGCCGTCTTCGGACAGACCAGAAATCCGGGCATGACCGCTGCCGCCGGACTCTTTCTCCTGTCGATGAAGGAACTCAACTGGAGTGAAGACCAGATCCTCCCGCTCGCATCCTTGATCGCGGCCTCGTCCTGGAACAGCGAGCAGAGGGAATCCATCAAACAGATCCTGCTCTACGGCGCATCCCTGGACATCGAACGCCATCAGACCGTCGAACTTGTCCGCAACGGCCTCGCACGCGGTCGCTCTTTCCACCAGATCCGCCGGGACCTCCTTGACCGGAAGCCCTTCAAACTTGAAAACCAGAACGGAAGGTGGTAGCCTGATGGGCACGATGAACGAATGGCTCAGAAACCTCGCCCACCTGCTCCTTTTTTCTGGGGGAATCCTGCTTTTCTTGCCAATGGCCCTGCTCTCCGAAACAAGTGGCCTGTTGACCTTTGGCGCCGGCTGGACCGGCAATCACTACGAAGATGCCAGCCAGTCCGCCACCATGACCGGTGATCTGATGGCCCGTCTTGCACTCCGGTCGACAACCGATACCGGGTATGATCACTGGCGTTTATCAGCCGGAGCGCAGGGAACCTTTGCCCTGCAGGACGAAAACGCCATCCTGGCGGCCATCTCCTGGGAACATGGCGTCCAACTGAGCGACGGACTCTTCCAATTCGGGTTGGACGTGGATCACGACTATATCCCGCATAAAGACGCCCGTAATTACGATGATGCTTCATGGACCCGGCTCGGGGGCACAGCGCACACGGCACTCCGCCTTGACAGCACGGAGTCATCGTTTCTCATCCGCTACCGGGGCGGATACGATGCCTTTCCGGACCACGATCTGGATGCTTTCGAACATGCGCTGACACTCAAATTCACCTACAGCCTCGCCATCAGCACCATCATCAGCCTGCAGGTTTCCGGATTCCAGACACTCTACTCCGAGCGTAACACTGTGGATGCTCTCGGGAATGCGACCGACGACCAGACCCGGGATCTGGGTCTCGACGGGCAAATCACCCTCGAGCACTGGCTGGACGCCACGACCGGTCTCTTCCTCGACGCCATGATCGGGCGCAAGGCGAGCACGGCCAATCTTTACTTTTTCGGACCCGGAGAAACCGTTCTCGTCTTCGATGGAGACGAGGTCTTCTTCAACGATTTCGACAGTTATTCGGAGTTCTCGGCGGAGTCCGGACTGACCCGCCGGATGGGCAACTTGCTCGCCAGGATCCGGCTCGGATTCCGCCAGCGCTGGTACGACGACCGCCCCCCCTTTGCGAAGAACGATACCCCGGATGCCGCCGGGGCCTGCCGGACCAGCCGGTTTGACCTCTCCGTCTCTCTCGACCTCGAGTTGAATGAGGACAGCACCCTCGAAACAAGTTGTTCCGGATTCATCATCACAAGCAACGATGAAAAACTCCAGTCCGACGGAATCGGTTTCCGCCTCGGACTCAAGCTCCTCCTCTAGAACGGATTCCCCGCACCTCCCGATCTGTGCTATTTTATTGTGGTACAGCGCGGAAACAAGGAGCCGAAATGGACCATCATCTCAAAACACAGGTTGAAGCTGACCTCGAACGCAAAATTGCCTCAACAGGAGATGATGTCCGCCGCACCGTCCTCGAACGCGCCAGGGTCTTCAAATCAAGCTGGGTCGACCTGGGCGAAATCCTCTCGCTCTTGGCCAGAAACCAGCAATACAAGGCCTGGGGCTACAAGAGCCTGACAGAGTACTGCCAGAAAGAACTCCACATCCGCGAAGCCACCGTCCACAAGCTCGTCGGGAACTTCAATTTTCTGAGCTCCCACGAACCAAAGCTCCTCGAGCAGGACAATATCGTCCGTCTCCCGGATCCCGAGTCCCTCCGGGTTCTGGCGAGAGCCAAGGAAGACAAGACACTGGACGACGAAGCCTGGTCCCGTCTCAAGGAGGGTGCCATCAATCACGGCTATACCGCGGCCACCCTTCACCGGAAAATCCGCGAAGCCGGGGCTGAACCCTCCGGGGACCAAGCGCCCAAGGAGAAGGAATCCCAGACCGATGCCCAGATTCGGCAGCGCATCATCAGTCTTGTCTCGAGCATCCGCATCCTCCTCGAGAAGAAGCAGGACACTCCCGGCGAGATCCAGGAGGCACTGACCTGTCTCGAACGCTTTGCCCGGACCGAAGACGCCGGCCCCAACCCATGAGAGAGGTCGATGTCCTTGTCATCGGCTGCGGAACGGCCGGACTCTCAGCGGCCATCTACCTGGCCAGGGCCGGACGTCAGGTCCTGGTTCTCGGCAAGAGCACCGATCCCGACGAGAGCAATTCCCGCTATGCCCAAGGCGGGATCATCTACCGCAGCAACGATGACACGCCGGAGGATCTCGCGGCAGACATCATGACCGCCGGTGGCGGGATGTGCTACCCCCCGGCCGTCAATCTCGTCGCCACCGAAGGCCCCTCGGTCGTCGATGATCTCCTGATCGGAATAGCCGGTGTCCCCTTTACCAGGGACGAGGCCGGAGATCTTCACCCGACAGCCGAAGGCGGGCATCACAAGCGGAGGATTCTCCACAGAGAGGACAGCACCGGCCGGCAGATCGTCTTCTCCCTCCTCGCATACGCCTCCACTCTCCCGAACATCACGATCGAGACCGGGAAAATGGCCATTGATCTGATCACCCGGGATCACCACTCCCTCGATCCGCTCTCCCGCTATTACCGGCCCGAGTGCCTCGGTGCCTATCTTCTTGATGTGACCACGCGCAAGATCGAACCGGTCATCGCACGGGCCGTTGTTCTTGCCAGCGGAGGTCTGGGGCAAACCTATCTCCACACCACCAATCCGGCCGTGGCGACCGGTGACGGATTCGCGATGGCCATCCGTGCAGGAGCCATCCTGATCAATATGGAGTATACCCAGTTCCACCCGACCACGCTCTGGCACCCCCGTGCCAACAGTTTTCTGATCTCCGAGGCCGTCCGTGGCGAGGGTGCCGTGCTCGTCAACCAGGCCGGTCGGGAATTCATGCAGCGCTACCACGAGATGGGCTCCCTCGCCCCGCGGGATGTTGTCACCCGCGGGATCCTTGACGAGCTGATCGAGAGCGGCGAAAACTGTGTCTATCTCGATCTGTCCCCCATCCCGAAGCACGAGATTGCAGTCCGGTTTCCCGCGATCCATGCCCGTTGCCTGGAATACGGCATCGACATCACCACGACTCCGATCCCCGTCGTCCCCGCCTTCCATTTTGCCTGTGGTGGCGTCAGGATCAACGAACACGGCCGGACCAATCTTAAACGCCTGTACGCCGTCGGAGAGGTGGCCTGCAGCGGCCTGCACGGAGCCAACCGGCTTGCTTCCTCCTCTCTGCTTGAGTGCTGTCTGTACGGAAAGCGAGCCGCCCTTCACATTGTCTCCCACTGGCAGGATCTCTGCTCCGGGACCCTGCCCGACATCCGCCCCTGGGAGGATGCCGGGCTGGAGACCGAGCACGATCCGCTTCTGATCGCCCAGGACTGGGCGACCCTCAAACATATCATGTGGAATTATGTCGGGCCGGTCCGGACGACCCGTCGCCTGCGGAGGGCCTTCAGCGAGTTGCGCAGCCTGCAGGAGAACATCGAAGATTTTTACAGGAACACCCGGTTGGCCCGCTCGATTGTCGAGCTGCGCAACGCCGTCACCACCGGACTGAAAATCGCCGAGTCCGCCTGGTCAAACCGCTCTTCGCGCGGCTGTCACTTCCGCAAAGAGTGAACCCGGGCTTGCCCCGAATGGTCAACCAACCATCCGCCACAGTATGCTGCTGCTCCCGAAGGATCCGCCAAGGTTCCGGTTGCAGATCAGGCTCCCGAAAGCACCTCCCGCCCCGTCAGGGTTCGTTCCGCTCCAACCGGCCATCATCCACACCTGGGGCGAAGTTTTTGAGAAAATCAGCATAAAATTCGGAGGGAATGGGGACCGGCCGCCCCGTTTTCAGGGAAACCCATGCCCAAAGGGCCCTGGCCCTCGCCAGAACGGTCCCGTCACCCTTCCGGATGACACGGTAGCTCCTCTCGGCGGAAACTCCACGGACGGCACTGACCCAGGTCGCTGTCTCCACCTCGTCCCCGGGAACTGCCGGTTGGATGTACTCGATCCCGTACCGCCGGGCGACAATCGCAAACGAGTTTTCGAGCAGGCGGGGGAAAGGCCAGCCATACGCATCCAGGATACCCAATCCACAGTCCTCCGTCCAGGCTGCATAGACCGCGTTGTTCACCCGCCAATCCATGTCGAGGTCCCGCCACCCGACCCGGTGAGAGACAGACCATGCCCCCGACGGCGGGTCACCCTCCTCGTGACGGGTCCTGGGCATGGCCGCCAGCGGAAGGCCACCGGAAAGGAGCGCCAGCATCTCCGCCGGAATCGGACGGGGACGCTTCGTCTCCCTGTCCAGAAGCACCCATTCGCTGGAAGCCTCGGCATGGACCACACCCTCGGGGGAGAAAAACCGGTACTCCCGCAGGCAGCGGGACCGTTCACCTGCGGTGATCGAGGTTTCAATCCTGATCACGGCATCAAACGGGATTTCCTTTTTGTACGCAATCTCGGAGCGGCGGACCACCCAGAGCATGCCCTCTTCCTGGAAGCGCAGACGGGACCAGCCCGCAGCCGAACAGGCGGCAAGAGCCGTCTGCTGCATCAGCGAAAAATACTGGACATGGTTGAGATGTCCCCAGGCATCGCACTCGTGGAGCCGGATCCGGAAGTCTTCATGGTACATGGCAGGTCACTCCTCCCCTCAATGATAGCAAGACCGGGAGAAGGATGGCCCAGCCATCCACACCGGAATCAGGTCTCTCGCGCGGGTTTTGCCCCCCGACCGTTCCTTCCATAGATTGAACGGATGGAAGACACGATCAGCATGGAGAAAGCCGGACTGCGCCGGATCCTGCGCACAAGACGGGCCCGGCGCACGCCCGATGAACTCGGCCGGGCCGCGGAAAGCATCATCCAGACCCTGAAAGCAACCTTTCAACGGGAGGAACCCGTGCTTCTCTACCGGGCACTTCCCGACGAGATTGACCTGATGGCACTGGCGGAAGCATGGCTTGCGGAAGGACGGACCATCGCCTTTCCCGCTGTCCTTCCGAACGGGAAAATGCTCTTCAGAGAAGTCCGCAATCCGGCTACCGACTTCATTCCAGGATATCGCGATATTCTTCAACCGGACACACAGTGTTCCCCGGTACCGGTCAACGGAGCGCTCGTCCTCGTCCCGGGACTCGGCTTCTCCCGGCAGGGAGAACGGCTCGGCCGGGGAAAGGGCTACTACGACAGGGCACTGGCCGACGCGGTTTGCACCACGGTCGGCATCACCCTGGACGAGGACATCTTCGAGACCCTGCCCGTGACGGGACAGGACGCACGAATGTCGTATATTTGCAGTGAGCAGCGCCTGATCCGTTGCAGACCCGTGACCGAGGAGTTCCCGTGAACCGCATGACCATCCCTGTGCTGCAGACTCCGCTTGACGCGACCGCCCGAGTTCCCGGATCAAAGAGCATCACCAATCGCGCCCTCGTCCTGGCGGCTCTCGCCGAAGGGGAATCCCGCCTGTCGAATGTCCTGTTCAGTGACGATACGGTCTATATGTCCGAGGCTCTTTCAGCAGCCGGTTTTGGCGTCGAGAGTGATCCGGATGCCCTCGAAATCCGGGTCTCGGGAGGCCTTGGCCAGATTGTCGCCCGGGAACGGACCCGGCTCTTTGTGGGGAATGCCGGGACGGCGATGCGGTTTTTGACAGCCCTCCTCACCCTGACACACAACGAGTATGAACTGACGGGAACAGCACGCATGCGGGAACGCCCGATCGGGGAACTCCTCGAAGCCCTGGCCGCCCTCGGGGCCTCGGTCTACAGCAGCGAGGGAACCGGTTGTCCACCGGTGGTCATCAACGGGGCGGGGTTGACGGGAGGCGAATGCCGGCTTGCAGGGAACATCAGCAGCCAGTTCATCTCGGCCATCCTGATGGCGGCCCCCTGTGCCCGGCAGGATGTCACGATCCGGATCACCGAACGCCCGGTCTCGCTCCCCTACATCCGGATGACACTCGCCATGATGCGGGACTTCGGTGTCGAAGCAAGCCTCTCCGATGATGCCCGGACCATCCATGTCCCGGCCGGGCACCGCTACCGTGCCGGAGACTATGCCATCGAGAGCGATGCGTCCTCTGCTTCGTATTTTCTCGCAGCACCGGCCATCGCGGGAGGACGTGTCCTTGTCGAGGGGATCCCGGCCGACAGTCTCCAGGGCGACACGGCCTTTGCGGATCTCCTCGCGGAGATGGGTTGTCGCGTCACCCGGAATGCATCCGGCATCGAAGTCGCTGCCGAGCGTGGAGCCCTGCACGGTATCGAAGCCGACATGCACGACATCTCGGACACATTTCCCACCCTCGCGGTGACGGCCCTCTTCGCGGAGGGTCCGACGACGATCCGGAATATCGCCAATGTCCGGCTCAAGGAGTGTGACAGGATCACAGCCGTTGCCAGCGAACTGGTCAAACTCGGTGCTTCCGTGACGGAGTTTCCAGACGGGATGAGGATCCAGCCACCCGCGGATTGGTCCGAGCTCCGTCCCGCAGCTCCGATCGCGACCTGGGATGACCACAGGATGGCCATGGCCTTCTCCCTGGCCGGGCTGGTGATCCCCGGTGTCGAGATCCTTGATCCGGATTGCACCACCAAGACATGGCCAGGTTTTTTCCAGGACCTGGCCCGATTGACTGGAGGTCACACATGAAACGTATTGCCTTGCCCATCCTGCTGGTTGTCTGTCTCGCACAGACGCAATTCCTGTCGGCGACCGGAGCCATGATCGCGCCAGCCGGGGATGTGCGCATCTCCCTCGAGAAATACGGGCTCTCCTTTGCCCGCCTCCCGGACTGGCACTTCATCCAGACCAGCCCGCGGGGCAAAAAACTCTTTGACCTGGTCCGCCTCTACGAGTCCTCCGGTTCAGCCGAATCCAACAGGCAGGCGCTCTACGACGCCCTGGCCTCGCGGGCCTACATGATCGCCCATCCCCGAAGCGAAACCGGGGCGTCCGTGGTCCAGTTCACCCGCCAGATCGTCCATGACATCCGGCTTCAGGGATATGAACTGGTCGGAAGCCAGAGCCGCCAGGATCACGACATTCCCCTTCTCGTCTATGTCATGCGCTACCGCCCCCCCCGGGACTCCCGGGAACGGGACATCTGGCTCTCGCTGCGCTTTTTTCTGACACCAAAATACGTCTTTGCCTTTTACGGTTCGGCCCGGAGCCAGCAGGAACTGGAAGGGATCAACACCCTCTTCTCGACCATCCGCTTCATCACCAACCGGGACGGGAGCATCCGCCAGGATTGAGCCGATCCGGCGGCGTGTCCGCCGACCGGACATCGGCCTGTGGCTGTTCATCAAAAAAAACAGGGCGGGACTGCGCCGTCCCGCCGCCAACACCGGGCTCCATCAGGGAATCCGCACACGCTCCGACACGCTGGATCGCACGCCACTCACGACCGACCGGCACACCATCACTGGTCGGAGTCTTTCCCTTCCTCACGGACAATCCTGCGCCTCTCGTCGATCTCGTCCCGAAGGAGCGTGATTTCCTGTTGCTTGTCCTCGATCTTGAGCGCCAGGACACCGATGGCCGAAAGCATCTCCGTCACCTTGTCATCCGAAGCGACAAGCGCATCCTGCTGCTCCTCTCCCAGAACATGATAGGCCAGGCCGCCCAGTCTCGCATATTCTTTCTGGAGCTTGCCCTGGAGGTTTTTCAGCTCAAGTTCCTTTTTGGTGAGACTTCCCACCTCCTTGGCGCGCTCGTACGCCTCACGCGAGACACGCACCGACTCGTTGACAAATTTTTCCATGGAATCCCAGAGGGCCATACGCTGTCATCTCCTGCTTGAATGGCGGCAGAGACTCCGCCGGTATCACCTGAAGTATAGCCGTTCGACGCCCGTACCGCAAGCACCCATCCTCGCGGCCGGCGGGAAAACACAAAACCGTGATACGACTCCCGGAGTCGCATCACAGATCCGCAATACACCCCATTCAACCGGCAAAACGCGGGCAATGCTTGCATTTCATTTTCACCCGTGCTATGCTGTGCGAAATCTGAAAATCTTGCAAGGAGTGGTTATCCCATGACCAAACCCAGCGTCAAACCTGTCTGTCCCAATTTTTCCTCCGGCCCCTGCGCCAAGCATCCCGGATATTCCCTTGATGAACTCAAAGGCACCCCCTTCGGCCGCTCGCATCGCGGCTCGCTCGGCAAGGCCAAACTGGCCAAGGCCATCGAGGACACCAAACGCCTCCTCAAACTTCCCGCTGATTACCGGGTCGGGATCGTGCCCGCATCCGACACCGGGGCCTTCGAGATGGCCATGTGGTCCATGCTCGGCCCGCGCGGCATCGATGTCTTCCACTGGGAATCCTTTGGCGAAGGCTGGGCCAACGACATCAAAAAGCAGCTCAAGCTCCCGATGAACGAATACAAGGCCGACTACGGCCGCCTGCCGGACTTCTCGCAGGCCAATTTTGACAACGATGTCGTATTTACCTGGAACGGGACGACAGGTGGTGTCAAGGTTCCCAATGGCAACTGGATCCCGGACGATCGCAAGGGCCTGACCCTCTGCGATGCAACCTCGGCCGTCTTTGCGATGGAAATGCCCTGGAACAAGCTGGACGTTGTCACCTATTCCTGGCAAAAAGTTTTGGGTGGTGAAGCGGCGCACGGCATGCTGATCCTCTCACCCCGCGCGGTCGAGCGCCTGACCAGCTACAAACCCGCCTGGCCCATGCCCAAGATCTTCCGCATGACCAACGGCAAGGGCGAGTTGATGGAAGACATCTTCGAGGGTTCGACCATCAATACCCCCTCGATGCTGGCCAACGAAGACTACCTGGCCGCCATGGCCTGGGCCGAAAAAATCGGTGGCGTCCCCGAACTGATCCGGCGGAGCGAGGCCAGCTTGGCCCTCTTCGAGAAATTCGTCGAGACCCACGACTGGATCTCCTTCCTCGCCGACAAAAAGGAGTATCGCTCCAATACCAGCGTCTGCTTTGTCCTCAAACTCGACGCCGACAAGGTCAAAAAAATGGTCAAGCTCCTCGATGCCGAGGGAGTGGCCTACGACTGTGGTGCCTACAAGGACGCCCCGGCCGGCCTGCGCTTCTGGTGCGGCGGCACGATCGAGCCCTCCGATGTCGAGAAGCTCCTCCCCTGGCTGGAGTGGGCCTACGAGGAGGTCAAGGGCTGACTCTCCGGACCCGGACACATGCTTTTTCAGACTCCGCCTGCACCGCCGGGCGGAGTTTTTTTTGATGAACAGCCTCGGGCCTCTCGATGGGCGACCGTTTCGCAGAAACAGCATTTTTGACATGCGCTTCCGGGATAGACACGATGATATTTCGTTCGTATCAAGCGAATCCCGGAGTCGGTGTCACACGTTGCGTTTTATCCTTTACAAGGATTCGCTCTTTCCCTATACTGAACGGAAATACACCCCGCCCAAGTCTCACCTGCAGGGCATTGCGACGGAGTCCGTTCATGGCAACCAGTCCAGGCATCAGTTACTTCGAAGTCGAAAAAAACATCGAGATCGCGGTCAATGACCGACGGAGGATCAGCGTTTTGACCTGGTCCGTCAACACCGATATCGAGCAGCAGTTGGACAAAATCAT
This sequence comes from Spirochaetota bacterium, assembly GCA_036795535.1. Taxonomy (GTDB): domain Bacteria; phylum Spirochaetota; class JAGLSM01; order JAGLSM01; family JAKPMW01; genus JAKPMW01. The sequence goes on from DAIREN010000048.1 coordinate 14,397, forward strand.
CGACAGTATCCTCTCGACCCATGGCAACCCCGAATTGAAGGCCCCGGTCTATACCTGCATCAAGGAACTCGCCATCAACGGAACCAAGGCCAACCAGAAGCGAATTTTTTTCGAGCAACAGGGCCTCAATATGGATGATCCGGGCGATTATACCCGAGGGCTGGACCTCTACAAACAATCCCTCAATGAACATCGCGCCGTTGAACTCGGCCAGATTGCCCGGGAGCGCGGCCTCTACGTCAAGATCTCGTTTGACTATGACGAAACGGGCATGTGTGTCCGGGTCCGGAATAATACCCCGATCAACCCCGACGAGGAAACCCGCCTCAGGCAAAAACTGGCCCGTGTGGTCGGATACGACGACATCGTCCAGTTTTACATGGAGCAAGCGGACGAAACCGAGGGTGCCGGGATGGGCCTGGCCCTGATCATCATGCTCCTCAAGGGCGCCGGAATCGATCCCCACTACTTCCGGATCGGCCAGACCGGAGAGGTCACGATGGCTGTCCTTGAGGTCCCTTTCAACGAAAACTTCGTCAGCATTCGCGAACGGTTTCTCGCGGGCAAGAAGGCATAATGCCACCCCTCGCCGGAGCCTGCATCACCTGGCTTCTTTTCATCCTCCCCTTGGTCGCCGGGGGGCTCTTCCTCTCGAGAGAACACCTCGAGGACAGCCCGTTTTTCGTCCACCTTCTGGCAGTGGCCCTCCCCTCCCTTCTTGTCCTCCTGACTGGTGCGATTTTCCTCAACAGGCACTTTTCCGGAGATTCCGCACGGCCCCGGCGTCCTGGCTCGCGGCTTTTGGCCCTCCTCTCAGGCGGTCTCTCGACCCGGTACGAAGACATTGTCCACGAACTGGCCACAACCAGTGACATTCTCGAGCAGGAAAACCGCATCCGGGACGCCATGCTCTCGATCAGCCAGTCCATTCCGGGAATCGAAAATCTCGATGATCTCTTCACCCTGATTCTCGACAAGGCCATGGAAGCCAATGACAAGGCGGAGATGGGAAGCATCATGATGCTCGGGGAGGATGATCTCCTCCACTTCACCGCTGTCCGCGGATATGACTTTGCCGCCATGCGGGATATCCGGGTTCCCTTCCGGGATTCTTTCCTCTACGTGGCCTCCGGCGGCCGGATCAGTGGACCGATGGTGATCAACAACATCTACCAGTTCAACCGGTCCAATTTCTCGCCCGAAGTCGTCGAGTCCCTCGAGAGGGCCCATGCCCGTGAAATCGGGTCCACCATCTGCGCGCCGGTCATGGTCGACGGGGAACTGCGGGGACTCCTCAGCCTCGACAATCACGCCCCGGATGCCTTTGCCGACGAGGATATCGCCATCCTCGATTATTTTACCGTCCAGACCGGAATCGCCATCAAGAACCACGAGCTCCTGCAAAAGACGCTCTACCTCTCCCGGTACGACGGCCCGACCAACACGCTGAACCGGGCCTGGTTCGAGGAACTTGTCCGCGAACGCTGCCGGTCCTGTCAGGATTCCGGCCGGGCCGCCTTTACCCTCGTCCTTTTTGACCTGAACAATCTCAAGCTTGTCAATGATCATCATGGCCACCAGGCCGGTGACCGTCTGATCCTCGCATTCGCGGAAGCCATCCGGGCGGGACTCCGGGCGGATGAACCGCTGGCCAGGTACGGCGGAGACGAATTCATCGCACTTCTGGCTACCGCCAACCGTGACGAAGCTGTCGCCCGGATTGAAGCCATGCGACTGGCCTTTACACGGACTCCGGTCAAAATATCCGACCGGGTCTCGATCGAGGGCGGGTTCAGCTACGGCCTCGCGGTCTGGCCGGACGACAACCGGGAGTATGAAGCCCTGATCAAACTGGCGGACGGAAACATGTACTGCTACAAATCCGCGCTGAAAAAGTCCCGCCCGCAGTAAAGCTCCCGCAGTCTGTCAAGATTTCCCTGGACCTCGAACGCGATCATCGTGCCGAAGAGGTTCAACACGGCCAGGGCATTCCGGTTTGCATCCGCGTCCACAAACTTCTCGAGACGGGTACAGATCGCGCGATTGACTTGATCCACCGGTTTCATCCGTTCGACCAGTCCATCCAGACTGATCGCACCGTTTTGGCCCTGCCGGAAATACTCGTAGAGCAGGTAATTGCTGACATGTCGCTGAATCGTCTCTTCCATGCTGGCAAATGGCAGGTGAAAACGCGCCATCGGCCGGAGGATGTCCATCTGGGGGCAACCCGATGCGGCCAGATAGAGCCCAAGAATCGAGCGCAGCCCTTGTGAGACCTTGTCCCTTCGGGAATAGGTCCGCTCACGCGTCGTCACCACAATATCGGATTCTTCGATCGAAAACACATCACGAAACCGGGCGGCAACCCCGGATATATTCCAGGCCACCGGACAATGCTCCGTCTTCCCGACCTCGAACGGACAAAACGCGCACTGACAGTAGGAAAGCACCGTCCACGGCTCGGCACGGGATTCGGCCGGAGACAGGACCAAACCCGTTTCCGGATCCAGCCCGACGGTAAAAACCATATCCTCACGTTCACCACGGAATCCGAATCTGTATTCAATGCTGATTGTGTCCATAGCGATGGCTGCACCCGGTTGCGGATCTTGATACCGATTCTACCCCGCTCGAACCGGTTTGACAAGAAGATTTGCGTATCTGACCTTCGATCCCCTTCTTCAATGATACAGGGCGTCCGGAACACCACGACACATGATTCAGATCTTCTGCAGGCCGAGGTCGGAGAAAAATCGCACTGGACCTCTCCCGGAATGCTGCCACCACGAGCACAATGTACCGTCAGGCATGTAGGGAGACGCACGGAAAAGCGAATCACTCCCCCGCATTCGTTCGTTTCAGTCCTCTTGTATTCCTTCCAGAATAGCGTATACTCTGCGTAAGGGATATTGTGATCGGAGGAGGTTGGTCATGGCGCGGAAATTTACAGCACTGCTTGCAGTGTTTTTTTGTGTCGTTCTCTTGACAAGCTGCAGCAAGGAAAAGGACTCCGGATCTGGCAAGCTCCGCCCCGTCACGTTACGCCTTCAGTGGCTGATCCAGACGCAATTTGCCGGATATTATGTTGCCCTTGACAAAGGCTATTACAGGGAAGCCGGACTGGACGTACGGATCGAAGAGGGCGCCTACGGCAAAAACAATCTGGCAACAGTTTCCGAAGGGCTCGAGGAGTTTGGCACAAAATGGATTTTCGACCTCATGCCCCAGGCCGAACGGGTCGTGATCCTTGCAAATATCATGAAGGACAACGGGCTCCTCTTTGTCAGCAAAACCAGCAAGGGGATTCGTTCCGTTCGTGACTTTGCCGGGCGCAGGGTTTCCGTCTGGTTCATCGGCAACGAATACCAGCTTTTT
>DAIREN010000049.1:0-17767 GCA_036795535.1 Spirochaetota bacterium
CGGCACTGAGGGCGAGCCAGCTTCAAAATTGGACTGAAGACTGTTCTCCAAACCGAAAAATCTGCCAACGACATGGTAATTTGTGAAAAAAGTGCACCATGGGGGGCACCAGCCTTGGCACTGAGGGAGAGCCAGCTCCAAAAGTGGACAGAAGACTGTTCCCCAAACCGGGAAATCTGACAACGACATGGATATTTGTGAAAAAAGTGCACCATAGGGGGCTTCAGCCCCGCAGGGGAGCCATACCAGTTGGACACATAAAAAATGTGCTATACTTCTTGGCAATTGAGAGCAGTGAACAGCTGCGATTGGAGGACGATGTGCGTTTTGCGAGACAATTCTGTACCATGGGACTGGCCCTTGGCTTGGCGACGATGGTCGCTTTGCCAATACAGGCCATGCCGCCCGATCCCAAAAAGATACGACAGGCCATCAGCGAGGGGCCGGGCGGGATCCAGCGTCTGGCCAGACGACAGCAGGCCATGGTCAAGCGCAGCATGAACAGGCCGATGCGTTCCTTTCCCACGACAGGTAACCGCAAGATTCCGGTCATCGTGATTGCCTATAGCGACATGGCATTGGCATCCGTCTCGACAAAGGCGTTTTACGAAACCCTGCTCAATGGGGCGACGACAGCGTCACTCTCGATGCGCAAGTATTACCAGGACATGTCAGCCGGGGCGCTCAATCTGACGATTGATATCCTCGGTCCCTATACGGCAGCAAATACGGCGGCCTATTATGGACAGAATGATCCTTCGGAATATGACCTCAGGCCGGCCACTCTGGTCGGTGAGGCGATTGACAAGGCCGAGCTGGCCGGCGTTGACTGGGCCCAGTATGACAATGACGGTGATGGAGAGGTCGATGTTGTCATGGTGATCCACGCGGGAATCGGTGAGGAATCGACCGGTGCTCCCGAAACTGCTATCTGGGCGCATGCCTGGGATCTGGATTCCGGGAGTGAGTATGAGGATGGCAGCGGTGCCAGAAACTACGACGGGAAAAAGATCAACAAATACACGATACAGCCGGAGTTTGTCACCAGTGCCGGAGATTCCACCATTGGCGTGTTTTGCCACGAGTTCGGCCATGTCCTTGGTCTGCCCGATATGTATGACACGACCGATGCCACCCATGGTGTTGGTGATTATTCCATCATGGCAAACGGTTCCTGGCTCGGGCCCAATGACGGGGATGTTCCGGCGCCTTTTTTGGCCTGGGAAAAGGCTTTTCTCGGCTGGCTGACCGTCAAGTATCCGGACGGGACTGTCGTGTCGGGGGTTGCGCAGGGCGCCCCAGCAGTTCTGCTGGTAGATGGTCATGCTGCTGAACGTGTCGGGTTTGGGTTTGCCGTCCTGGCCGGGCTCGGTGTTCTCGGGTTTTTCGGTTGGCGTCGGCGTGAGATCCGCTCGATTGTGCTGCCGCTCTTGGTGATGCTGGCGGTTCCGACCGGGATTGTCATACTGGCTGGCTGCAGTGATGTGGCGAATTCCGTTTTGGGTGGTTCGCTTCTTTCAAACACGACGCAGTCGGCGGCCTCCATCGGGACAAGCTCAAGCAGCGGAGGCGGCAGTCTGAGCAGTGTTGCCAGTACATCCTCCGTTCCGCCGATTTCCGGACCGGGGAGTGTCTCCCTGGCAAATATTGAGGTCAGCCATACGGCCATCAAGATCCCTCTGGGGGATCCGGCAGGAAAGCAGTACTACCTGATCGAAAACAAGGTCAAGATGACCGGAACCTGGACGGCCTATCTTCCGGGCAGCGGGCTCATCATCAGCCATATCCATGACGCGGTCGTCCAAGAGTATTTGAATGGAAACGCTGTCAATGACAACAGCCCCGATGGCGGGACGACCAAGCAGGCCAGGATCCATGGTGTCAATATTGTCGAAGCGGACAATAATGGCCAACTCTGGGATCCGAACAATACGGCACCGAGCGTGGCGGCGGATTATTTCAAGAGTCGCAGCTTTACTCCTGCCACTGCACCCAAGACGTTTTATTACACGGCTACGGGGTCTCCTTGGTCACCCTCGAGCAAGGCGGATTCCAAGGTCTATATCGAAAACATCAGTGCAGCCGGGAGTACGATGACATTCACCTATTCGTACAAGTAAGCGGCAAGCCGGGCGCTCCCGCTGGGGCGCCACAGACAACGACCGGCACCGTGATGTGTCGGTCGTTGTGGTTTTTATGACAGGCTGCTTGTCCGATGTATCGGCAACCATCACGGGGCAAAACAAGGCCAGAGCAAAGGACTGAAGCAGTGCCATGCAGCCGGGATGGATGGACTGGTGGTGACGGATCCCTTGCGCTGTCGTTGTGCATTGCAGGTGCCCCGGCGCATGCAGCAGGGTGGCTGTGCGACTTTAATACCGTGCCGAGCCAGTCAGGGACACGGCAATCTTCCGGATGGAGACATCCTGAATCTTGACATCGTCCGGATAGTCATCGGAGACCTGCATCTTGCCCTTCCCGCCCTGGAAGGTGAACGAGAGCGCGATCGACGAGCTCCGGGTCTGCCAGCCGATGCTGGTCCCGACACCGATCAAATCGGCATGGAGCTCCTGGTCCAGTTTTCCGGCGACGACATCCGGGGTATTGGCCATGTTCGAGAAGAGCCCAAACCGGAAGGGGATGGAGGGTGTCAGGTAGTACTCCATTCCGATGGCGGCATTGATGGTTGATTTCAAGCCGACGTTGGCGAAGTACTGGCTTCCGATATCGGCGATGATGTCGGCCGAGAGCAGAAAATCCTTGCTGGCGAACCAGGCCACCCCGACCCGGAGATTGACCGGGAGGGCACTGCTCAGGGATGTGTCCTCGGTGTTGACGTACCGCACGTTGGTACTGTCGAGGAAATTGCTTCCGCCTCCGGCATCACGCACGAACTGCATCACATCCTGGGTATGCGAGAAAATAGTCCCGACAAGGGCGCTCGCCCCGACGGTAAAGGTCTTGGTTGGCATCCATTGGATACCAAGGCGGGCCGTCCCGCCCCAGGCATCTTCCGTCATGTTGAGCATGCTGGCAATGTAGAGTGCGGTTTTGTTGGTCGAGATCTCGCCGGAGTTGACATAGGTGCTGATCTGTTCATTGCGGCGTTTGACCAGGCTCAAGGTCATGCCTACAGCAACGGTATCGCTCAGGAAGACGGCGGCCGATGCACCAAAATGGGCCGTGCTGTCGTTCAGATTGTACTTCATGTTGAAGGTCGAGCCATCGGCTGCGGAATAGAAGGTATCCTGATCGAGGACCTCGTTGTTGACGGTGGTGACCGTAAAGGCAAATTTGATATCCCCCAGGGACTGGACAACGCCAAAAAAACTGGGATAAAAGGTCGAGATGTTTTGCTTGTACGCATACATCCGGCCACCGAACTCGAATGCACGGTCGATTGTCAGGCCCTTGTCCTGGTAGCTGTTGACGGAAAGGGAGATCTGGTTGTCCATGGAAAAGACCAGACCGGCCGGATTGTACCAGGCGCCTGATGGATCGTCCGAGATGGCCGTATAGGCCCCTCCCATGCCTGTCGCGCGGTCACCCACAATGTCATTGTAATAATTGTAATCCGAGGTATGCAGTCCGCTGGCGGAGAGGATTCCGGGAAGAAGGAGGGAGAGGGCAAGGAGTGGCAGAAAAAAGTATTTCATGTTCAGGATTCCATTCATGGTTATTTCCCGGCGGCATCCAGGCCGCGGGTGCGTTGATCCAGAAATCGCTGGCTGGCGGTCTTTCCGCGCTTCATGCCGAATTCGGTTTTGAGCATGCCGCGGATTCTCGTGGTGCGCTCCGTCGTAAAGGACTCAGAGCCTGTCTTCTGGCGTTCAATCATTGAGGCCAGGGCTTCTCCGTCATATCCCGTTTCGACCAGCATGATCAGGGCAGCCCGGTCGGCGGCCAGGATTTCCTTCGAGGTGTACCCCTTGGCAACCAGATCCGCAGCCGCCCTTTCAGCTTGCCTGCGCCAGATTGCCAGATCATCCTTCCGGTCAGGAAGCGCGTGGCTGGCCAGAAGGTGTCCAAGGTTGATGTGTGCGATCTGCAGGGCGATCACGGCGGCCAACTCGGCTTCACTGCGCGCAAGGAGGAGGGTGTCGCGGCTGAGCATCACGTACCCACCGGGGGCTGCCCAGTTGCCCTGCCCCTGGTGGACGATACACACGTATTCAAAATCACTCCGTCCGGAAAAAAGTCCGACAGCCTTGGTGATACTACCCACGTAGCGGAGCAAGCCGGCATTCTCGACAGGTCGTCTGGTTTTGAGGATTGTCTCCGTGATCATCCGTCCGAACTTGACCTGGCCGAATTTCTCGAGATCGCGGCGGGCCAGGGCAGTCTCCACCCGGTTGCGCATGGCCACAAAGCGTTCTTTGGCGCGGGGCCGGTCAGTCTGGAAACCTTCCTTTGTGACCAAGTCGCGCAGTTTTTGAATACGGACACTCTGGGGTGGATGTGTTCCGTAGCCTTTATCCTTGTTGGGCAGCCTGTCAAGGAAGTCCGCAAGGGCATTGGCCGGGTACCCGGTTGCTGCCAGACTGGTGGCGGCGGAGGCATCGGCCTGGAACTCGTCGTCGATCTTGTATCCGCGGGAAAAGAGCAGGTCGCCCGCCTTTCCGAGAACCTCTCCGAATGCCGTTGTGGCGGCAGTCCCCTGGGAAAGGAGAATGGAAATCATGATGCTGGTAAAGCTCGGAGTATCTCTGGGCGGCGGGAATTCCTTCATGATGTGCCGGAGATTGATATGTCCGATCTCGTGGGCGAGGACGCCGGCCAGCTCGGCCTCATCCTGCATGGCGAGAATGGCACCGCTTGTGATGAAGACGTAGCCGCCGGGAGTCGCAAAGGCGTTGACCGCTAACGAATCCAGCACCGTACAATGGTAGGTAATGTCCCCGCGACCGGCAAAAAGGGCGACAGCCCGGCCGACGTGATTGATATACCGGTTCAGTTCAGCATCATCGCTTTGTGCGTAGCGTTCGAGGACCTTTGTGGCGAGCAATCGCCCGAATGTGATTTCCCGAAGGACTTCGTCCTTGGAGATGCTGTCCGCCTTCCGCTCATAACTTGAGGAGCAGCCAAGGGCGAGAAGGACTGCCAGGAAAAGCATGATGATCCATGGCATCAGGCGCTTTCGGCCAGGCTGGTCGGGTACAGGTCGGGATGCAGGATTAGTCACGGATGCCGCCTGCTTTGAGGAAGGCCAGAAGTTCGTCTTCGCTCATCGAAAGGCCTTCGATTTGGAGGAGCCGTTCGTGCAGGTCTCCGCTGGATCCGGTTTCCACACCACGGGCCCGGGCTTCACCGGCAGCGCTGCGTTCATCAAGAAGCCCGCGGGCGGAAGCGGCGGTCACGCTTGCGGATGCCCGTGATCGGGCGTGGAGACGGGCCTCTGTGGATGCGCTCCCCAGGATCGAGACCCGCTCTCCCGGCGGGGTTGATTGCAGAAAGAGCTTCATTACCCAGCCTGTTCCGGCAGGACTTTGTACCTGGACCCAGGAACCGCTTGCACCAAGCAGGATGACCTGTGTACCGCGGACCAGTTCTCCGATACGGGCGGAGCTGCCGTTGGCGGCACTCATCAGGCCACAGCGGGCGGAGCCGACCCAGGCGGACTCGGCCAGCAGGCCGGCGGCAAAAAACAAAAGGAACAGAGATGACAGAAAGAAACGTTTCATGGTAGCCCCCATTATTTGTGCGTTCGTGTAAAGACGCCATCCCAGTCGGCGGAGGGTGGGTTCTCTTTGAAAAGTATACAGCGGGATGCCAGGAGTTCAATCGATGCATCCCGACCGCCGAGCGCTTTTCCAGCCAATTCCAGACGCTGCAAGGCTCCGGCAAAATCGCGTTCGAGATACCCGGTAAAGGCCTGCTCATAGAAATCTCGGGCCTCCAGGATCGCTGGCTGGACTTCTCCTTTTTTCCCGATGACTTCATAGAGCGTGACAGGTTGGTGCTTTCCCTTGACCCGGACCAGATCGAGCTTCCGCATCTCGAACTCGGTCCCCGCCTTCTCTTGGATGGATTCACTGACAAGAATCTCGACACCATAGTCCTTGCCGGCTGCTTCGAGGCGAGCTGCGAGATTGACCGTATCGCCCATCATCGTGTACGACGCGAGGGTGTCGGTTCCCATAAACCCCACTTTGGCCAGACCGGAATTCAAACCGATCCGGAAATGCATGGCCTGTGCTTCGGGGCACCAGGCGTTCCGCGTGACCCAGTCGCGACGCATCTCGTCCAGTCTGGTCCGCATCTCGACGGAGGCACGCACCGCAGCCAGTTCCGTCTCGGGGATGGCGACGGGTGCTCCAAAGATCCCGACGACCGCGTCGCCGATATACTTGTCGAGCGTGCCGCCGTGGCGTTTGAGGATGAGTGTCATCTCGGAGAGATACTCGTTCAAGAGGGCGGCCAGATCGGTACTTGCGAGTTTTTCACTGATCGTCGAAAAACTCGCAACATCCGAGAAGAAAGCCGTGATCTGTTTTTCGCCACCGCGCTTGAGGGCGTCAAGATCATTCAAGGCTTCGCGCACAATCCCCGGGTCGACCATGTTTCCCAGGATCTTGCTGTATTTTCGGCGTTCCGCTCCTTCGGTGATGCTTGCATATCCCCAGCCGAGGGCGCTCGCCCCAAGTCCGGACAGCACAATCACGAGAAGGGGGGATGAGTAGTTGCCAAACCTGAAGGCGAGCAGGGCGAGGAGCAGGTACAAGAGCAATGTTCCTGCCTGGACCAGAATCCGACGGCCGGAGGAATATTTGGAAAACATGACACCGATGGAGAGCGCAGTAACAAGCAGGACGAGGAGCCAGGAGATCCAGCGTGGTTCGACCGTAATGTGGTTTTGTTGGAGGATGTCGCTGATCAGGTTTGCATGGATTGCGGGACCGGGGAGGGCCGGAGCAATCGGCGTGTTTTTGAGATCCTGCCCGCCAACGGCCGAGACTCCGATGATCACGATCTTGTTGCTGAAGGCATCCGAAGAAATCTTCATCTTTTCCGGCTCGCCCTGTTCGAGGTGCCATGCGGATTCCATCAAGGCACTCATGCTCCAGGCGGGGAGGCTTTCAGGAAGATAGTTGACAAGGGTTCTTCCATTGTCATCAACCGGTATGGAATATTTTCCGACATGAATTGTGTTTCCATCAAGCGTGACAGCACTGATGCCAGCCAGTGTCATGATGGCCTTGAGGGAGAGGGAGGGGTAGTAACGGGTATCCGCTCCGCTTCCGTAGCGGAAGAGCATCCGTCCGCGGCGATAGACGCCATCCGGATCCGGGGAGAAGTCGGCCATCGCCAGACCGAGGGCGATCGGGGTGGCCTCGTCCAGTGCGCGCAATTCCCGGACAGGAATCGTGTACTGGTTGGCCTGGTTCCATGTGAAACCGGCTGCGTGTTCATTCGAGACCACGATCGAAAAATGGCTCGCTACATCGGATGGCAGTGGTATCGTGTTTGTCCGCTCGGTATTGTGTGCAAACAGCATATTGTGGACGACATTCCCGGATCTGGCAACGGCCTCTGAAAAAACGGCATCCTGATTGGTTTCCTGGCTGGACTCCGAGAAGAGGATGTCGAAAAAAATGGCCTTGGGCGGATGTGTTTTGTTGATGAAATCAAGAATCTCGCTGTAGATGGAACGCGGCCATGGCCAGCGACCGAGTTTGAGTTTTTCACCATAGGCGATGCTGTCTTCATCGATCAGCAGGAGCACGACGCCCGGATCGGCGCTTCGGCCGACTCCACCGACAGTATTGACGAGAATGTCGTTTGACCAGTTGGCGAAGATCGGGCTCAGGTGCAGACCCACAACACAAACAATCAGTGTCACACCCGATACCAGAAGTGCCATCATGAGGCGTTTCGAGATTTTCATACTGCCTGTCCTTTATGAAGAAGATTTCGGGATGTTAATGAATCGTGACCGATGTGACCCGGTAAAACCAAGTGACATCCTTTGGCATGGGAAGATCCGAATCCGGATTTTTTTCCCGGGAGACCTCGGCCACCCATCCCCGGCGGGAAAAGCGGGCAAAGATGCGCATCGGTCCGTGATGTCCGGTATTGGTGGCTTGGGCCGCCAGTTCGAAGAGACGTTCCATTCTCATATTTGTCATGGTCGGGCGTTCTGCGGGCACAGGCTGGCCGTTTTGCATTCTTTTGACAACACGCCCGTCCTTGATCTCGATTTCCCAGTCTCCGGCAACCGGACTGAAAGCGCCATACCGGAAGTACATGGTGTAATGGCGGTATGCGGATTCCTGCCATTTTTTGAGAGTCTCGCGATAATCGCATGCGATCTCGTCAGCGGAATCCCTCTTTGGGAGGAGGTCGCCTTCCTGTTTGACTCCATTGGAGCAGGAGGTCAGGATGATCAGGCAGAGGAGGGACAGGATTCTGTTCCAGACCGGACCGGGGTGATTCATGTTTTGCTTCTCCTTTATAAGGGGCATATAAACGCAATCCGTTTATGGAATATGACAGATACAGGTCATGGTGGGGCCGGCGGCACTGATTGAAGACAGACCGGCTGCGGAAAGCGCTGTCCCGCTGATGGACCATGGTGCGGCGCTGGCCGTGTAAAAACAACTTGCCGGGCTGGTCTCGGCAGTAAAGCTGCGTGATGCGAAGAGATCCTCCTGTCGCCCGCTGTCTGTGTAGTCCGTGGTTCCGGCTTCAAGATCCTGGCCTTTCCAGAGCATGGCATCGTTGTCCGCTTCGACAATGGCCACCCCGTGGATCCGTGCTGGACCATCATTGACGGAATTCATATTGTTGTGCGTGTCGTACACGGTTTGGTGGATCTTGCTGATCAAGAGCCCGCTTCCCGGCAGGTATTCGGTCCATGTCCCGGCCTTGACCACCTTGTTTTCAACGAGATAGAATTGCTGGCCGGCCCGGTCTCCGAGCGGAATCATGATGGCCTTTCGGGATGTCTCGATATCATCGATGCACACCCGATATTGTGCTGAAGGCCGGGGTATCTCCGGTTCATCATCGGAGCAGGCCCAAAAGCCGGGGAGGAGAACCAGCAGGAGGAGCACGCCCATCCGGTGTGCCGGGCGCATCAGGCGTCGTCTGACAATGACAACGCAGGCCGCCAGGAGCAAAACACTATCCCCGGGCGCTGACGAATCGGTCGGGACTGAGGATGTTCCCCATACAAGCTGTTGCATGGCTGATGAATCCGGTTCCTTGATGGAAACGGCGGTTCCGATCGAGGCTGCGGAAACGGTGTCTACCCAATCCAGTGCAGCCCGCTCCCAGGCCAACATGGGGGCCGGACGCGAACCGTCCCTGCCCGGACCGAGCCAGGCTCCGCCGGCCATGATGGAAAAATGACCGACACCCTGGGTGCTGTATGTCGTGTCGTAGAGATCCGGCAGACCGAGTTTGTGGAGGAGTTCGTGGCAGAAGACGCCAATGGTGGAATCACCGGGCAGTTCGTTGTACTCCGGCTGGATTGTGTAGTTGTTGATCGTTTTTCCGTCATAGGTACGACTGCCCGTGCCGTCCCCCTGGTTTTTCCCGCCCGAGAGAGACCAGGCGTGGGACCAGATGTGGTTGTCAATTCCGCTGAACTCCTCGCCCGGGCCGGCATGGATCACCATGATGACATCGACGGCTGCGTCATTGTCATTGTCGTAGAGCGACCAGTCCACCCCGTTGGCTTCGGCTTTGTCGACGGCTTCGCCCACCAGCGTGGCGGGTTTGGCATCAAAATCACCGCTGTTCTGTCCGTAATACGCGGCCGGATTGGCGGCGGCACCGACCATGTGGACATCGATCACGAGTTCGAGGGCATTTCCGGACATGTCGGCAAAATATTTTTTCATGCTGAGCGGAGCCAGCAGGGACCCGTTGAAAAGCGTATTGTAAAAACTCTGTGATGATACGGCGCTGAGGCTTGCATCACTGTAGCCGATCACAAGAATCGGGATCCGGCGCGTTCCGCTGGCGGGAAAAACACGTTGCGGCATCTTTCTGGCCCGAGCTTCAACAGCTTGTGAACGGGCCGCAAGACTGGCCAGACTGCCCCTGGACCTGTGTTTCTGGATGATGTCCGGATGCGCGGGCATGGCCGGCAGGGACGTTGTCAGGATGAGGAGACTGAAGACGGGAGTTGCAAAGCGAAGCAGGGATGGAAACGCCAGCATGGGGTACTTCCTCGGAAAATGGTTGCTCCATGATAGCACGATAGACCGGCTTTGTCTAACTTCCAGCAATACGTCCCCATCAACGCGCAGGCGTGGATTTTCTGCATGACAATGCCATGCGACAGGCATTTCTGGTCTTGGGTTTTGCAGAGGGGTGCGAATGATGAATGCGAATGCTTGTTGTGTCCATCCCGGACTGTCACCACTTGCTCATGACATATTGTCTGACTCCGGGACGCTCGATCAGAAGGCAATTCGTGCCTGAAACTCTGTTGCAAGATTTCTTCCCCGGATGGTGTATTCCCGCCCTTCTTTGCCAACCGTTGCGTAGAGCATCGGCATGAGTGTCAGGTCGTTGACCGGCTGCCAGCTTATCCCGCTGCTGACGATCATCGAACCGTCGACAAGGTTGGCCATCAGATTTGCCTGGAGTGTCATCGTGCTGTCGGGGAATTTTGCCACCGAGACAAAGAGCGCAGCGTACCAGCGCGAGAGCCAGTTGGGGGTCCAGGCGTCATTGAGGTAGATGGCGGCGCTGCGCAGCGGATCCGCCAGGACATTGTCACTGTAGCCCGCCCCGTTGGCCATCAGTTCGGCCACGATCTGGATCCGGTCATCAATTTCCCAGTCAATCCCGCGCGAGAGGGTCAAGGAAGCCTGTGGAACCCAGTCCCCGCTCCGGTCCTCTTTGGTAACACCCATTCCCTGTCTTGTGTAGCGCGGGGTGTTGCTGCCCCGGGAGAGCGCGCACTCACCCTTGATGTCGAATCCAAGCAGGCGTGAGGAGAGTTCCAGACCGTAGACGGGGATGAAGCCTTTTTTCCCCCAGGCGGTCAGAGCGAATTCGCTGCCGCCCGCCACAAATTCGATTTTACCGGCAATGGCCAGGTCCGAACCCGAGCGTGCGTCACCCGCATCGATCCAGGTGTAGAAGTTGAGGGTTGAGCCGAAGGCAGCGTGGGTACGCACGCCTGTGGATCCCTCGCGGCTCCTGTCCATGTCCAGAAAGTTTTTCTTTTCGTAATTGACCAGATCGACCGGGTTCCAGAAGTAACTCCGGCCCCACTGCAGGACCTGCTTGCCGATCCTGAAGGAGAGGCTGCCGGATGCGGCGAGGTCAACGAAGGCTTCCTTGATCGTCCAGCCGTAGGTGTTGGTTGTGCCTGGCCTGCTGCTGTCGGCCAGGCCCTGCGGCGTCTGCCAGAGCGAGACGGCCACGAGGCTCTTGATTCCCGAGGGCAGGCGGACATCCAGCAGGAAGTCCCCCTCGAAAAACTGGAAGAGGCTGTTTACCTGCTCGGATGCACCCTCGAACCAGGATTCGCTCATGGTGTAGGTCGTCCGGCTGCGCAGGGTGCCGCTTGTCGAAACGCCCTTTTTTGAGGTTCCGGGATGCAATGATGCGTCCGTGATTCTTCCGGTATCAATGATCATGGTATTGGTATTCGAGAATAACGTGTTTTCGTCGATTGCTTGGGCACTGGAAAATCCGGGGAACAAGAAAACAATACCGGCTGCGGCAAGGAGGAGGGTGATCCTGTGTGTCATGGCTCGGTTCCTTGGAATGGGAATGTTCGCCGGACTGGTTTTGTTCATGGTGAACATTCTCCAATCCGGCTTGTGCGCGGAAAATCCGTGTAACGGGGGCTCATCGGCTCAGGTTTTCGAGATACGCCTTGGTGAAGACATGTCCCGGTATCGGTGCCAGCGAGATTCCGGAGATCTCGAGCAGGGTGCCATGGACCTCGATGGAGCCGGCCGAGGGGGCGTCGATGCAGCCGATCAGGTTGAGCAAGGTCGTCTTGCCGCTCCCGGAGGGGCCGATGATGGGGAGGAGCTCGCCTTCTTCGACCGCAAAGTCGACTCCCCGGAGTGCGTGGACGGTGGTCTTGCCCAGAGGGTATTCCTTGGTGACACCCGTCATGTTCAGGATTGCCATAATAGTCTCCCGTGTAAAAACTGACCAGCGGTCAGTAATTTGAATGGAGTCTATTCATGAAGACGCAGCATGGCAACGAAAATTGCAATTTTTTGGTGAATATTCCGCTCAGCGCTTCCTGCGCTGAAATACCGAAGCGCTGTTTCGCTTGATTTCGGCAGCGGCGTGCCCTCGGATGCCGCATGTATTTGAAAGGATACCCCGTTACACCGTCTCTTCCGTTGGGTTCTGCAAGGCGTGGCGGATGAAATTGAGGGAGTATTCGGCAAGGGCCTCGGCCCTGACGCCCCACTTCGCCTCCATTTTTGCGGCAAATTCCGGGCTGCTGGAGAGGGGGAGGTTTTCGAGCATTCCGTCAAGCATCCCCGAGACCAGCATCGACGTATATTTGGGATCAAGATCCTCCCGCATTGAGCCATCCTCCATCCCCCGGGTAATGATGGCCCCGATAAAGGCGGCGAATTCATCCGTCATCGAAAGCAACTGGCGTCCATACTCGTTTTCTTCCATTCCCTTCAGGGCTTCTTCAATATTATTGTGGAAATGCCGGTGGATGCGGTAGGCCAGCTTGAATTTTTGTGGTTCGCTGCGGGCGCCGTCAAGATACGAGCGGGCCAGTGTGATCAGGCCTTCGAGAGCGTTTTCTGCACTGCTGACCCGCTCGCGCAGTTGCGCCAGAACGTCCCTGAAGTCACGCAGCATCAGGGCGTAGGCGATTTCTTCCTTGCTCTTGAAGTAGAGGTAGATTGTCCCCTTGCTGATTTCAGCAGCGTTGGCGATGGCGTCCACTGTTGTACCCGAGATGTCCCGCTCAAGGAAGACCCGCATGGCAGCGTCAAGGATCTCGTTGACCCGGCGCTCGCGGTCCCGCTGCTTGCGTTCGGTGATGCCCATTGTTCCCTACTCTCTGTCCATTTGCTGAAAGCTATGTCAAATTCTGACCGACAGTCAAGTTTTTGGCATGGGGAACAGTCTCCAGTCCGGTGTGGGTGACCTTGCGTGCCGGATATGCACCGGATCCGCGAAAGTGGGCGTATCATCATGGATACGACAGGATACGGATGGGTGGCGCAAACCGCAGCCCATGGTGTAGTATCAAAGAACAGAGTCTCTATTGGCAATTTTGCCGGGGAGTTTTCATGATGGCGTTCGGTTGTCGCTTCAGATGGTATTCTGGGGTGTTGGTCCTTCTTTTTCTGTCCTGGGTTGGAGTCGTTCATGCAACCGGTCCGGCGTTGGACTCCCCGATGGTCCTTGTCGGTGACGGACAGGCTGCTCTCGGTTATGCGCTTACGGGTTCGTCCCCAGGATCAGTGGAAGGTGTCTTTCTGGCCGGCAAGAGCGATTCTCCGGTCGGGCCTCTCTTTCCCTGGCTGGTTGTCGGTGATCAACTTGTCACCCCGGGTGGTCGCTGGGATGATGGCTCGCCCGAGGATGGTCCCCCGTACAGGTTCGGTGTGAAGGGTGGCGAGGAGGAATCCCTCCTCGAGATCCCGTCCGGGCTGGCGATGCGGACCCGGCTTGCTGCGGCCGGGCAGGGCGTCTGGCTCTGGGAACTGGTTGTGACCAATCACAGCCGGGAACCGCTGACCACGCAAGCCGGGCTCGCTCTTGGCAGCATTGCCACAAATTACGATTCCGTCTGGCGAGCATCGGATGGCTTGGCACTCTTCAATCTTCGCGGAACAACGCTTGCGGTCGCTGCCGTTTCTTCTTCCGGTGCGCTCTGGGCGCCACCGGAAAGGGGGCCACTTTCGGAAGCCGGACCGAAGACGATGCAGGGTTTGGCATCGATTTATGGAAAGAACATGCTCCATCCCGGGACTGCTGTCCGGATAGCATTTGTGCTGGTTGCCGGAACCAATGAGGGTGATGTGATGGGCCGGTGCCAGCAATGGATGCGACTGGATGCTTCGGGCAAGGCATTTCCCCGGGCGCGGGCGCATTGGGAAAACTGGTTGGCGGAGGGTCGTACTCCGCTCTTTTCCGATCCGGTACTCCAGGATTCGATGTTGCGCTGTCTGCGAACGCTGGGCATTGCCATGCACTATCCTGGAGTTGTACCCCGAAATCCCGGAGATCTTTTGGACTGCGCCGAAGCCATGCGGAGTTTTGGTCGTGACAAGGAGGTCGCTGCCTGGCTGGATATTGTCAAGGAGACAATTGTGGGTGGCCAGCGATCGAAGCCGGAGGAGCTTGCCGGGCGTGACGATGGACGGGACATCCTGATGCGCTATGCCTCACTCGTTTCCCGGCAGACGATCGCCAGTGGCCGCCTGGCCGGGGATCTGGATCTTGTCGAGAATGGCCTGGCTGCCGTCAGTCGGGTTGTGATGGCGTCCAACGCTCGGATGTTTCCTGTGGACGCTGTGCAACTCGAGGCGGCGCTCCATGATGGAGCTTTGCTTATGCGGCTCGCCCGACGGAACGCCGGGGCGGAGCGCATGATCACGAACGCCGGCATTTCCCGGGTACTGGCGGACCGGCTCTGGTCGAGCGAAGCCAGGGCTTGGACGAATGCCACTGGGATTCCGGATCCACGGGTTGTAGCGGACGCCGGGCTCCAGGCCGGACCTGATTTGCGGTACGATCTTCAGTACCGTCGGTTGCGATCCTTTGAGGATGTGCTCTCCCTTCGGGACCGGGCCCTGCTTGTCGTGGCCGGAGCCAGGGCCTTTGACCTCGGATGGTACGGGAAGGCACTTCCGCGCTGGGTCGACGCAAGCAAGAAGCTCCCTCCCGTCGGAAGAATGGCTCTCTGGTTGAGGATGGTGGCCGAGGGGAGTCTCTCGGGCAGTCTGGCTGAAATCGATCCGTGCTCAGGGTTTCGGCTTGAGACGCTCTACCGGATTGTACTCGAGATGCGGCATGCCTCGGCCCGTGTGGCATCATCGTTTGTCTTTCGTGATCTGCGCAGCCGGATCCGTCAGCACATTGAACGGGCCACAGGCCGTGACCATGCGTTTGTGTGCAGCGTCGGGGAGAGTCTGGGAGAGTTGCGGAGCGAGATGCAGAGATATGGTCTGCCGGACCGGCTTGAACAACGACAGGTCTTTTCCCGGCTCAATCGGGTTGACAGGATGATTGCCGCGATGATTGCAGCGGAAAAAGGATTGGTTCTGGATACCGGAGCGGTGGTGGGCAGGGACAGAATCCGGCTCGAGTCCAGCCGGGCCAGTCTCGAGTTGCCGCATGGCTGGAAGTGCCTTTCGCAGGCAGAGGAAGACGGGAAATTGGTGTGGCGAGTGACGAATACCTCCGGTGCCGGTTTAAAGCCGTTTGAGGGCAGGGTTGCCCTGCGTGTCGAGTGCGGGAACCGCTCCATCCCCGTCATGGGAAGTTTTCCCCTGTATCATCCTGCACCACTGGCCTTGCATGTCCTGCAAAATTCCGTCCGGTCTGGCCACGTTCTGATCGAGAATCGCGGAGGTGCCCCGATCGAGCTTCGCTTGCTTCAATCCTCGCCCGGGATTCTCATGGGTACTGCTCCCGAGCGGCTTCCAGCCGGTGGACTTGGTGTTGTCCCGATTGCCCTTGCGGGTAAGACAGAGTCATCACGTTTGATGCTCATAGCGGCTGGTACAAGAGGGAAGGAAATCCGGATCGAGCGGGTTGTGCGCCTTGCTGAAGTGATTGAGCCGGATGAGCGTTGGCTCAGTTCCGTGCATGGAAATCTGACACCATGTACCATACGGCCAGCCAGGAATCTGTCACCGGACCGGGATGGGTTGATCCGTATTTCAAGAACTCTGGCCGGAGTCAGGAACCGTGGGCGGTTGCTCTACGGGATCCAGGTTGGACAGGCTGACTGGGAATTGCATGCGGATGAGCGGCGTGTGCGACCCGTGGTTGAAGGTGGATGGTTCTGGTACGATCTCGGGGCGAACGGAAGCAGTCATATCACCATGACGTTCCGGGACAGAAAAGCCGTAGCTTTGTTCTCCGGAGCCAAAACGCAGCTTGTGGTCGGGCCCGGGGAGACGGAATGATCATCAAGGTTCGGATATCCAAACGGATCAATTACGGAATCCAGTGTGAACTCGATTCGGAAGCCGGGCAGGCCGTTGTCGATTATTTTGCCGATGCGAAAAAGCGGACATTGTACGCGCAGAGTGTTTCAGGACCTGCGATGGAAGCGTTTCTGGCCGAAAACCTGGACGCAATCCGGGATGGGCTGGATGCGGAACGGCACCGATGGAGCAAAGGAAGTTGTACGATCGAAGTTGGACAGGCGCAGGCAGTGCTTCCCGGGCTGGCGCCGTCTCTCCCCGCAGAGCGGGAGCCGATCCGGTCCGTTGGAACGGATGCGGGATCATGGGCACTGTACACCGACGGGGGAGCAAGCCCCAATCCCGGCCCGGGCGCCTGCGCCTGGATCATCCGCAGGCCGGATGGTGTTGAGGAAGAAGGTGCGCGCTATGCACCCTCGACGACGAATAATCGCATGGAACTGATGGGCGTGATAGAAGGGCTGCGGCGGATACCGGCCGGGGCCAGGATTACGGTTGCCTGTGACAGCCGGTATGTGCAACAGGGAATCAGCTCCTGGATCATCGGCTGGAAAAAAAAGGGATGGAAAACTTCGACCGGGTCGGATGTCCTGAACCGGGACCTCTGGGAAGAGCTGGATGCCGAGGCCAGTTGGCGGGAGGTCCGCTGGATCTGGGTGCGGGGGCATGCCGGGCATATCGAGAACGAACGCTGTGACCAATTGGTGGGGGAAGCCAGACGTGGGCGGCGGAATATCGGCCCGTAGGTATGCGGTTGCCTGATTTCAGGACAGAACACGGTTCTTGACCGTTCTCCAGTTACTATGGGATACTGACGTGGGTAGGCACAGAGTACGGTTGATGACAGGTGGACAGCGTGAGCAGGCAGAAGATCATCGAGATAGTGGACTCTGAGGAGATCGGACAGATCATCCGTTCTTTGGCTGATGCGGGTGAGCCTATGGAACTCCTGCTTCCCGACGTGACGGATGCCAATGAGCGAGGGGTCGGCTTGGCCCTCTCGGCGGTGCTGGAACGGTATGGGCGGGCCGGGATGCAGCAGACACTCTATGTCTGTGTCCGTGAGCTTGTCGCGAATGCCGTCAAAGCCAATGTCAAAAACATCTTTTTTGACGAGCAAGGGTTGGATATCGCCGACCATGTGCAGTACGAACGAGGAATTGGTCTCTTCAAAAAACATCTCAACGAAGAGTGGATCCGGGTGCAATACAGTCGTGCCCGGGAGCGTGGCCTCGATGTGCGGATCTATTTTACCCACAGCATGGATGGTCTGCGGATCGAGGTGGTGAACAATATCGAGATAACCTCCGAAGATGAACGGCGGATCCGTGAAAAGTTTGCCAAAGGGATGAATTACGACAATCTTGTTTCTTTCTATCTCGAGCATGGGGATGACACCGAGGGTGAGGGCATCGGCTTTGCCCTGAGCGTGCTCTTGTTGCGTGGTGAAAATATCAACCCGGCGCTTTTCAGGGTCGGGAGCAGTGACGGCCGGACCATTGCCAGGATCGAGATTCCCTTTACCGAAAAATTCCGGAGTTCCAGGGGGAACAATCCCGGGCCATGGAGAGACGGTGTTCCGCTGTGACGGATTACGGCGCGTTGCATCATTGAAAAAGGTAACCGAAGGTCAGATGCGTTGCCTCACATTT
>DAIREN010000050.1:0-17727 GCA_036795535.1 Spirochaetota bacterium
ACAACGGTCTTCCTGTCACGGTCGGTCCTTGGCGCTACAGCCGGCATCCCAATTATTTCGGCGAGATGCTGGTCTGGTGGGGGATCTGGCTGGCCATGCTTCCGGCCTGGCAGGCCAATCCCGGTTTGGCCCTCCTGGCTGCGCTCGGACCGTTTTCCCTGACAATCCTCCTGCTTTTTGTGAGCGGGATTCCGCTCCTCGAGAAGGCGGCGGCCGTACGGTACGGAAAGGTTTGGGATGAATACGCGGCACAGACGAGTATCCTCGTGCCATGGTTCGCCGGGAAGGCTGCTTCACCTCCACCCTCGGTTCCAAAGAAGAAGCGATGAATCCCTCCGATGTTCTCTTGTACGGATTCAGGAGGATGGACACCGGACTGGCCCTCGGTTTGGGACTGGTCTGGGTGACCCTGTTGTGCATCGTGTTTTTCATCGGACGGCCGCAAAAGGGCGAGGGTGGCGCAGGTTCGGTCAATACCTGGTGCGCGCTTGTGTATTGCCTGGTGACACTTGGTGTCCCGGTCCTGCTTCTGGTGGCCGGTCATCGGAGGGCACTGGCCAACCCCGGCCAGCTGGCCGTCCTGTTTTTGTTTTTCGTGGCCATGCAGATCCTGATCCTCAAACGACGCTTTTCTGTCCGCCCGCGGTTGGCCATCTCTCTTGCGTTTTCCCCATGGCTCTTCGGCCTGGTCGAACACTGGTTTTTTGGTGGCGGTTTCTCCGATCTCGCCGAAATGGCGTTTGAAGTTGCCGTTTTTAGCGGATTTGTGACATTCAACGCTTTTTGGCTGACCTTCCCGCTCATGCTAATGGGGAAGAATCCTCTGGGAAGGGATGAGAGTCCCTTCCGCCGTGTCCATGAACATCCGGTCCGGACTGTGCTGGCTGTCCTGGTGATTCTTCTCCTCCTCGGGATGGGCGCCATCCTCCTGCACGCGGTATGGCAGCCGTTTCTTGTGTTCGAGCTGGTTGATGGCGGGACTCCGCTGGTCTATTTGTTGGTGGTGATTGCCATACAGGTCGGGATCGAGGCCGTGGCGTTGCGGAAAGCCGGAATGCTCGAATGAGCGTTCTCCGCCAGTTTTGGAAGATCCCGGGTGCGTTGTCAGACTGGAAGGGAGTGCGGCATGAATGCTGAAAACATCCTGTTTGCCTTTGGGCTGACCGTTTTCGCGGGTCTGGCGACCGGGATCGGGAGCCTGATGGCGCTCTTTTCGCGCCGGTTCAATCCCCGCTTTTTGGCGGCCTCTCTCGGGTTCTCCGCCGGAGTGATGATCTACGTCTCCTTTGTCGAGATCCTGGCCAAAGCCCGGGAATCCCTCTCCGGGCAGCTCGGGGAGGGGGCCGGGGCTTCGCTGACTGTGGTCGCATTTTTTGCAGGAATCGGGATCATTGCCCTCATCGACAAGCTCATTCCGTCATACGAAAACCCCCACGAGGTGTCCAACTTCGGACCGGGTGGGGACGAAGAGCGCAGTCATGATCCCCGCTTGCTGCGGATGGGGCTGTTTTCCGCTCTGGCTATCGCCATCCACAACTTTCCCGAGGGCTTGGCCACCTTCATGGCCGGTCTCTCCGAACCGGGACTGGGGATCAGTATTGCTGTCGCCATTGCCATTCACAACATTCCTGAGGGTGTGGCCGTTTCGGCCCCCGTCTATTACGCGACAAAGAGCCGGAAAAAAGCCTTCATCCTGTCGTTTCTCTCCGGGTTGGCCGAGCCGCTCGGCGCCCTGATCGGGTACTTCTTCCTGTCGAGTTTCTTCGGGCCGGTCACCATGGGTCTGATCTTTGCCGGAGTCGCCGGCGTGATGGTCTATATCTCCCTCGATGAACTCCTGCCGACGGCGGAGGAATACGGGGAGCACCATGTGGCCATCGCCGGAGTCGTGGCGGGCATGCTCGTGATGGCCGTCAGCCTGCTCCTGCTCCGGTAGGCCGGGTTCAGAGCTGATCGAGTGCTTCGGAACAGGCGGCGGCGATGGCAGCCGGGTCCCGCATGTTCTGGATCCTGGCCACGAGTCCGGTCTCGCGGAGCATGCGGGCCAGGACGACGGAGACCTGCATGCGGTGGGGGATGGCCTCGGGCATGTTTGCCTTGAAGAGGGCGATCAGGATGATCCTGGTTTTTGTCCCGTCAGCGGAGTACCACTCGACATCCCCGGGCGAAACGGCGAGGACCAGTTCCAGCGGGTTTTCGATGAGGGCGGTCTTGCAGTGGGGCAGGGCCAGCCCGTTTCCGATTCCGCAGGAGAGGGTCGCTTCGCGGGCCACAAGCGAGACGGCAATCCGCCTGCGGATGTCTTCGCTTGTTTCGGAAAATGCGGCCGCGTGGGAGAGGCACCATTCGATAATCTCCGCTTTGTGGCGGGGCACATCCCGGTCTTCATGCTGTCCGTCGAAATCCTCTCCGGGATAGAGCTTGACCAAGGGCACGAAATCTCCGGAGGGCCGGGTGTACAAGCTCTCGGGAAGAATGAGGATGTTCTCCGTGACAAGACGGCTGCGGATGACGGTGTCCAAGTGTTCCATCCGGCCAGTATTGACCGGAGAGTACAAGATTGCAAGAAAAATGGAAATTTCCTGACGGTGTGTCCCGGGAAAACGGTCCAGGACTGCATCAAGCCGGCCGGATCCTGCGTATACTCAATGCGACGGAGGAACTGATGATCATTCTGCACTGTGCGGATCTCCATCTGGGGCGGCGTCCCCAGGGAGGACGTGGAACCTGGTCTGCAAACCGCTATGACGATTACTTCAAGGCGTTTTCAGGGATTGCATCCTTCGCGGTCCAACGCGGCGTGGATTGTCTGACTATTGCCGGCGACATATTTGACAGCAATTCCATGCTTCCGGCCACTCTCGCCCGGACCGAGTCCATTCTTGAACAATTGAAGGAAAACGGGATACCGGTCGTCGTGACCTGGGGAAATCATGACCGGCCGGGCTACGGCGGGGACAGTGAATTCTGGCTGGCCTATCTGGTCGAGAAAGGTCTCGTGCTGATGCCCCGTGCCGAGCGGAGCACCACCACATCCGGGCCGGTCTGGAATTTTTCGGCGTGTCGTCTGGGAGAGGTCAGCTTCTGGACTCCGGGCTGGTGGATGTCGCAAAACGAGGCGGCGCTGGCCGCTCTGGCCGGATACCTCGCGACCGTCCCCGGCCCCCATGTCGTGCTGGCCCACATCGCCATCAGCGGCAGGGATCTGATCGACCAAGGGGCGGTTGCTGCCGAACACATCCTCCCCTTCAAGGAACTGGTAGTATTCATGGGGGGTGGGCATTTTCACTCCTTCTCGCATTATCCGCGCGAGGCTCCGTTCTTTTTTGTTCCCGGTTCGCCTGAGTATTTTGACATCGCGGAGCGGGCATCCGAGAAAGCAGTCGTTCTTTTCAATACGGAAAACGGGGAATGGGAGCGTGTCCCGGTCAAACCGCGTCCCAAGCACGAACTCTCCCTCGACACGGATACGGCGGATTTCGAGACCTTCCTGCACACCCGACTCCAACCACTGCTTGCGGAAATCCGCGCGGAGGAGGGGGACATGATCCGCCTCGAAGTGCGCTGTGCTGCGGGGATCTGGCTGGATGCCGGGCGCTGTGAATCCTGGCTTGAAGAAACAGGGTGTTTCGGGAAAGCCTCCGTTATTCTCCGCCATTCCGGTGTGGATGGTTCCGGTGAGGATTCCGCTGCGGGCCAGGAAAGGCCCGTGGAAGAGATCATCCGTGAATTCGTCATGACCCGCGAGATCTTCAGCGACTGTCCGGATGAGACGATGCGACTCCTGAATGGCCTGGCCACGGGTCTCCGGGAGACAACCCGGTCGGGCGATGCCATCATGGAACGGATCGAGGAATTCTGCACTGCGACAAAGGGGAAGACCTGATGAGAATCTCCCGGATCAAACTCGTCAATTTCCGCTGTCATTCAGTTTTTGAAAAAGAACTACCGGCCGGAATCAACCTCCTGATCGGGAAAAACGGTTCCGGGAAATCCTCAGTCCTTGAGGCGATCGGCATCCTGTTCTGTGACGACAGCGGGCGGGGTGGAAAGCTTGAAGATACCGTTGGTCCCAAAAAAAAGTCGGCGGATATCGAGGTGGAATTCCTGGCCAAGGATGGAAGCCGCTGGTTGGTCAAGCGAAGGATCGGGCAGGGCTCTCATTCCAACCGGCTCTTTCGCTGGCAGGGCGAAAAATGGCAACCTGACGAAACCAGCGCCATCTCCTCCCTGGTCGGACTCGAGACAAGCGGATCCAAAGAAGTCTTCCGGTCGATGATCATCGCCGAGCAGAACAGGTTTGTGCAGCCCTTTCTCGGAACCTCGACCGAACGAACGACTGTCTTTGACCGTGTGTTCGGCATCAGCCAGTGGCGTGAACTCGGAGCACGTGCCGATCTGGAAGAACCCTTCAAAAAAGCGGTGGCTGGCCTTGAAGCGAAAAAGGCAATGCTTGAGGAGGAGTCCGGTCTTGTCGAGGAACGGGGCCTGGGCGGACGGGAGGATCATCTCAAGACGGAGCTTTCCCGTTTGCACACACGGATGGGCCTCCTCTCCACCGCGAATCAGGCGGTCATGACCTGCACGGAGGCCCTCCGGGCCCGGGATGCCGCCCTTGAGGAGACGGCCCGACTCGGGGAGCGGCGGGACGAGATACAGAATGAACTGACCGCGCTCATGGCTGACAGGGAATGGCTGGCCGGTCATGAAGCAGCGCTTGCCGGGCTTGCGGGGCTTGAGCGGGCCCTGAATGGGGTCCGGGCCTGTCGCGAGGCGGCGTTGCAGGTCGAAGCGGCGGGAACAAATATACGGGGAACAGAGTCCAGGCTTGCGGATGCCCGCCTCGAATTGGAACGGGTTGTTGGCGAGGTCAGCCGGATGGGAGCGGCAGACAAGGACTACGAGGCAGCTGACCGGATCTCGGCCCCCCTCGTGGTCGCGCTGGAATCAGCCTGGGATGAATTGGCCCCCCTGCAGGAAAGAAGCGCGGCCGCCCGGGCTGCGCTGGAGGCGACCACCGGAAGGGGCGAGGACGCTGCAGAACTCGCATCCCGGCGGGAGCGCCTTCTTGCGGAACACAGCCGCTACCAGGAGTTGCAAGCCCTCCGGGAGAGCCTGCTCCGCGAAAAGGAAGATGTGCAGGCCAGGCACAAGGCCCTCCAGGAACAGCGGCAGATTCTCGGAACGGGACGCTGTCCCCTTTTGGGCGAGACATGCCGGAATCTCGCAGGCCGGGGATCGGATGCCGAGGGCGAGATCGGTCGTCTTCTGGAGGAGTTGTCCCTCGGGACCAGGCAGGCCGCCGAGCGGCTCAACGAGGTGACGGCCGAGATGGCCCGATTCGAGAAGGCGGGAGGGCAGCTCGGGGCCGTCACCCAGGCCATCGCCGAGGCGGAGAAACGGGAAACGGAGCGCAGGGAGCGTGAGGTGAGACTGCGGGAGATCGAGACCGTCTGCAGGCAGGCCGAAGAGCGCTTTGATGCGGTCGCCTCGTCGCTTGCGAACATCCCCGGATTCCACCCCCTCAAACAAGCCATTCCCGAACGGATATGGTCCTCGCGTGGGCAGGACAGACAGGTCTTTCTGGAACATCTCCGCAAGGCACAGACCGCCTGGCAGGCCGGGTGGCGGCTCGAGCGGGAGCAGCTGACGGCCCTTGTCGGGGAGCGTGCCAGCAGACAGAAACGGTGTGAGGACGGGGAGTCCGCCGTACGGGCGGACCGCGCAGATCTCGAACGCGCCCGGGATGCCTACCGGAGCGTGTGGCGCAGGATACGGGACGAGGAGGGGGTTGGCCAGTTCGTCCAGACGCTGCCGCCGGAACCCGATCTCGCAGCCCTCACGGTTCTTGAGGATGAACTTGATGCACGGCGCACCCCGCTCGCCAGCCTGCGGGAGGAAGCCGGGGCCAGACGCGGGCGCCTCGCCGGTGAAGAGGGTTTGCATGACCGTCTTGGACAGCTTGAAGCCCGGAGAAAAGAGGAGGACGGGATCCTCCGGGAACGGGAGACCGGATTCGATGCGGCCGCGAGCGTGCTGGCGCTCTCCTGTCGGGCCATCGGTGAACCTGGTCCCGCTGCTCCCGCTGTCGAAAACCTGGAGTCCCTGTCTGCACTCACCAGGGAGATAGGCCTCCTGCGGGAGGATGTCTCGAATGCCATTGGTCAGACCAGCCAGGCGCTGGAGGGTTTGCGTCAGGAGCAGGAAAATCTGAGGCGTCTCCGTGAAAGTCTGGCTTCCACGCTTGAGCATCTCGGCGAAGCCCGACGCAGACTTGATCTTGTGCAGCGGATCAGGGGGCTGCTCAAGGATCTTGGACCATGGATCTCGAAATACGCGCTGCCTCTGATTGCCCGGGATGCAACCCGTCACTTCCGCCGGATCACCGGACGCAGCGAACGCATTCTCTGGACTCATACAGCCAAGGACGAGTATCTCGTCTCCCTCGCTGAAAGTGAGGAGGACAGCGGGGTACGCAGTTTTGTCCAGCTCTCGGGAGGCGAGCAGGTTGCAGTCGCACTCGCCGTACGGGCCGCCCTGGTCGAGTCCCTCTCGTCATCGGGATTCGTGATTTTTGACGAGCCCACGATCAATCTCGATATTGAATCCCGTCGCAATCTGGCCGGGGCCTTCAAGGCCGTCTTCGGCAAGATCGAGCAGGCCTTCGTAATCACGCACGATGACAGCTTTGAAGCCATGGCGGACAACGAGATCCGGTTTGATTGAGATCCGGTCGGTATGGTGACAGCGGCCCCGGGCCGGCGTGTGCGATTGGAACGCCGGTTCTCATCGGGAGATCACGGCAGAGTCCCCGTACTCCCGATTTTTGATGAGGGCTCTTGATTGTCCCCGTGCTCCATGGCATACTGAAGGGGTCAGCACGGAGGGAGTAGTTTGATGCCGGGAGCACATGCGATCATCCACGGGGAGGGAAGGATTCCCGAGAGCGAGTACCGCTTCTTTTTTGTCACCAATGTCGCCTATCTCTTCGGTTTTGTCAGCCACGCCATTTTTCTGACGGTTTTTTCCTTTCTGGGTGTCCCGGAGATGGTGCTTCACAATATTGCCAGTTGCTTCGTTTTTTTTATCGCCATCCTTGCCAACCAGCAGCGGCGGTATCGTTTGGCGATGTCACTCGCCTACTTCGAGGTGATGATCCACGCTGCCATGGCCGTCGTCTTCATCGGGCAGGACAGCGGATTCCAGTATTACGTCTTTGTGGTTGTTCCCCTGATTTTTTACATATCGGTTGTGCCGGCCTGGGTCCGCTTCATGATGGCCGTCGTGGCTTTTCTTGTCTACGCGTTCATCTCCTATTTTCTCCGCGGTGAGCCGGTCTACAGTGTGGATCCCTGGGTGCTGCGGTTCATCAGGGGGGGCAACATCGCCGGAGTGGTCGCGGGCTTTTCGTTTATCGGGTACTGGTACGGACGGATCAATATGATCGCCGAGGCCGCGCTCTTTGCCGAACGGAACAAGTTGCGTGAAAAAAACGAGCGGATGCAGAGCGAGCTCGAGATGGCCCGGAGGATCCAGCTCCAGCTCGTACCGGCTGTCGGCCCGGTCAAGGGTCTCGCGTTTGAATACCGTCCGATGACGATCATTGGTGGTGACTTTTATGATTTTGTGACGTTTGTGGGCAGGCCTCTTGAAATCGGCATTTTTATCAGTGATGTCTCCGGACACGGTGTTCCGGCCGCCCTGATTGCCTCGATGCTCAAGAGCACGCTCCTGCAGTCAGTCGATATTCTCGATGACCCGCCGGCACTGATGACGCGGCTCAATGATACCCTCGTCTCGAAGACAAATGACAATTTTGTGACCGCGTTTTACGGGATTTGCAATCTCGAAACCGGCGAGATGCGGTTCTGCAATGCCGGTCACAATACTCCGTGGGTGATTGCGAGGGATGCCGTTTTCCCCCTCAAGTCAGGACGGCCCGGGGTGCCATTGGCGATCTTCCCCGATGAGGAGCTGGTTTCGCGCAATCGTGGCTACCACGTCGAAAGAACGTTCCTTCCCCTCGATTCGCACATTCTTCTGTATACCGACGGATTGGTCGAGACGAGAGGTGACGATGGGAGTGAGTATGGCGATTATCGTTTGGCGGACAATCTCATGCTGCACCGCCACGAGCCGGCGGCGCGGATTGTCTCGGCCCTGGCCGAGGATTTGGTGGCATTCCACGGGACGGAATTTTTTGAGGATGATGTCTGCATGGTCTGTCTGCGGGTCGGCCAGTCCTGAACCGGGAGGGAACCCGGTTCGGATCCGGATCAGCTCAATTTGCTGATAAGTAAGAAGCCTGCAATCAAAAGGACGACAAAGGCGATCGAGAGCAGGTTGAAATAGCGGTCGATAAAGCCCTTGATCCGTTCGCCAAAAAAATAGATCAGGGCGGAGACTCCGAAAAAGCGGATGGACCTGCCGAGTATGGAAGCGAACAAAAAAGTCATGAAATACGAGGTATGTCCCCCGAGCATGGTGGCACTCGGTTGGGCTGCCGCGAGGACGCCGGCAGCATCGGGAGTGAAACCACCGCTGCCGAAGGCATTGGCAGCGACCACCCCGGCCGTAATGGTGAAGATCTTGTACGGAATCGGTGTGATGGCCGCAATCAGGACAGCCCAGAAGCTGTACTCGGCAAAGGTGGTGAAGAGGCTGTCAAAGATCGGCTGGGCGTTATAGAAATCGACGATCGGTTTTCCGACACTGGCCCACAGTCCATACCCGATATAATACCCGGCGACTCCGCCCAGCACGGAC
Organism: Spirochaetota bacterium; assembly: GCA_036795535.1. GTDB lineage: Bacteria > Spirochaetota > JAGLSM01 > JAGLSM01 > JAKPMW01 > JAKPMW01. Next base: position 8,767 of record DAIREN010000050.1, read on the forward strand.
GCAACGGTGCAGACGAAGGCATACCACCATGAGCGTTTCGGTTTCCCGAGATCGAGGGCAATCAAGAGGACATCCGGCGGGATGGGGAAAAATGATGATTCTGCGAAGGAATTTACGGCCAGAGCCGGTGTCCCGTAGGGTGTTTCAGCCCAGTGCAGGACCCAGTTGTAGAGCCGGCGGATGATGTTGGGGCGTTTTTCGGTCATACGTACTCCGTATCGTTGGCGTTTCTGAAGAATACTCTCTTTTTGAACGCTTGACAACGCGCACACTTCCATGGTGCAATGAAGCGGTGGAATCGGGATAGATGAGTCTTCCATGAGAGGCGGGAGTTTCTTGAAGACCAACAGTCTGCGAACGGCTTACAGCGTCAGCGTTGTGGCAGCCTTTGTTGTGGCCATGGCCCTGACATTCGTTGTCGTCTACATCGTGACATCCAGTCTCAGACAGGATTTTGCCGTCCGGTTCGGGTCCACCTATGCTGACAACGTCAGGATCAGGATCACCCTGCGGATGCAGCGAGATCTGAACGCATGTTTCCAGCTTGCGGATTCCGAAGTCGTGACACGCTGGCTGGGTGATGAGACCAACCCGCTCTACCGGGATCTCGCATTCCAGACCTTTGATACCTTTAGCCGCTATCTCGAAAACAATCCCGGCGTCTACGCGGTCATCGAGAGTTCCCGCAATTATTACCTGACCAATGTTTTCATCAGCAAGATAGACCGTGATGATCCGTCCGATACCTGGTACTTCAAGTCACTCACCGTTCCGGGCCGCTTCATGATCGACATTGACTACGATGATGTCCAGAAAAAGACGATCTTCTGGGTCAATGTGCCGGTACGGAAACAGGGCCGCCTTTTCGGGATTGTCGGGACGGGGATCGATTTTACGGCCTTCCTCGACAAGATCCTGTACATACAGCAGGAAAATTCATTTGTTGTTCTTTTTGACGAAATGGGGATGATCAAGGGGTATATGGACCGTTCCCTGATCGACAAGGACACAGTGTTCGGACTGATCGACCAGGCTGAGGAGCGGAAGCGTTTACACCAGGAGATGCGCTCCCTTGAGCGGACAAACGAGAGTGGCCAGATCCGTGATTTTCCCCTGACAAAACAGGGGACGGATTATATGGCTTCCCTGGCATGGATTCCGGATCTTGGCTGGTATGCACTGGTCATGATTGACGAGAACCAGCTAGTCCAGTTTTCCCAATTTGTGCCGATTTTTGTCGTGATGATGATTTCTCTCGTCCTTCTTCTGTTCTACATCATCCGCATGACGGACAGAATCGTCCTGGATCCCCTCAAAAAGCTGGTCGGAATCATGGAACAGGTCCGGACGGGTGGAGGCCATGTCCATGCAGCCGGGACCGGGGAGTACGAGGTCGCCCGGGTGGCCGAGGAGTTCGACCACATGATCAGCGAACTTGAGCGACAGCAAGCGCGGATCATCGAGCAGGAACGTCTTGCCCAGGAGTTCGAGGTTGTGCGCAAGATGCAGTCCGCCATCCTTCCGAAGATCCCCTATCTCCAGGACTATTCACTGACGGCGGTCATGCAGCCGGCCCAGGAAATCGGAGGCGATTATTACGATTTCTACCATAATCGGGGGGACCGGCTCTGGTACGGGATCGGGGATGTTTCCGGTCACGGGATCATCCCCGGCGTGATCATGCTGATGACACAGTCAGCGGTCAACACGATCCTCCTCATGCACCCGGACATTTCGCCGCGGGATCTCTCGATTTTTGTCAACCGTGCTTTGTACGAGAACATCCATGCCCGTCTTCGCGGGAATTTCTACATGACCTGCTATTTCCTGACGTCGACCCGCGATGGACAGTTCAGTTTCGCCGGCTCGCACGCCGAGATCCTGATTTACCGTGCGGGGAGCGGGGAGTGTGAACGGATCAAGCCGAACGGAACCTGGTTGGGGGTTTTTCCGGATATCTCGCGGGAGACGGTCGAGCAGGAATTCGTTCTGGCATCGGGTGACGTCCTTGTGCTCTACACGGACGGGATTACCGAGGCGATGAATGAAGATCGCGAGGAGTTCGGTATGGACCGGCTGGTCGAGGTGATCCGGCGCTATGGGAGGGAAGAGGTCGAGACACTCCGGGAGCGGATTCTCCTCGATGTCAGGGCCCATATGGCTGAGCAGCAGGATGATATGACGCTCTTCATCATCCGTCGCAAATAAAATTCTTCCATTTTTTTCTGATTCGGGGCATACTGGCTCCTGACGATGAGCATTTCCGGAGGTAACTCATGCGAGCTTTTTCATCTGTTTTCAGATTTCTTGCCCTGGTCCTGACGGTTTCCGTCTTGGGCGGCTGTGGATCCGAAAGCAGTTTTACGATTCTGCATTTTGGAGACCTGCACGGTCATCTCCATCCTCTCAAGCGGACCGAGGGCAAAACGGATATCGAATCCGGCGGGATTGCCCGGTTGATCGGCGGACTCAAGGCGGCCAAGCAGGCAGCGGGTCCTGACAGCTTGATCCTGTACAACGGTGATACCATCCAGGGGACAACCTTCTCCACATTTTTCAAGGGCGAAGTCTCGTTTGGATTGCTTGATGGCGTGATCGATTACATGGTGCCCGGTGTCCACGATTTCGATTACGGGCAGCTGAACTTCATCAATCTCACGGGCAAAGCCAAGTTCAAGGTGCTCTCGGCCAACATCTTCAACAAGGATGCCAAACCATTTACCGGGAGTGACTACGTCATCAAGGATTTCAATGGCATCAAGGTCGGAATCTTTGGCCTGACGGTCCGTATCACCGAAATCCTCCAGCCGACACGGAACATTGACGGGTTGACATTCGGAGCCGTGGAAGAGGCGGCCCGGAGCATGGTCCAGATGATGCGTAGCCAGGGGGTCGATTTCATCGTCGCACTCACCCATCAGGGGCTCGAAGAAGACAAGAAACTTGCCCGGGCTGTCGACGGCATCAATCTGATTGTGGGTGGACTCTCCCATACTATTCTGACCAACGGATTCCTTGTCTTTGATACATGGATTGCCCATGCCGGGTACCGGGGCGAACACTTTGGCTCGGTGACAGTCCGGTACGACAAGGGCAAGAAGCAGATCCTGTCAGTGACGACCTCCGTTGTCGATGTTACACCGGAGATACCCGCCGATCCCGAGGTGGCCAAGGTTGTTGAAAAGTACACGAAAGAACTCAAGAGCAAATTGGACGTGGTCGTCAGCAAAACGGATGTCCTCCTTGAGGGTTCCCGGAACAAGGTCCGTGGAAACGAGACCAATCTCGGCAATCTTCTGGCTGATGTCCTGCAACGGGAGACCGGGGCCGAGATGTGTCTCATCAATTCCGGCGTGATCCGGGCCAGCATCAATCCCGGTCCGATCAAGATTGCTGATGTCCTCAATGTGCTACCTTACCCGAACAATGTTTCGACAGTGCGACTCTCCGGGAAGACCATCTATCGCATCATCGAGAAGAGTGCCGCCACCAATCCGGGTGAAGGTCGCTTCCTCCAGGTATCGAGGGGCTTGCAGTACAAAATTCGGGGCCGTACCCTGGCCGAACTCAAGTTCAACGGCAAGGATATCGAGGAAAACCGGATCTATACGGTTGCGACCAGCGATTTTCTGGCCGATGGCGGGGACAATTATCCCGAGTTCAAGCAGGAACGGGAGCGGAAAAACACCGGTATCACCATGGCGGAGTTCATGATCGAGGCGCTCAAGCGCATGCCGAACATCGACGCCAAGGTTGAGGGCCGGATAGTGAGGATTGAAGGCTGATCCTTCCAGGTTGACTGAATTCGCGACCCGGCATGGCAATGCCGGGTTTTTTTGGCCTGCCCAACAAGCATTGATCGCGTTCCGCCGTATACAGACAGGTTCCACGGTCGAGCATGCAAACAGCTGCGAATACCTCGGCTTTGTTCCATGTCGGGAACGTTCCTTGGGTGGTAGTCCGTTGCCGGTGCGGGCCCGTCGAGTGTCGTCATGTACTGCCGGACGAAGGCCCATTGCGACAGCGCCTTTTTTACGGTATACGGGAGAGTACACCGGATCGGCCAGACGCATTTCCGGGACGCTGTCCCCTGGACGCGCCAGCCCGTCAGGGTTGGGGTAGATCCCACGGCTTGAATTTGTTCTCCATAAATTCCTCAGGATCCAGGTACTCGCCGTCCTTGACGACTTCATAGTGGACATGGTCTCCCGTCGCCAACCCGGTGTGACCCATCCGGCCAATGATCTGTCCCTGATAGACGAGATCTCCGGTCAGTACTTCCTGGCGGTCAAGGTGTGCGTAGCGTGTGATATATCCGTCCTGATGCTTGACCTCGACATACAACCCGTATCCGCCCGGCTCGTTGTCCACCCGGCTGACGACACCCGGCGCGGTGGCCCGGATGATCGTTCCGCGGGCGTGCGCGATATCGACGGCACTGTGATCCGCGTACTGGCCAATAAAGAAATTAAAGCGTTGCCCGAAGGGGGAAGTGATCGTCCCACCGTTGTCAACGGGCCAGAAGGATGGTGTAAAGGTTTTGGGATCCCGCTCGATATGCCTGAAAAACTGGAAGCGGTAGTAGCGTCGCATTGACCAAATCAGGGTGTTCATCCTCGAAGACTGTTGTGATGCCCGGAGAATATCGAGATTGATCTGGTCGAGACGCCGGATATCCTTGCCAAATCGGTCGCTTGTGGTATCCGCCATGTGGACTTCACCGGGAGTGGCCGACGCCCCCTCAAAGAGGGACATCCGCTCGAAGGTCCGGACTCCCGTGATGGCCGCCAACGGTTTGATGGCGTCGGAGAATTTCGCCGTGGATGATTCCAGTGTCCTGACGTTGCGTGAAAAGAGCTCCAGCGTCTCCTCACACCGTTCGATATTTCTCTCCAGGCGTTCAATCTCCGGATCGGTTGTCCCTTTCTCGATGAAGGCCGAAACCGAAAAGGTGATGGTGACCGCCAAGACGCCAGCGATGAAGAGGATGATGTACTTCGAGATACGCAAGGTAAAAACGGGGGTGTTGGCCGAGTGGGAGGCGATCATCAGGGTAATGTGCTCATGTCCCTTGCGGTTCACCGTGCCGAAAAAATCACGAACACGTTTTTTTACCCGCTTGAGCCGGGCATTCCGGAGAACATAGGCCGAAGGTCGTGGACTGTGGCGCGCTGTGGAGTGGTGTCGTATGCCCATGAAGCCAATTTTAGTCTGTTCCGGGCGGGCAGGCAAGTGTCAATACACGGGACTTCGGTGAATCCGTTGCCGGAGTAGGGCAAGGGGTGTAGAATACGTGCAGGTAGTCACATGTTTCTCCCGGGGGGCCTTGTTATGAGATTCCAGATCTCGATTCTCTTCATAGGGGTTGGGTTGCTCGTTATCGGCGCCTGCTCCTCTTCCAAAGAAGCTGTCCGTCCCGATGGAGGGGCGGACTCTTCCTCTTCCGCCACGTCATCAACAGCATCCACGGCGCGTACTCCTGCTGTCGTCACGGTCAATAATCCGGTCTTTGTGCGCGATGTCTGGAGCAATGTCCGGGATATCTCGGCAGCCAACAGGAGCTTCCTGACGGGTGGGTCAACCGCGGTGGCCGGTGTCCGCAGCTACAAGATGTCGGATGCACAGGTCAAGGAGCAGGCTATTCCCAGGGCCGAACTCGAAAAGAGTGTCGGTGAACTCCGCAAGATACTGGCCGATCCCGCGCTCGGCGCAGTCGACCGGGCCCGTTGCCAGTATTACCTTGGCGCCTGCCTGATCCAGTTGGGTGATGTCAATAACGGGAAACGGGCGTTGAACGAAGCTGTGCGCCTTGACCGGAATGGTCGCTGGGGCCGGATGGCCGCAGTCGAGTTGTCAAAGTAAACAAGTTTTTTCAAAACCACTACTGCAATGTATCAGGCGGTGCATGCCGCCTGATGTTGTGCTCGGGGGGGCTCATGGCTGGTCGTGTTCCTGTTCTTGTCCGCGTTTTCATCGTCGTTTTTCTGGTGGTTGTCGGTGCTACCTTGGCCGGTTTTTTCGAGACACTGGAACTCCAGCTTGCCGACCAGCGTTTCCGTCTCCGGGGGACACAGCCCGTCCATCCAGAGATTGTCCATATCGACATCGATACCGATGCCCTCAAGGCCGAGGGGAACTGGGCCACTTGGCATGCCGGCCGGCATGCCATTGCCTTCAATATCCTGAGGCGTCTCGGGGTAAAGGCCCTGGGGGTGGACATCTTTTTCACGGAACGAGGTGAACGTCGCTTTGCCGTCGACAAGCTCAAACACACGGGGCGACAGAATTTTTCCCTGGTGGAGATCCAGCGGGTTGTCCCGGATTCCAGTGGCCTCTTTATCACCGCCATGACCAATGCCCGGTTTGTGGTCCTCGCGCAGCTTTTTGAAAACCAGCCCCTCCACGAACGCTACACATACTATCGCGAGAACCGCTCCAACAGTCTGCGGGTCCAGGATGGGAAATTCCGGGTCCCTTTGCCGGCCGCTTTCCCTGTGTTGCGGAATCAAAGCAATATCACCCCGGTCCTGGCGGAATATGCGGCAGCAGCAGCGGGAACCGGGATTGCCCAGGTCGATCCCGATACGGACGGTGTTGTGCGTCGGGCCCCACTTTTTTTCAGGCTCGGGGGCCACATCTACCCCTCGCTGGGGCTGTCGACGGCCCTGGTTGCGCGGAGATTGACCCTGGCCGATCTGGCTCCCGGGACCGAGCGCAAGGAGATTGTCTTTGCCCGGGGGACCAACAGACTGGTCATTCCGGTCCGGCGTGACGGATCCATCTACGTCAACTGGCGGGGCGGGGTGACGGACGCCCATCCACGGATCTCCTGGTCCGCACTCAAGTGGCTGGGGTACGGAATGGTTCTCCGTGAAATGAAGGCCGTGGCCAACAGGGTCGGTGAGGAAGCGCTTTTTGACCGGGAACGCTTCCTGCAGCTTCCCGAGATCGAACAGCTCCAGCGCGAGTTCGGTGATGGAACGCCTCTGGCGGGACCGCTGGCCATCCGTCCGGAGGATCGGGATTCGGTCGCCATCGTCGAGGAGGTCTGGTCACGGCTTGTCGTGGCAACCCTCCTGCAAAAGATGCTCGACGAAAACCCCAGGCTGAGTCTTGCGGACTTCTGCCGACAGACCGGCCTTGAGGACAATCCAGGAGTGCGCGAGTTCTTCTTCGGGATGAAGTATGCCGGGATCCTGATGCGGGATTCCAGGTTGGTAGGGAGTGCGTTGGCCACGACGGACGCCAGGCGGCTCGGTATCGAGGACAGCAAGCTCTTTGAGGAGTACCGCCTCCTGATCGGGAATGAACGGCCCGATTCCGGCGAGCGCCCGTATTTCTTTTATCCGGCACCCATTGTGGAAAGTTTAAAAGGGCCGCTCTACGGGACATGGTTGCACGGGAAGATCTGTCTGTACGGGCTGACCGCCTCCGGGACGCATGACCTCAATCCTGTCCCGATGGCTTCGCGCTACCCCATGGTGGGTGTGCACGCCACGGTTGCCGATAACATCCTTTCATCCAACCCGATGACGAGGGTGCCTCGCTCCGTCAACTTGGCGATTGTTCTCGGGTTGGCGATTCTTTCCGGTCTGCTCTTTCTCCGGACACGAAGTGCCGTCATGGCCGTGTCCGCCTTCCTCATGGTCTGTGCCCTCGTCGCCGTCAATTGGTTCTTTTTCTCGACGCAGGATCTCTGGTTGGAGATCGTTCCTCCTCTTGTCCTTGTTGTGGGGTTCTTTGTCTCGGCCATCGTGCACAATTACCTCGGGGAAGAACGGGAGAAAAAACGCATCAGGGGGGCTTTCTCGCGCTACGTTGCCCCGGCCCTGGTCGACCAGATCATTCTTGACCCCGGAATGCTCCGTCTTGGCGGTGAAAAGCGGGTCTGCACCGTGTTCTTTTCCGATATTGCCGGATTTACGACCCTCTCCGAGGGCCTCTCTCCGGAACAGCTTGTCGAGTTTTTGAACACCTACCTGACCGAGGTGACCGACATCATCCTGGCGCACGGGGGGATGCTCGACAAGTACGAGGGAGACGCCGTGATGGCGGTCTTTGGCGCCCCCCTCCTGCAACCCGACCACGCCGAGCGCGCCTGCCGGGCGGCCCTTGCTGTCCAGGCCAGGCTCTCCGAGTTGCGAGCTGCGTGGCTGGAGCGCGGTCTGCCCGCCTTCATCACGAGGATCGGGCTCAATTCAGGAGAGATGGTTGTCGGGAATATGGGTTCGCGCGAGCGTTTTGACTATACCGTCATCGGGGATGCGGTCAATCTCGGGTCGCGGCTTGAGGGTGCCAACAAGCAGTACGGGACCTACCTCATGATCTCCCAGGCGACCCGTGATCTGGCCGGACCGGAGCGTTTTGTCACCCGTGAACTGGACATGATCCGTGTCAAGGGCAAGGCCGAGCCGGTCCGGGTCTTCGAATTGATCGACACCGTCTGAGTTTCCTCCGGGGCCCGTGACGGTGCGTCTCCTCTCCCGGGTTTTTTTGATGAACAGCCTCAGGCCAGCTGCGGGATTTCGGTTCGCGCGACGGTGCGGATCCGGGTCCCGCGAGGAATCTTGTAAAATAGTGATGACATCATGAAGGAACGGGATACACCCTGCCGATACTCGGAAGGGTGTGTCCCGTTGTATCCTCGCGGGACGAGGTGGTGGGTAAAATTTACTCACATGTGTTTCAAATTTACCACATGCCGGCACAGCCTGTCGCGATTTCAGGCCAGGTTGGTTTTTGCAGAGCGATGTCAGGCATGGCGTTTGAGTGAATTTATAATGGAAGGGACTTGACAGTGATTGGGTCTGGAGCCCTGAATTGGTTTCTGCAGTTTTGTTAGAATGCTGAATTAACGGTATGATTTTTGCAATACAATGAATCGGAAAAATCTGCACACGGAGATGGCTATGAAGAACACAACTTCCCGCAGGAAGATTCTCGCGTTGACCGGCATCGTCG
>DAIREN010000051.1:0-17446 GCA_036795535.1 Spirochaetota bacterium
ATCCCAAGCCGCGGCTTGGGATTGAAGCCCTCACTGACCGAAAGCGGGAGAGCGCTGCGCTGGAAGATGCGGATCAGGTGTTGCTGCATATCGAGGTGCGAGATAAATTTAAGAAGTCCGGTCTTGTCAAAACGGATGCGATAGACATGGCGCTCGCGACTGGCATCACCCGGGAGGCTCGTCGGATGAACAGCCGGGGTAGTATTGGTATCCGGCACGCTTTTGGGAAGAGGTTCGCTCCCCGGAGGAGCCATCCTGGGCCCGGTCTCAGGGGTGCAGACACCGCAATGCGAGCGGCAGCCCTGCCTGCAGTCTTCAGTCAGGTCTGGCAGATTCTCGCCGGCTACGGACGTGTGCACCCCGGCCAGTCTGGCGTCCTCCTGGGACATCCCTGTAACATATTTCTGCAGTTCGCGCAGCAAAAACCCCTTGCCGGCCACTCCGCTGATTCCATCCCAGGGGAGTGAATCATCTGTACTGGCGAAGGGCGCAAGGAACTCCTCTTCGGTATACCCGAGGGCATCCATGGCATCCTTCCAGCGCCGGAAGGAAAAATGCTCGTCCCAGGCATCGAAGCGGGCACCGCGCTTCCAGGCTTCATCGAGCAGCCGGGCAGCCTTGTCGCCACCTCGGGCGAAGACACCTTCGAGAAAACTCATCTCGGGCATGTGCCAGGATATCTTGACATTCCCCTTTTTGAACCGCTCGCGCAACTGGTTGATGGCCTTCCATCCATCCTCGATGGACATCTGGCGTGCCCATTGCAGCGGCGTGTGCGGTTTGGGAATGAAGATCCCCACATTGCAATTGATGGCGAGTCTGGGTGCGGCCGCGTGAGCCCGCCGGATAAAGTCGGCAATCACCTCAGCCTCGTCGTGAGCACCGGGGAACCCGATCATGAAATAGAGTTTGACCTGCTTCCAGCCGGCATCCCAGACCGTGCGGAAGATGCTCATCAGATGGTCGTCATCCACCGGCTTGTTGATCCGGGCACGCATCGCCGGGTCCCCGGCCTCGACGGCAAAAGTCAATCCGCTCTTGCGCAACTCGCCAACGAGGGTGGCCGTCTCGAGGGTGAATCCATCCACATGCAGGGAGGGCAGCGAAAACGAGACATTGCGCGGCCCCAGGGCCGCATTCAGGCGGATGATCAGTTCTTCCAGCCTCGTGTAATCGCTGATCGAAAGTGATGCCAGGCTGATCTCGTCAAACCCGGTGCTGTCAACAAGGGAAACAGCAGTTTCCACAAGCTGGTCCGGACTCCGCTCACGGACCGGACGATAGGTCATGCCGGCATGGCAGAAACGGCACCCGTTGGTACATCCGCGGGAAGCCTCGATCAGGCCGCGATCCTGGATGGCCCGGACATTGGGAACAATCTGCCGGACCGGAAACGGCGCCTCGTCCAGATCGGGAATGATGGCGCGTTTTGCGTTCTCCTTCAGGCCGGGGATCCATGCCCACTCGAACCGGGCAAACCGCCCGAGCATGGCTTCACGGCTTGCCCCATCCCGTTGGGCATCCCGGACGGTCGTGAGCAAATCAACCGCGGCCTGGTCTCCATCGCCCAGGACAAAGACATCGATCCAGGGAGCGAGTGGCACTGGATTGAAAGCGCAGGGACCACCGGCAACAATCAGGGGATGATCGGTGGTCCTGTCTTCACGACGGAGCGGAATTCCGGAAATCGAGAGAAGCTCGAGGATATTTGTGAACGTCATTTCGTACTGAAGGGTTATCCCGAGGACTGCGCAGGCCGAAAGAGGTTTTTTGGTCTCGAGTGTCCAGAGCGGCAGGCCCTTTTCCCTCAGCATGTCTGCCATATCCGGCCAGGGGAGATAGACCCGTTCGACAGCACATCCTTCAACACGCGAGAGAGCCTCGTAGAGAATCCGCAACCCGAGGTTGGACATACCGACCTCGTAGACATCCGGGTAGGCCAGCGCAAACACACACTCGGCATCCGGATTTGCGATGCTGTTGTATTCGTCTCCGGTATACCGGGCCGGTTTGGCAACCCGAGGAAGCAACGGAACGATGTCTCTTTCGAATGAAAATGCCCCGGCCATCAATGGACATACCTGCGCATCTCGATGTTGAAGAGAAGTCCGACGGCAATCAGGTTGGTCATCAGACTCGAACCTCCATACGAGACAAACGGCAAGGGAAGGCCGGTCACCGGCATCATGCCGGTTGCCATCCCGATATTGATGAAGATGTGGAATGCGAACATGGCCACGATCCCGGTGGCTATCAAACTTCCCGTCATGTCCTTGGCATGATAGGCAATCATCACACCACGGTAGAGGAAGATGAAATAGAGCACAATCAAAAAGAGACTCCCGAGAAAACCCCATTCCTCACCAAGCGTACTGTACACAAAGTCCGTCTTTTTTTCGGGAAGATAATCCAGGGCGTTCTGCGTTCCCTTCATGTACCCCTTCCCCGAAAAACCGCCCGACCCGATGGCGATCTTTGACTGGATGATGTTGTAGCCGGCACCCCAGGGATCCTTTTCGGGATCGACAAAAATCACGATCCGCTTTCGCTGGTATGGCTGGAGATAGGAGTTGAGTGAAGCGGCGATAATCAGACCGATCGGAATCACGACAATGGCCGATGCAAATTTCAATACCGGTTTGACCCGACTGAAGAACCAGATGGCAAACGCGACAAAAGAAATGATCCCGAGGATGATGGAGATGTCGATCAATATCGCATTATTGGACAGAATGGAAATCAGCCAGCCGGAGAGGTCACCGATCTCCTTGTAATACGCAACGAACATCGGGATACCCGCACCGAGAAACCCGAGCAGGAACAGGGAGAGGATGTGACCGATTTTTGCACCGGCAATGAAGAGCATGGCAAAGCAAATGGCAAAAAAAACCAGGCCCGTCCCGAAGTCAGGCTGAATGGCAATCACGCCCAGTGGCGGCACAAGAATGAAAAAAGTGATAAAGAAATTCCTGATGTCCTGGATATCATCACCAAGCATGTTGAGAAACCGTGCCAGAGCAATGATGGTAAAGAGCTTCATCAGTTCCGCAGGCTGGATGTTGAAGAAACCCAGATTGATCCACGCCCGAATGCCCTTGACAGGAGGAAAGAGCAGTGAAATCAAGAGCAGGGCAAGCCCGCCGGCGTAGAGATAGAGCGACCATTCAACGTACTTGTTGTAGCTGATGGAAATCGTTCCGAAAAAAAGCAGGATTCCCACCACAAACCAGACAAACTGCATATAAAATTCCCGGTCAACATCCTTCCCTCCGCTGTGGGTGGAGCCAGTACTGTAGATGGTCAGCAAGCCGATAAAGACAAGGGCAATCGTCGCAAAGATGATCATCCAGTCGATGTGCAGACGGTTTTTTCGTGCCGAACCCTCCATCAGGCAGGCCTCCCTTGTTCAGTCAGGTTTTTGCTCATAACTCTTCCAGATACGTTGCATGGTTTCATCGACAGACCTGTTTTCAAAATGGGAGCGGATGATGCAAGCCGCAACCGGTGCCGCCATGGCACCGCCTCCGCCTGCGTTTTCGCAGACAACCGTAACAGCTATCACATCCTCCGGATTTTTGGCATCTGCCGGAGCAAACCCGGTAAACCAGGCATGGGTTGTGTCTTGTGAGGTTTCGGCTGTCCCGGTTTTTCCCGCAACCTGAACGACCGGTGACCAGGCGGCACTTCCGGTTCCGCCCCGCACAACCCTGAGCATGCCTGCCTTGAGCGTGGCAAAGGTGGATTTGGAGACATCGGTTGTAAAGAGAACATGCCGCCCCTCGTTCCGCTCGATCGCGTGATTGTTGTAGAGGCTCCGGATTTCCTTTTTCAGGTAGGGCTGGTAGGCGATGCCCTCATTATAGATTGCACAGGTCATCATGTTGATCTGGACCGGAGTGACGAGGAGGTCACCCTGACCGATGGCGAGATTGAGCGTGTCTCCATCAAGCCATGGCCGCCCTGCGGTTTTCCGCTTCCACTCCCTAGTCGGGACAAACCCTGAAACTTCACCCACCAGATCGATCCCCGTTTTTTTGCCAAACCCGAACATTCTGGCGTAATGCAGAATGCTGTCGGGTCCGATTTCAAGACCGGCACGATAAAAAAAGACGTTGCAGGAATTCATGATCCCGTCGGAGAGTGTCTGGTGCCCATGTCGGCCGAACCAGCATTTGAAATACCGGTCCCCGAGCATGTACCCGCCATCACAGAAATAGGATGTTTTCGGTGCAATCCGTCCGGTTTCGAGTCCGGCGATGGTTGTGATCAACTTGAACGTCGAACTCGCGGGATACTGTGCCTGGATCACCCGGTTGAAGAGCGGCTTGTCCGGATCACTCTCGATCTTGCGGTAGGACTCGATATCGAGTCGCTTATAGAAGAGGTTGGCCGCATACCCCGGATTGGAAAGAATTGCAAGAACCTCTCCAGTCGCCGGTTTTGTCACAATGACCGCGCCACGCATCTTTCCCATGGCCGCCTGAGCGACTTTCTGCATGGATGCGTCGATCGTCAAAACCAGCGGGCGACCATGGACCGGCTGTTTCCGGACCATCTGGTAGGTGACCTGGTTGAGGGCATTCACCTCACGTTCGAGGGTCCCCTCCTCGCCACGGAGATCCACATCGTAGACATTCTCGATTCCGGTTTTTCCGATCAGGGCCCCGGGACGGTATCCCCTTCCCGAGGCGGCTTTGAGTTCCTCTCGACTGATGTATCCGGTGTACCCGAGAATATGTGCCAGGGTATTGGTCAGGGTATAGACCCGAATCGGCCTGTTATCCCAGTACACACCGGGGTATTCGTCAATATTCTCCGCAATCCTGGTGATGGTCTGGTAATCAACGCCTTCCTTGAGGAGTTTCGGGCTGTACTGGTCCCATTTATCCTTGTTCATCAAACGGCGAAGCTCGTTGGTGGACATCTCGAGGACCGAGGCCAGCCTGCCAAGCACGCGATCCCACTCGGCCTTCTCCTTGGGCATGGCTGCCGGGACAATGGTCACACAGAGGGACTTGCGGTTGGCAATCAGCTTTTGTTTGAAATTTCGGTCATAAATTTCTCCGCGATACGCCATGATCGGAACAAGCCGCACCCGGTTCTGCTCGGAGCGCGCTTCATACTCACCGACTTTGATGATCTGGAGATAGGCGATCCTGAGAAGGAGCATCAGGAGCATCATGGCGATCAGGAGAAACAGCGTTGTTACACGCTGTCGGAAAACACGTTGCTGGCCCGGCCGGATCGTATACTTCTGCATGGCTCACCGCATCGCCGGCGCTGCAAACCGGTTCATCATCCAGAAGAGGGGGCCCGCAAGAATCGGGTTGATCACCAACTCCAGAAGAAGCCCGCCGCTGACATTGCTCGGGTAAAAATCACCGATTTCGACAAACAGCAGGGCGAGAATCCCGAGGGCGAGTCCTTTGATGATTGTCGCAATGAAAACCAGAACGGCCGAGGTGATGAAGTTCTCGGCATTCACCTTGTGCTGTGTCAATCCGAGGACAAACCCGACAACAGTAAAAACGAAGGCGTAACTCCCGAAAAGGACCGGCGAAAAAAAATGCTGGAGCATGCCGGCGGCGAAGCCCGTCAACTGACCCGCCATGCCGCCCCGCTTGAAGGCCACAAAGGCAATCACGATCAAAAGAAGATCCGGTTTGACCTCGTCAATCCTGAGGATGTCCACAAAAACGGTGCTCTGCAGCAGCCCGAAAAACACGATCAGGAGAGCGATGATGAGAGTGTTTCTCACAGCTTTTTCTGCTCCTTTTCCAGTTTTTCGATTTCAGGCGACGGCAGCTTTTTCACGACATAGACGTTTTCAAGCTTGGCAAAATTGATCGTCGGGGCGACTTCGGCCTTGAGGAAGAACTGGCCCTTGTCCCGCTGGACATTCGTCAGAATCCCGATGGAGAGCCCGCGGGGATAGATATCGCTATGACCCGATGTTACAACAACATCACCGTTTTTCGCAGGCGCCCCGACATCCACGTACTCGATCAGACAGTGGGCCGACATTCCGTTCCCGCGCACCATCCCGTAATAGCGGGAAGCCTCAAGGATGGCGCCAACCCAGGTCCGTGACCCGCGTATGGTCGTGACCAGTGCCGAGAACGGCGTCGTCATCGTGACACGGCCGACAATACCGATCTTCCCGTTTTCGTATGCGATGACCGGCATCCGCTCGGCCACACCGTCAGACGAGCCTTTGTCGATGATGAACGACTGGTAGTAATTTTGCGGGTCCTTGCCGACGATCGACGCAAGCACGTGTTCGTAGCGTACCTGCTTGCGTTCATCAAGAAGCCGCTCAAGGTGGGCATTCCGTCTCTGCAGTGTCTGGATGGAACTGTCAAGTTCCTCATATTTTTTCAGCCGCGCCTGGGTCCGCAGGAGTTCCTTTTTGAGAGTCTCGATCTCGCCCAAACCTTCCCAGAGGGAACGGAAAAAATTGAAGATCCCGTTAATCACATATTCGAACGGATAGATGATTGTGAGAACGATACTCTTGAGATTGAGTGTGAAACTCGTGCTGGACGTTCCCATCATCGTGAACGAGACGATCAGGAGAAGCAGGAAGGCCAGCACCTTGCGATTTTTATAGAAGAAAACTGAAAGCATTCCGGAATCTTTCCACCCACGTTCATCTGGTTTGGCACGTCAGTTCGGGGAAACCCTGATCAGTACTTTCCACGCTGGATATACTTGAGTTCTTCGAGATAGCGCCCGGTTCCGAGAACAACGCAGGTCAACGGATTTTCGGCCAGGAATACGGGAACCCCGGTCTCCTGCGAAAGGTGCTCCGGCAATCCCTTGAGGAGCGAACCACCACCCGTCATCACGATTCCGCGATCGACAATATCGGCCGCCAGCTCGGGAGGGGTTTGATCGAGTGTACTCCGGACGACTTCGACAACGGCATTGATCACTTCCTGGAGTGCCTCACGGATTTCGACGGAATCCATCTCGAGCGTCCGGGGCAGGCCGGTGATCGAATCACGACCCTTGATCTCCATCGTCTCGACTTTTTTGGAGGCAGGATAGGCGTTCCCGATCTGGATCTTGACCTCTTCGGCAGTCCGCTCTCCGATGATCAGGTTGTGCACTTTTTTGAGGTACTGCACGATTGCCTCATCAAAATCATCGCCACCGATCCGGATCGAGTTGGAGAGCACCATGCCACCCAGCGAGATCACCGAAACCTCAGTCGTACCGCCACCGATATCGATCACCATGTTTCCGGCCGGCTCGTTGATCGGGATGTTCGCTCCGATTGCCGCAGCCAGGGACTCTTCAATCAGGTAGATCTCGCGGGCTCCCGCCTGTTCCGCTGACTCCTTGACCGCCCGCTTCTCCACTTCGGTGATCCCCGAAGGAATCCCGATCACGATGCGGGGCTTGACCAGGGTCTTCCGCGAATGGACCTTCTGGATGAAGAACTTGATCATGCGCTGGACCGTCTCGAAATCGGCGATCACACCGTTTTTCATCGGACGAATGGCGATGATATCGCCCGGGGTCCGCCCGAGCATGCGCTTTGCCTCCTGCCCGACCGCCAGAATCCGGCGGGTGCCATTTTCGACGGCAACCACGGAGGGCTCCGAGAGGACAATGCCCTGCCCCTTAACGTGAACAAGCGTGTTCGCTGTTCCGAGATCAATACCCATGTCATTCGAAAAGAGGCTGTAGAGCTTATCAAGTACCATGTCCGGTGAACCCTTTCATCGCAGAAGAGTGAGAGCAGGAATTCGCTTCATTGATAATATAGATACGGCCACAGGCTCTGCAAACATTTTTCAGTCCGCTCCGGCCATGTTTCGGGCCAGCAGGAGTGGTTATTTGAGATTGGTCTTGTGCTGTGGTGAAAATCTCAGTTTGAGGATGGACGGGCCGAAGTGCGGGTCCGCCTCGAGGCTCTTCTGCCAGAGCGCCCGGGCAGCCTGGAGGTCGTTTCGCAGTTCGGCCATCTTCCCCAGCCAGTAGTACCCTTCAGCGTAATTGGTGTCGATGCTGACGGTTTTCTCGAACCACGTCCGGGCCTCATCGTGCCTTCCGAGGTGGAAATAGGTCCAGGCGAGCTGCCTCGTGGCAAAGGCCTTGAGCCCCTGCTGGTTGGCATGGTCCCGCACGATACCGAAGGACCGGATCGCGTTTGAATACTGGCCGAGCGCGACCTCGCAGAGACCGATGTAGGCCCAGTTCAGGACGTTCGGCTTTGCGTTGGCATCCCGGTAATACTGCAGGGCGTTGGTGTATCTGCCCAAGTGGTAATTGAGATAGCCGATCGTCTGCTGGAGGGTGTCGAACCGGGCGATCGGATCATTTCCCTGCACAAGCACGTGGTCATTGGTATTGAGTTCCTCGGCCTTCTTCATGTACTGCAGAGCGTCTTCGAAATACTGGTCGCCCTTGCGGAGGTAGGCAAAACCGAGAATGAAATAGTCCGCCGATGTCAACAGGCCTTTTTTATCGAGGAGAATCGCCTTCTTGAGGGATTCCACGGAGATTTTGTAGAGATCCCACCCCTCCTCGGTCTTGTCGTTTTTCTCGTTGTCAAACCGGAAGGCCTTGCGGAAAGCGTTTCGCCCCATCAAAACCAGGGCCCGGACGTCAAGCGGATCCTTTTCGTACAGTGAACGAGCCAGTTTCTCGGCATCTTCAAACCGGCTTTCCTCGGTCATCTCCTCGATATTCCGGTAGACATCCGGCGTCCTCGTGACGAGCAGGACAACCGTGAGCAGGAGCCCGAGAACGATCCCGATGACCGCGCCCTTGAGCAGAATGTGCTGGGAACCGGCGTCTTTTCCGCCCTTTGCCAGTCGTTCGATGGTTGATCGCTTCATCCTGCCCTCCAGCGTGCAATTTACTCCTGTTGACCGACGTTGTGTGCATTTTCAACGGATTCCGAAACGAGAACAGTCTTTATTTTTCGTTTCTCCCGTGCTAGATTGGTACTGCACGTCCTTCCGGACGCGACTTTCTACAAACCGCAGGAGTATCCCCCAGCGATGGCCAAGCACGCATCCTCCGCTCACTCGAAACAAAAGGTCGAATGGGACCTCAAACGCATTCTCTCGGCAATTTTTGTCGCAGCAATCAGTGGACTCCTGATCGTCTTCTTCATCGCGTCGGACGCGATCTCCAGTTGCAGCGGGAGCAGTGGCCAGAATGGCCGACTCCTTCTCGCCGAATACAAGGGCGGACGGATTTACCTCGGAGACAGGGATCTGGCGAATACGGTCGACAATATGCAGGAGCAGTACCGTTCCGCCAATTCCCAGGAGCTCGCCCGTGAAGCAGTCAACCGGACGGGGCAAGCCAGGATTTTCTCCAGTGCGGCCCGCCGGCTGGGCACAGCCGTGACGGAGGAAACGCTCAAGGCTCTCCTCCTGGCGACCTTCTCCGACCCTGCCCAGTTCAATTCCGCGGATCGCAGTTACCAGAAGGAAGTCCTGAGCCAGATCGAAACCGATTTTCTTCGAAAAGCGCTGCAGACCGACATCATGGCCTCCTCCCGCACGACCCGGCTCGGGCTGCGGATCGACAGCGAGATCCAGGCGATGAAAACGGCCATCGACGTCGTCTCCCTCGACCTTTTCACCCTCATCAAGAACAAGACGCCCTCGAACGAGGAACTCAAGACCTGGTTTGAAAGCCAGAAGGGGACCCGCGGCGAAGAAGTCTGGCGCAAGGCCACCGCTTTTGAGGCTGTCACCGGTGAAGCCCGGACCGCACTGATCGAGTCGTGGAAAAAGGCCAACGCCGCAGCTCTGATGATGGGTGCCGTCAAAGAGATGGACGACAAACTGAAGATCGTCGACAACGCGGTCATGGCCGGACAGACCCTTGAGGCCGCAGCCGCAGCAGCGGGACTCCCCGTTCTCCGGACAGATTTTTTCGCCTTCGGCGAGACACCCAAAGCCGGCGAGACCATGGTTCCCGTCAACCGGGATTTCTTCCGCACTCTGTCCGGTGTGGCGACCGGGAGCACCTCGACGGTGGTCAAGATCGCCGAGAAGGACGGGATTCCACAGGCCATGCTCCTCTTCAGGGTCCGCGAACGCAGGACCATCCCGGACTACGACCCGGCCCTGATCGCCGACAAAACCGCCTTCGACAAACTCCCGGCCAGCGAGCAGGAAAAGATCCGCGAGCTGATCCGGACCCAGCTCAAGCGCATCGAGGAACAGGGGAAATACGCCCTCTTCAATGACTTCTTCACCTACCTTTGGATGGCTGCGAATTTCACCATCAACGAAGAAAACCTGAAAAAGCTGTAAGAGCAGACAGGATCAATGAGCAATTCCGATCCGGATCAGGGCCTGTCGGCGGGGAAGACCCGCTATGACAGGCTCTTCCATTTTTCCCTCCCTGAAACACTTCCGGCCGAGGCCGTCGTCACACCGGCCAAGACCGGCCGCCCGACCCTCGTCGTCACAAAGCGCCACATCCACAGCGCCTTTGATCCCGAAAAAGAAGCTGTGCGCTTGGTCACCCCCCACGCCGCGGCCACGGCCGGAATCCTCTTCGGGTACGGCTGCGGCCACCTGGCCCTGGCCTGGCTTCAACAGGGTCTGCGCCCTCTTTTGGTTGTCGAATGTCGGCCCGACCTTCTCCCGGCCGGCCGCGCCACCGCCAAAGATCTCCCGGTGGATGCCCCGATTTTTTTTGCCCGGGCCTGGGAGAAGAATCTTCTCGAGGAAGATATCCGCCGCTTTGCCCGCAGCCAGCCGGCGGCTGCCCTGAAATCTCTGGCCTGGCTGGACACTCCTGGGATCGTCGCACTTGATCCACCTCTCTGGATACAGGCCAGGTCCGCCGTCCGGGGAGCACTGACGCGGCATCTGACAAACCTCTTTACCGAACTGGAGTTCGAGCGACTCTGGTTCTCCAACATCCTCTCCAACGCAGCGCTCCTTCCCGCGAGCGAACGGCTGGCTGATCTGGCCGGAACGCAAGCGGGACGGACCGTTATGATCATCGGAGCCGGTCCCGGTCTTGACCGCTGGCTCCCCTGGCTGGCCGAAGCCAGGGAGCATGCCGTCCTGCTGGCCGTCGATACAGCCCTCAAACCCCTGACAGCGGCCGGGGTCATCCCGCACGCCGTCATCAGCCTTGATGGACAGATCCACAACCTCCACGACTTCACGGGCATCGACACCAGTGAGATGACCCTCTTTGCGGATATCAGTGTGCATCCCGCCATCCCCCGTCTCCCCTTTGCCCGCCGTGTTTTTTTTGAAACCGCGGACATCGTCGAGACGGATGGCCGGCCGGCCATCATCAGCCACCCCCTGACACTCTGGTGCAAGCAGGCTGTCGGAGAGATCGGTGCTGCCCGAAGCGGCGGAAATGTCGGAACAAGTGCCCTTGAACTGGCCCGGATTCTGGGCGCCTCGAAAATCCTGTTTGTCGGCTGCGACCATGCCTGGCCGGGTGGCCTGACCCACGCACGAGAGGCCCCGGCAATGCAACGCCTGCGCCACAAGGAAACGAGACTCATGTCCGCCAGTGGGGTGATGCGGGGTGCCATCTCGCGTCGAGCCTGGATCCCGGGACAGGATTATCACGGACGGCCTGTCCGCAGCGACATCATCCTGTCAAAGTATGCCGATTGGACCGTGGCCGCCTACCGGGAGGCGGTCCGTGAAGCACAGGATGCAGGGAGACCCATGCCGGACTGGGCCACCCTCTCGTCCGAAGGTCTGGTCCTGGACGGAATCCCGGCACTGTGCGGTCCGGCCGAAGCATCGGCCTACATTGGAACCGGACGCATCCCCACTTCGGTCTTTCCTGTGACCGGCACCGGGATTTCCCGGCAGGGAGCGGCGGATCTCGAAGCCCGTCTCCGCCTTTTGGGAGAGGCCACCAGCCAGCTCCTGACCCAGGCCAGACCGCTCCCGCCCCTGGAGATGGTGCTTGATCTGTTTAAGCGCTTCCCGTTTCTGCGCCGGGGATATGGCGCCCAGGTTCTTCATGCCGAAAAAACCGGAAACGCGGAGTGGCTCCTCGGAGAGGTGCGGTTCCAGCTGACCCGCATCAGACACATCCTGGTCCGCGAGGGATTTTGCAACAGGCCGGTCAGCCACTGACAGGCGATGCTCGCCGACGGGAACAGGTGCATACTGGGTGTGCCCATCGCCCCTCAACAGGCGGAAGATCGTTCCTCAAAATGAACCTTCAGCGACGGATACACCGGACATAGTAGATCCGTCGCCCCATCGCACGCCAGCGGGACTCATACAGGGTACGGGGATATCCTTCAATACCGTCTCCATAGCCACATCCCGGGTTGGCGTTGACAAACTCGCCACTGGCAATCCAGGGTTGCATCAGGAGAAGCACGTCCACGATCTGGGGGTAGTAGTCGCAGACCCAGACAAAATCCCCCCCCTGCTCCACCCGGTCCAGCATGGCCCGGATGGCCTCGGACCGGTTGAGGCGATTGGCCCTGTGCCGGTACTTGGGCCAGGGATCGGGGAAGTTGACCGCGATGCGCGCTGCCCGGACACCGGCCGGCATCTCCCGCAGCGCCTTGAACGCATCCCCGAGATGGAACCCGAGATTGGAAAGCTTGTGCCGGTCGGCCTTGCGGCAGCTCTTCTCGATGCGCTTGATCCGCAGATCGATCCCGAGACAATCACACTCGGGGTGCAGTGCCGCGTAGTCCTGGAGAAAATGGCCATTCCCACAGCCGATCTCGATCATAAGAGGGGCCTCGGGACGCTTCCTGTACGCTCGTTCGTCCCGCATATCCTTGACGAGAGAGGGTGAGTCAATGGTCACGGGGACCGGGCTTCGCATACCTTGCCTACTCCTTGTTTCAACGGGATTCCCCCCTAATATACTCACTGTTTTTTGTTTCCAGTTTTCCGGCTCCCTGTTATTTTTGGCTGCATGGACAAGAGTGAAGCTTCAGGAATTTCCAAAGAGGGCTATGCTCTCATCAAACAGGGACTCTATTCCGAGGCCGAGGCAGTTTTTGCGGCCGGTCTGGCCAAGGATCCCGAAAACAGCTACCTGCAAGTCGGAATGGCGGACAGTATCCGCAAATCCCGCCGCTTCAGGGAGAGCATTCCTTTGTACGAAGCCATTCTTGAGCGTGATCCGGCCAACCGATTTGCGCTCCTCGGGATGGGTGATGCCTGGCGCGGACTCAAGGATCATGACAACAGCCTCAAAGTCTGGCTGCGATATATCGCCGACTACCCCAAAGACTATTCCATCCTCACCCGGATCGCGGACGCATGGAAAAAGAAGGGCAACCGCGACGAAGCTATGCGCTATTACCATCTCGCCCTGGATGCCAATCCAAGAAACAAATTTGCCTTGATGGGCCTTGGCGATTTTTACTACAAAGAGCACCAGTACTCGACAGCCATGGAGTACTGGAACCGTCTTCTTGAAATCGAGCCAAATCTCATCAACATCCTGACCATGATGGGGAATATCTGCCGCCGCCAGCATTCCTTCGAAAAGGCCGCGGAGTATTTCCGTCGGGCCCTCGAACTGGACCGGAAAAACTCGTACGCCATCTTCGGGATGGCCGATGCCATGCGTGGACTGCAGGACCATGCGGCGGCCCTTCCCTGGTGGCGCGAAATCATCCAGCTCGATGCAGACAACCGCAAGGTCCAGACAAGGACGGCAGACTGCATGATCCATCTCGGGCTCTTCGACGAAGCCGAGAAGATTCTTTCGGAGATTCTCAGCCACTCATGGGACCGCTATGCCGTCTATGGCATGGCCCGGATCCAGCGATCGACCAACCGGACGGAAATGGCCATCCAGAATTACAAGGCTCTCCTGATCGAGGATCCGTCCGACATCCGGACCATCATCAATTTTGCCGAACTCCTCGCCGCAACCGAGGGCTACGAACGAGCCATGGCGTTTCTTGAAGGCAAACGCCACGAGCTGCACGGCCTGCGGGATCTTGAACCGGCCATCAAACGCTTCTCTTCGAATCAACTCGGCGCTCAAGCCTGATCCTCCGGATATGACGAAGCGCAGATCTGGCCAAAGTGCGGCTCGCGTTCTCAGATGCAAAAAGACCTGCGTGTGACCGCAGGTCTTTTTGTGGAACAGGAACCCGTTACAGTGCCCGGATGACCACCGTCGGCTTGCGGACCTCGGGCAGGGCGTCGATCGCCTTGATCGCCCGCGCCATATTCTCCTCGACAGCGGTGTGACTGATCATCACAACGGGAACAGCTTCCTCGCTTCCCGCTTCTTTCTGGATCATGCTGGCAATACTGATATTGTTCTCGCCCAAGATTCCGGTGATCCTGGACATGATCCCCGGTTTGTCAACCGTGGAAAAATGCATGTAGTACCGGTTTTCGGTCCGTCCGAAGGGGACAACGGGACGGGAACGCTCGGAGGCGAAAAAGGGCGGCATGCTCTCATGGTCCCGCATGGCCAGGGCAATATCGACAATATCCCCCACAACCGCTGAAGCGGTCGGGCGGGAGCCGGCACCCTTCCCGGTCAGCATCCCGTCACCAAGAAAATCACAGCGGAGAAAAACGGCATTGAACTCGTTGCGGATCGAGGCGAGCTGGTCGTCAACCGGAACGAGGGTCGGATGGACACGGGCCTCGATCCCCTCGGCACCACGATCCCGGGCAATCCCGATCAGTTTGACCACATACCCGAGCTCTCTGGCATAGCGGATGTCATTGGTATCGATCCGGTCGATCCCCTCGATGTGTACATCCGCCATGTCCACCGGGGTATTGAAGGCAAGCGCAGCCAGGATGGCAATCTTGTGGGCGGCATCACCACCCGTGATGTCCAGAGTCGGATCGGCTTCGGCAAACCCGCGGGACTGGGCCTCTGCCAGAGCATCAGCAAACCCCAATCCGTGTTCGGCCATCCGGGTCAGAATGTAATTGCACGTCCCGTTGATGATTCCGCGGATCTCGAGGATCCTGTTTCCGACAAGAGATTCGCGGATGGTCTTGATGACCGGAATCCCGCCGGCCACACTGGCCTCGATCCCGAGCGCCAGCCTGTTCGCGGCCGCGGTCTTGTAGATCTCCTGCCCTTCCTTGGCCAGAAGAGCCTTGTTGGCGGTCACCACATGCTTGCCGTTTTCGAGAGCGGCCAGAACGAGTTTTTTGGGGAAAGCGACACCGCCCACCAGTTCGACGATGATGTCGATCTCCGGATCGGTCACAAGATCCATCCCGTCCTTGCAGATCCGAATCCCGCTCCGGTCAAAATCCGGCCGGGAATCAATGGCCGGATCGGCAATCGCTGCGACTCGCAGGGAGATCCCCGTCTTTTCGCGGATCACTGTGGAATTGGCCCGTACAAGTTCAACAACACCGGAGCCTATGGTGCCAAGTCCGGCAATGCCGATTCTGATATCCATGCTGTTTCTCCCTGATCTCGTGTCGTGCTACATGACATATTCAAACGAAACGGAAATCCGCTCGTATCTGTTGGTTCTGGTAAAAATATCAAAAATCAGCGTATCCTGCAGTGCAAAATCGATCCTGAAGTATTGGCTGGTCCATGCACCGATTCCGAGGGTCAGGGCCGGTTGCGCATCGGATGCGTTGTTGGCATTATGGGTAAAGGTCAAAAACCCGCACCGGAACTCCGCACCGATGGACGGGATCAAGGTCTGAAACCCGATGTGCGGATGAAGATTGCGGAAGAGTCCGGTCGGTTGGACCGGGTTCATGGTTCCGGCATCGCTCGAATACCGGAGCCCTGCAACATCGACGAATTCGAGATCAAACGAGAGAATGGCATGCCGGTCGATCCGCCAGGCCATGCCGGCCTGCATCGATAAGGGCAGCCGCTCGCGCACACCGGTATCCCCTCGGAGCACATCCCATTCGAGAGTGACGGGCATCCTCATGGTAAGGCCCAGCTTGATATCCTCATTGAGCGGAACGAGGAAACCCGTCTGCCAGAAAAACCCGGACGCGGCTTCGTCATCCGTCAAACCGACCGCAAGACCAAGCGTATTCCCCCAGGAAAGCCAGGACGAAATCTTCCAGGAAAGACTGGCCCCGAGGACGTGGACGCTGTAGCGACCGGAGATGCTCCGCCACTGAGTCGTCCAGGAGAGTGCTCCATGCACCAAGCCATCCTCGATAGGGAAGCAGGCCGCTACAAGCGGAAAATACTCCCAGTCGAGTTTGATGCTTGTATCAACCAGACGCTGCATCTGGATCTGTGAAAGCAACTGCCACGAAAAGACGGCCTTGTCCATCTGCACCAGCCCGGCGGGATTGGCATGGACCGCACTGGCGTCATCGGCCAGAGCCGTAAAGGCACCACCCAACGAGAGCGCCTTGACACCCGGCGAGAACGGATCGGATGGATACCAGTCAGCGGCAAGAGGGAGGGAAACAACGAGCAGAATCCCGAGGGCAAGAATCCCCCTCCCTGGAGCCCTCATGCCTGTTTTGGCGGGATGAGCATCCCCACAGCACAGACCACAAGCCCTGATACGAGGAAGAAAGGCGCCAAGAAGCCTGAGAGCCCATGGTGATTTTTTCCGACCAGCACCATGACAATCATTCCGAGAACAAAAAGTCCCAGTCCGGCGAGAACCAGCAACCAGTTTCTCCGGCTCATGGCGGTCCTGTCCTGTTCGTCTGCCATCACTCCGACCTCCTGTCAGGTTTTGTTCCGCGGCCGGCTACAGGATGCACCGGGAGGAGACCCCCAAAATATAGCAAAAGAAGGCCGGAGAACAGTATTCTGAAGAAACTGGCCCAGGGATTGGCTGCGGGCAACTCCCTGAGGTCGAACGCAAACACTGTGGCAGCGAGGAACAACCAGAGCAGCTTCCAGCCCGAAGCCCTAAGATACAGCCGGGACATGATATCCAGCCGGGATGCGCCTGCCAGGCGGGCTGCATCGAGCATGCGCGGAGAAAACCGTCCCACCAGGAGACTGCCCGCCAACATCATCATCGCAGTGGATGCAACCAGCACTCTCCAGGAGCGCTCTGTCTGCGGGAGGGCCTCTCCCAGGGGGAAGAAGGCCAGGAAGGCGAGAGCGCCAAGCACAAGGAGCCTGCCACGCCTGAGTCCCATGATCCCCATCCCGGCAGGCACACCGAGCAGGACCGGAAGCAGGATCGCAACCAGCAAACCGTCAACCCCCGGCAGGATCGGTCGGACGGTCCAGGGCAGGCCAGCCTGCAACTCCGTCCCGGAAAACAGAAAAACCAGGAGGGGAGAAGCAAAAAACAAGCCGGTTACGGCAAAGACAACCTTGCCGGCTTCGGTGACGCTTGCCCAGCCACCGGAACAGATCAAGGTTCTCAGAATCCAGAAGAGACCGGTCACGCCAACCACAGCCGATACGAACCAGACCGCCAGAGGGAGCACGGCAAGGTTCGGGTGAAGCAGCGCCAATCTGCCGGCATATCCGCCAACCAGTCCCGAAAACATGTCCAGGCGAGGACGAA
>DAIREN010000052.1:0-17437 GCA_036795535.1 Spirochaetota bacterium
CGATGCCAGCAAGAAGGGGAGCTACCCATTTTCAACATTCAGTGGGACATGGCCCTCTCCATGGCGCAGGCAGTATAAACCAGTCACCTGTATTTTTTCAAGAGCCGTCTTTGAATTTATCCAAATCACTTGCGCTATACCCAGGATCCGGATACATTCCATAATACGTACCAGTCACGCATACTGTTGCATGAGGCTGTCTCACCACATATCGGACAGGTGTATCTTGCCAAACCGTCCGGTGAATTGAATTTACTTGAAAGTCCAGTGATATTCAGAAAAATGATAGCAAACCGCTCAGACGTTCTTGAAATCAAAACAGCGGGGTATTCGAGAGCACTCCGACAAGATGTGTCTCGGGCAACTACAATCTACCTGCAAAACGGGCTCCAGGGTAATTACAATCCCAACCTGCAGACCATTTGGGTAAACACGATTCCCCAGCCAGGGTACTCAGAATGATCCCAAGTCCGCAACCTGTACAAAAGGCTGGCTGACGAAAAACCAATCGGATTCTTCTCTATCGATGCGCTCAACC
The DNA here is from genome assembly GCA_036795535.1 of Spirochaetota bacterium. Taxonomy (GTDB): domain Bacteria; phylum Spirochaetota; class JAGLSM01; order JAGLSM01; family JAKPMW01; genus JAKPMW01. The sequence goes on from DAIREN010000052.1 coordinate 539, forward strand.
ACAATGCATGGCTTGCGCATCAAACAGACACGGTCAGTCTTATTCAACTGTCCCATCGGGCCAGAGGGCATCGAACACGGCAAAGGGCGCATCCAGATCCGGGGCAGTCTCCGGTGATTGCATGGTGTGTAATTCCGTCTCCATCTGTCTGATCGTTTCAGGGGAGACAACCGATGGATCGGCAAGGCGCAAGGCTTTTTCCATTAACGAGCGGGCACCGTCAGTATCACCGGATTTCCAGAGAAGCCAGGCGCCAGCCCTCGCGCCAGCATACGCGGCAATACCTGTTTCTGTTGCCAATTCCGCTTGGCCCACGGCTTCCGGCGTTGACCCGCGATCGCTTCCCGGACCACGCTGATTGATCTGTTGTTGGATTGTCAGCCAGAGTTTTGAAAAAAGCCCGGAAAGAAGCGTCCGCATATATTGCAAGCCCTTGACAGCCGCATCTGCCGGATCGGAAGAGCCGATCATCGCATCGAATGCGCGAACACGACCGGCGGCAAGCGCACGTGTCAGCGCCCGTGCCCATTCCCGCCCGGCCATTCCGGGAACATCCTCAACCACGGTACAGCAGAGTCTCTGCCAGGACCCGTCATCCATGTGGACAGCAAATTCATATCCTGAACCTGGCACAAGATCCGTCAGAGCGTACACACCAAGAGTCAGGGGAATCTCCATCCGACCCTCTTCCTTTGTATCAATACGCCAGACGGACCGGATGGCCTTGTTTTTGGCAAGCAGCACAATGCAGGCAGTTCCATTGGATGCATGGATCGATGCTGTACTGGAGAGTGACGGAATCTGCATTTCGAAAACGGAGAGAGAGTTGGCATTTTGCCGGACTCCCTCAAAAAAACTGGATGGAGTTATTTTCGGTATTGTTGACCAGTCCGCATCGGCAAGCAAAACATCACCCTTTTGGACATACAAAATCATTTTCGTCGTCGATTCAGCAAGAACGGTATCGAGAACAGCCTCAATCCGGATTTGATCGGGACTCTCCCTGTTGGATGATGACGAAAAGCACCGCAGAGCCGAAACGACATCCTGGCAAAGCGAACAAGTTTGAAGATGGCCTTCAACATTGCTTTTCTTGTCCCCGGATGTCTCACCGGCCAGCCAGGCAACCAGTTCGTTTTCGTCAGGATGTTGCGTCTTCATGGCAATACTCCAGTTTGTTTCAAATGGCTTTTGAGGGCATCCAGAAACCCGTTTTTTGTCCAACGCTGTTTTATCCGCGATACCGTACTCGAATCGCAACCCAAGCGCAGGGCAATGACCTGTACCGTCGGTTTGATATTGTTCCGGTGGCATTCGAGTTCGACGAGAAGGATGAGACAGTCACGCCGATATTGTGGATATGCCTCTGCCATCTCCTGTAGAGTCTGCTCAAGGAGTGTGTGATCCTGCCTGGCAAGAGCCATCATCTCGGGCTGACTTGACTCCGGCCCGGATTCGGTCTCTCCGGACCTTTCGATTCTTTCATCAAGACTGATCTCGCTCCCGATGTGGTGTGACTGGCGGCGGCGTCCGGCATCACGCATGAGATTTTTGGCGACCGTATAGGCCCAGGTCTCAAGCCGGTTTCCCTTGGACTCATCAAATGTCGATAATTTTTGGAAAATTTTGAGAAAACAGTCCTGGGTATACTCTTCCAACTCCTGCTGACTGATCTTGGGAACACTGCCAATGATTTCACGGATAATGCTGTGGACAGCGGGGGTGAACGAAGTGATGAATTTTCGAACGGCCTGCGGCTCACGGGAAACAAGCCTTTCAAGCATGGGTCCAAAAAATATGGTTTCGTGCCGGGCCTTGATCTGCCCTTTATCCTGTTGCATCAAACGGGTCCGTCCTCCAACCAGGTTGAGGGTGAAGATTCTTGTAATAATACGGCGCTGAAGCCTCTGCGTACAAGCAGTCAATACCACGATAGACCTCCCACAAAACCACTTCCTGCGGGATTGATACGCACAGAGGAAAAAATCTTTGCAGGAATGATTTTATTTGTGGCAGATCGCGTCGGACTGGAAACAGGTTGCTGCACCCGGATCAAGCCCTCTTTCGCAAAAGCTGCCCTCCAGCACAATGGAACGGTCGACCAAGAACGACTTGTTCAGCTATACTTTCCAAAATATTCCAATACTTTTTGTACATACGCCTTTGTCTCGGTGTAGTTTGGAACACCGCCGGCCGCATCGACAGCGCCCGGTCCGGCATTATAGGCAGCGAGCGCCAGCGGGACGTTCCCGTTATAGCGCTTCATCATCTCCTTGAGGTAGGCCGTACCGGCCATAATATTGTCCTTGGGGTTGAAGGGATTCGAGAGACCAAGAAGCTGCCCCGTCTGTGGCATGATCTGCATCAATCCTTGTGCGCCGGCATGGCTGACCGCATTGGGATTGAACTGGCTTTCCTGATGGACAACAGCCTTGATCAAGGCGAAGGGGAGACCGTGTTGCTGTGATGCCTGGCGGATATATTGGTCAAAGGCTGAATCACCATAGGCCGAAGGCCGCATACGCATTGCCTGGCTCGTCAGATCACTGGCCTTCCGGGCAGATGTGTCCCTGACGCCTTTGTTTTTGAGGGCGGCATCCCGGATGGCATTGGCGGCATCGAATCTTGGCCCCCCTGTCAACGGATCCTCATCAAACGATTCCGCCCCCTGGGACAGGAGATCCGAATCCGCCTTGTCTGCAGCCGGCGTCACTGGTTTGTTCTCGCCCGCGTTTTCCTTGAGGGCATTGGCAAAGCGCTCATCGTACCCCGAAAGGCGCTTGATCTGTTTTTGAATCGTGTCAATCCTGGAAAGAACGTCGTCCAGTCCTTCAAGCATCGTATTCCCCCATGCTCTGTCTCATGTACTGTTGCTCCGCCATCTCCGACAATTCCTGAACTTCGGCCAGACGCAGCTTCTTCTCGAATTCGGTTTTTTGTTTTTCTCTGATCTTCTCGATGGCCATCCGCTCCTGCCTCGCCTTGATATAGGCATGCCTGGCCTTCTCGAGTGCCGGTTGCAACCCGGCGATCCTTTTGCGGGCGGCATCCGCCCGATCACAGGAGCCCTGCATCATCTGTACAAGCTGCATCGTTCCCGAAATATCCAGGACGCGTGGTCCATCCTGTTTCAACCGGGTTCGCCAGTTTTTCAGGTCGTCAATCCGCACTGTCTCCCGGTTGATCATACCCTGGACACGCGCCAGCTCGTTTTTCTTCTCGTCCTCGATCCGGATCCGCTGCTCGAGAACTTTTTGCAATTTGAATTTAAAGACACTCATATACGCCTGCTCCTGGCTCGGGCCAGCGACACGGCATGCACACGCATGGAAGATGCCCGAGGTTGTTCATCAAAAACAATCACCTGCCGCCCCTGCCCTTTCCTGGCACCAGTCGCGCACCACGCCCGGGTGCCGAAAAAATCATGTCCAGTTCCTTCGAGGCATTCTCGATCGTACTGCTCTCGAAAATGCCCTGCTGGAGCCATTTGTTGATTGTCTCCTGAAGCGAAATTGCCTGGTCGATTTTTGGATTCGAGCCGCGGGCATAGGCCCCGATATTGATCAGATCCTCGGCATCCCGATAGACCTTGATCATCTCCCGGACCCTGTTGGCGTTCCGCATGTGTGCCTCATCGACGAGGTCGACCATGGCACGCGAGATGGAGCCCGGGATATCGATGGACGGATAGTGGTTTCGCATCGCGAGGTCACGGGAGAGAACGATGTGCCCGTCCAGGTGTCCACGGGCCGAATCCGCAACCGGATCATTGATGACATCATCGCCTTCGACAAGGACGGTGTAGAACGCCGTAATCGATCCCTTGTCGCTCGTCCCGGCCCGTTCAACGAGCTTGGGGATGAGCGAGAACACGGACGGGGTGAAGCCACGCATCGTCGGCGGCTCTCCAATCGAAAGACCGATCTGCCTTTGTGCCTGAGCAAAGCGTGTCAGGGAATCCATCAGGAGCAGGACGTCCTTGCCCTCGTCACGGAAGAACTCCGCAATCGAGGTGGCCACGAAAGCAGCCCGCAAGCGGACAAGTGGTTCCTGCTCGGCTGTCGCAATCACGAGAACCGAGCGCGCCAGACCCTCTTCCTTGAGATCACGTTCAATGAAATCCCGGACCTCCTTGCCGCGCTCCCCGATCAAGGCGATCACATTGATGTCGGCCTCCGTTCCGCGCGCCATCATGGAAAGAAGCGTGGACTTCCCCACTCCGGAGCCGGAAAAGATTCCGACACGCTGGCCGCGTCCGACAGTCAACATCCCGTCTATCGAACGGACACCGACAGAGAGTGGCTGTGTCACCCGGCGACGGGTCAGGGCATCCGGGGCTTCCGCATGGATCCCGCGCCATGAATCGGCGTCCAGGGTCCCCTTGCGGTCGATTGGTCTCCCGATTCCGTCCAGCACCCGCCCGAGGAGGCCATTGCCGACCGCAATCGTCAGACCTCTTCCCGTGCCGGTAATCTGGCATCCGGGTGCAATCCCTTCCATGTCACCGATCGCCATCAGCTTGATCACGTCCCGCTCAAAGCCGACGACCTCCGCCAGAACCTCGCGTTCCGGGCCGATCCGGATCTTGCAGACCTCTCCGATCGAGGCTTCGGGTCCACGTCCCTCGATTACAAGGCCACGGACATTCTTGACGCGGCCATTGTACTTGATCGGGTCAATCGTCTCGATCATGGCACTGTATTTGGATAGATGCACATCGGACAGAGGATTGTCCGTACGATAGTACTTTTCGTATTCTTTTTTAACACTGTCATCTACATATCCCGAACCGGCTTCGACGTCCTGAGCCCCAAGCTCCTCAGCCAGCGCGAGATCCTGTTTTTCCGCCATCCTTCCCCTCCCCAAGGGCTGTTGGCCGTATGCGCATCAGAGCGAGTGCGACTCCCCCTCATGCACGGCAATCGGCATAAGCTCCTTGATCCTGTCCTCAATCTCCTGAAACTGGCTGGCAATCCTGGCATCGATATTCCCGAAGTCGGTTTCGATGATGCACCCGCCCCTGTCCACGGTCGAGTCTTCGAGGATGGTGACATTCTTGATATCCTCGACCAGTTTGAGGAATTCCTCCTTGTGTTCGGTCGTCAACTCCAGATCCTCGATATTCACACGGATCACGACATCCGTCCGCCCGCGTACCTTGCGCAGGGCCTCACGGATGTTCTGCATGACGATTCCTTTCTGGTGCTCGGAAATCGTCTTGATGACCTTGCGCGCGATCAGGAGGACGATCATCACAAGCTGTTGTTCGACATTCTTGATGATCTCCCCGCGGCGTTCGATGGTGGCCGAGATAATCCGGTTGAGTGAATTGACCAGACGCGTCACTTCTTCCTTGCCCTCGTCATACCCCTTGTTCCGGCCATCATCATATCCCCGGTCACGGGCCTGTGACTCGATTTCGGTCACCTTGCCCTCGGCTTCCATCAGAATCTCTTTGGCTCTCAGCTCCGCTTCGGAAACGATCTCCCTGGCCCTGAGTTCGGCCTCTGCAATCTTTTGCTTGGCTTCGTCGGACGCCTTTTTGATACGGTCAAAAGCGTTGTTTTCGGCATCGGTCCTGATCTGCTCGAAGCGTTCCTTGGCTTCGCGTTCGGCCCGCTCGACATCGGCCTGTGCATCGGCCCGCATCCGAGCAACTTCAGCTTCGATCTCTTCGATGGAGGGGCCCTGGTACTCCATCTCCTCTTCGACTTCGGCCTTCTGCACCATGGCGACCGGCATGTCCAGCGGAACCTTTTGGCCCAGTTTTGAAATCTCGATGGCTTTGAATACTGTCCTAGACAACGAGCTGATCCTCTCCCGCACGTGCTACAACGATCTCGCCCGCCTCTTCGAGTTTGCGTATGATGTTGACTATCTTCTGCTGGGCTTCGTCCACATCCTTGACACGGATTGGTCCCATGAAATCCATGTCCTCACGCAGCATGGAGGCAGCACGCTTGGACATGTTCCGGAATATCTTGTCCTGCACTTCGGCATCGACCGATTTGAGGGCTTTGGCCAATTCTTGTCCTTCGACTTCGCGCAGGACTTTCTGTATCGAGCGGTCGTCCAGGAGCACAATATCTTCGAAAACGAACATCCGCTTTTTGATATCTTCCGCCAGTTCCGCGTCCTCTTCCTCAAGCTGCTCGATGATGGCTTTTTCGGTACTGCGATCAACACTGTTGAGAATATCGACGATCGCGTCGATACCGCCGGCCGTTGTATAATCATCACTGGCCAGAGTGGAGAGTTTGCGTTCGAGTACGCGCTCGACCTCACGCAGGATATCCGGCGAGGTGCGCTGCATCGTCGCGATCCTCTTGGCGACATCGGCTTGGACCTCATGCTGCAAGCTCCCCAGAATCTGGGCGGCCTTGTTCGATTCGAGGAAGGCCAGAATCAAGGCAATCGTCTGAGGGTGCTCACCCTGGATGAAGTTGACCAGGTGTGTCGGGTCCGTACGCCTGATGAAGTCGAAGGGCCTGACCTGGAGTGAACTGGTCAGCCGGTTGATGATGTCCACGGCCTTTTGGCTGCCGAGAGCCCGCTCGAGAACATCGCGCGCATAATCGATACCACCAGTGGAGATGAAGCCCTGGGCCATCATCATCTCCTGGAACTCGAGCAGAACCTTGTCCTTCTCGTCCGGTTCGACCTTGTCCAGGCGGGCAATCTCGAACGTCAACTGCTCGATCTCGTCCTCTCGGAGGTGCTTGAAGATCTCGGCAGAAACATCGGAGCCGAGTGTCACAAGAAAGATGGCCGCCTTCTGCCGGCCGGTCAGTTGGCGTTTATGCCCATGCCCGCCCGGCGTTCCGGCCTGCCTCGAGGCACCGCCACCACCGGACGGCTGTCCACCGCCGCCGCCACCGCTCTTTTTCGCGTCAGCCATACACAAGCCCCCCCGTTCTCATGCCATTAGAATAGTATACCCGATACATTCTGTCCATGGGGTTCATTCCTCCATCAGCCAGGTCCGCAGGAGTGCGGCCACATCCTCAGGCCGTTCGCGGGCCATATTGATGGCGTTTTCCTGCATCTCGAGGCGGGCCTTCTCCTCAAGAGAAAGTTCGACTTCGACGCCCTCTTCCTCGGCCGCACGCAAAGCCTGCTCACGCATGCGCTGCTGCTGGAGGGCCAATTCCTCCTCGCGGATCCTGCGCCGGCGCGCAATCTCCTTGGCAATCGCCCGATAAACCAGGGTTCCGATGAAGAGAACAAAGAGTGCCGCCACCGCTGCAATCAGGGTCTTGCGGATCCGCTCCTTGCGGCGAATTTCTTCGTCCTCGAGGTCATGTTCCTTGCGGCGGTCAAATTGGAGATGCTTGACAACGACCTGGTCACCCCGGCCGGCATTGAAGGCAATGGCACTCTTCAGGATGTCATTGATCTTGCGCAACTCTTCGTTGGAAACGGGGGCATAGTTCCTCTTGATGGTTCCCTCATCAGTCACCACAAGTTCGCCGTCCTTGTACACCTTTTTCCAGATCCCGTCGATCCAGGCTGCAACCGCAATCCGCTTGATGGCGTAGGGAGCCTTTTTGGTCTGCTCTTCCTTGCGGGAGTACTCGTTGTTCTCGATGGTCTCGTTTTTGTTGTAATGCGAGAAACGGTTGATCTTCTCCTTGAGACCGGGAGGAATATTGTTTTCGGTTCCGGCCGGTCCCTCTGGAATATAGGTCGGCCCCTTGAAGTCTTCCTTGGTCTCCTTGGTCGAGGTCGGTGCCTTGAGGACGACCTGACGCTCGTTATACGGCGTCTCGGGATCATCCTCCTGCATCACGATGGGGATGATCTCGTTTTTCTTGACGGTTGTCTGGTCAAAATCCAGTTCATACTTGATGGTCAGATCGAACCGGTCCTCACCGAGAACGGCCTTGAGCTGGGTCCTGATCTTGTTTTCGAGCTCAGAGCGGAAACGTTCGGCAATCTTGTGCTCCTCCCTGGAGCGGACAAGATAATCCGTCTTCTCGTTCTCCGAAAAATCGGAAATAATATTTCCGCGATTGTCCGTGACAACCACGTTTTCTTCCTTGAGCTTGTCGATCCCGTTGACAACGAGACGGATGATGCCCTTGATCTTCTTCTGGTTGCTGTAGATGTCCGAATTGGGTGCCGCCACAATCGTGACCGAGGCTTTCCAAGGCTCATCGGAGCTGAGATAGAGCGACCCTTCGGGCATGGAGACCGTGACGGTCGCATCCTCGACATCCTCGAGCATCTTGAGGTGTCTCGTGATCGCCCCGATGATGGCCCGGCGCTTCATGACATTCCGTTCAAAATCCGTCGTCGTCCATTTTTCGGTATCAAAGAGTTCCCAGCCTTTGATATCCGAGGGCAGGAGATTGTCCTGGCCAAGCCGCATCCTGAGCTTTGAACCGGTCGCCTCGTCGTTGACAAGAACGTACCGGTCCTCCTTGGTCTTGAAGACTGCGCCGTATTCCTGGAGTTTTTTGGTGATTTTCGCGTAATCTTCGGGCGAGAGTGGCCGCTGGAAAAGATAACTCTGCTCTGGACTGCTGGAAGAAGAGACGGCCAGGATGATGACCAGAAGCAGACCTCCGGCCACCGCACCCACAATGATTTTCTGTTTGGTACCCAGTTTTCCGAGGATACCCTTCAACTGGGTAATGATTTTTTTCAACATCTCGCCCATACGTTCCCTCCCAAGAATACAGGCACTGCTTTGATATACGATCATACGCGGGCAAACGATGCAGGTCCCCCCGCAAATCCCGCGCATGACCGCAATATTGTTATCTCAAGTTGGTGATCTCCGAATAGGCACGGATCACACGATCCGTGACAGCCTTGGCCAGGGAGAGCGCCATCTCCGCCTTCTGCGCCGCGATCATCACGGTGTGGATCGAAACGCTTTCAGGCTCGACGATCATCTGCTGTGTCGTCCTGTCCGACTGGACCAGGAGATTATTGACCTTCCCGAAGGAGTCCGAAAGCAGGGAATTGAAGGACTTTGCCACATCATCATCCCCCTCCTTGGACTTCTCTATCCTGTAATGATCCGGATGCACCGCCTTCATCAGGACACGGTTTCCGGAGACCTCGTCATTTCCATACAGTTTCATCAGAACTCCCCTCCCGGATCAGGCCCTCAGCGCCCGATCTCCAATGCCTTGGTAAACATCTGCTTGGATGCATTGACCATGGTCATATTGGCCTCATAACTTCGGGATGCCGAAATCATGTCGACCATTTCCTCGACAACATTGACATTGGGCATCTGGACGTACCCCTGCTTCGGACCATACTTGATGGCATCCGGATGTGTCGGGTCATAGACCAGGCGGGGATTCCGTTCATCCTTCTCCACCTTGACGACGTTGACGCCGTCCCCGGTCGTGGGTTGCAGCCGGTTGGGCAACACCGCCGAAATGAAGCGGAGACTGTCATTTCGCGGGCGCAGTATCACCCGGCTTCTCTGGAACGGTCCCCCCTCTGTCGTTCGGGAGGTATTCACATTCGCGATATTATTGGATATCACGTCCATGCGCATCCGCTGTGCTGTCATTCCTGAAGCTGCCACATTCAGTGCGTGAAACATGCCTGGCATTATCCGGGCCTCCTTTCATCGATTATCCTCTGGTCAGCATCCCGATCATGCGGAACCCGCCGCCAATCCTTTGGGCATAGGCGTTGTACATCAGCATGTTTTTGGTGGCATCGATGATCTCTTTTTCGATATCCACATTGTTTTTGTCATTCCGGTAATTCGATTCGTGCTCGATCTGGATCCGGGCACGAACCCCGCGCACATCGATCGGATCACGGAAAGGGATATGCCGCTCGTTGGTCAGTTTGGCAGGCATGGAATCCCTGGCCTCGCTGTCCAGCGCCCGTTTGAGCTGGCTCTCGAAAGTCACCTCACCCCGTTTGAAATACGGTGTGTCCACATTGGCGATATTGTCGGCAATGACCGACCGTCTGACCAATGAAGCATCCATGGCTCTCTCGAGGAGAAACGAGGTCTTTGAAAAACTGTCGGTACCGGCAAACATTGCTGGAAGACCTCCCTTATCTGAGAATCACAACACAGGGGGGCTTTTCCAACGGAGAGCACCACCCCTCCTCCTCCATCGGAAGAAAGGGCGGACAGCTTGAGGTGAATGCGGAAGACGAGCGGATCCGTCAGAACGACAGACTGCGACCGCTTTTGGCAGGCACCCCAAAGTACTCGTTCAGGCACAACCGGCCGACCTCCGGTCCCCCCCCATTGGTCGACACCGTACAAGTATTGACACTGTCTGAATCTTTGTCAAGCCTTTTTTTATGCAAGTGTCACCACAGAAGGAACATGTCTCCTGAGAGGACACAACAGACCGGCTCCGGAGCGGTTCGTGACGGGTGATGAATCCGGGCCAGAGTCAGCGGTTCGTTGCGGCCAAGTTCGTCACCGGTGGCTTCTCGCCGGGTGCGCCCGCCGGATTGGTCTTCACCTCTTGCGTTTCGTCAACGACCCTCTGTTTGACCGGTTCACGGATGGCGTGTGCCGTCCGGACCTGTCCAACAGTCTGGACGGGTCCCCTGTGCTGAACCTGATTATGGCCGAAACGCTGCCAAAGATATTGCCAACGCCAACGAAGATCGGGATGCCGCCAGAAAGAATGCGGCGTATAGTCGAGAGGGTTGGGCAGAATCGCCACCAGACGGGCCAGCTCATCGACGCCAAGAGCCGTAGCCGGTTTTTTGAACCAGTGTCGGGCCGCCGCATCGATCCCGTAGATGCCCGGCCCCCATTCGACAACATTGACGTAGAGTTCCACAATGCGCCTTTTGGGCATGACCAGTTCCATGCTGAGTGCCAGCCAGATCTCGGCATACTTGCGCACCATCCATTTTTTCGGAAACAGAAAGAGGGTCCGGGCCAATTGCTGGGTCAGGGTACTGGCTCCGGCAGCATAGTATCCGAGCTGCCGGTTGATCTGCCAGGCCTGCTTCATGGACTCGATGTCGATCCCGCGGTGGACCGGAAAATTTCCATCCTCGGCCGCAATCAACATCTCGGTCAGATTCGGGTTGAGTTTCTCGAGAGCGACAAACCGGACCGGATAGCGTGGCTTGATACCATCGACCCAGCGCCGATAGACGTGGAGGGTGCTGATTCCCGGAGGAAGGATGCTGTAGAGAAGGGAGAACAGCAGGGCCAAGAGGATAAAAACGACATGAACCCAGAGAACAATCCGGATTCCCAGTACGAACCAGTGTTTGAGCTTGTGCATCAGGTATGGCCTGCTTTTGGATCCCTGGTTGTGTCTTCATTATAGTCTAACGATGGAATCCACCATGGAGCAAGGGGATTGCAACGCGGTACGTCCTCCGGATCCGTCAAGAGCATGGTTTTGTACTGTGCCGCCGGGACACATATTCCATAATTGTGATCCGATTCCGGGAGTGTGATGCAGTTTCCGTGACCGTTTTTCACGCCTTGACCGGTGGATGTCCGGGAGAAACGCACCACTTTCCGGGATGTTCCCGAATCAGGGCAAAGTCCCCCGCGAGCTGGCGATAGCGGCCCAATGAGACCGCGCGCTCTTCCTCGACCATCATCTCCCAGATCTCGGCCTCCCCGTCCTCACTCCTCTCTATCACATGCCCCACATCAAACCGTGCCGGGAAGACCCGGGATTCCCGCGTCCGGGCCGGAGAGGAGGGCAAATCCGCCTGACAGGCAAAGGCGCGCGGCCCGTCCGCCAGATACCGGAGCTGGGTGTGCGCCGTCGACAGGGAACCCGCCCAAGGATACTCTGCCAACCGGTACCGGGCTGAAAGATCATCGAGGGCGGACTCGATCTGGGCGGATTCCTGGTCGGTGTAGCCCCGGGCCTTCCCCGACCAAAACAACCCGCTGGCGAACCGGTCACCCGCTACACTCCAGATCTCGTTGATTCCGTAGTCCGCCGGAGAAGCAAAGATCCTCGATCCCCTGACCAGTCCGAACTGGCCGAATATGAAGAGCGAAAAGTTCTCGTACTCCTCCGCAAGAAACCGCAGCGTCAGGAGGGCATCCCGGGCGGACTCGCCGGGAAAGCCTTCGAAGGCCATGGCTTCGACGGCAATTCCGGCCTCTGCCAGGTGGTGCACGGCGGTCCGCATGACATCATGGTCGATCCCCTTGTCCATCCGAACAAGAGTCCGCGGTGAAGCACTCTCGATCCCGACGGAGACCGAGAGGAGTCCGCCCGCGACCATCTCGCGCGCAAGACTGGCCGTAAAACCGTGCTCCGGCCGCAGATCGGTCGACCAGCGCACGTCCTTGCCACGAAGGTTGCGGGCAAACTCACGGGCATGCGCCGGAAAGAGCGCGTCCTCCGACAGGTAAAAGACCGCCGCCCCATAGCGGGCTTTGAGTTCCACCAGATGGGCCGCAGCCACAGCTGGATCACGCACCCGGTAGGGTGCTGTCCCTCCGGGAACCGTACCGTAATGACAGAAGGCGCACCGGCCCCAGTAGCAGCCGCGTGCCAGGTCATACGGCAGGACCAGTTTGGGCGAGAGATAGTCTTCCAGCGGAAGCCCTTCAAAATCCGGGCAAGGCTGCCGTGTCATGTCCGCACGCTGTTCCTCAAAAAGAAACCCTTGCGCACGATCACCCCTTGCGAGTGCTTCCACGATCCGTGGCAGGGCCTCATCCCCATCCCCGGCCACAACGGCATCGAAGGGACCCAGCCCTTCCCGGATGGCGTCCCCGGGCATCCCGAAAAAAAACTGGCTGATGGCCGGACCACCACCCAAGAGAAGGACATCCGGCATGACTTCGCGCAACCTGGCTGCCATGATCTGGGAAGGGAGCAATTGTCCGGGGAATGCGACCGTCAGCGAAACACACTCCGCACCCCACTCCTTGATCCGCTCGGCAATCCCGGTAAAGAACCCAGAAAAGGGATTGCGTGCCGGCTCGGCATCCCGTTCGATCGAGGCCCGGTCCATCATGGCCAGCGGGGTTCTGTACTGACGGAAGTCCATGGCCAGCGGGGCCCAGGCGGCACTCTGCAGAGCCATGGCCCGTTCTGCCAGGGCTACGGCCTCGGCATAGCGCTCGTTGGTATAGAACCCGCTCCTCTTGCCGGTCAGGAGTTCGACAACCGACTCGAGTCTGGCGGCCAGGTTGAGTCCCTCACCCCGCCCCTTCCAGAGGGCAGCGTAACGGACGGCATTCCGATGGTTGAGAACAGGTTCCTTCTCGAGTTTGGCCAACCTGTGTTCGATCCGCATTCTGGCGCGTTCGGCAAAGGTCCAGGACAGAACCGCCCTGGCGGCTTCAAGATTGGCATCCACCATCAGCACTTCGTGCCCCCGGTCACGCAGGACACCTGCCAGAACGGGAAGCGCGATATAGGGCGCTGTCGGATCGCAAAGAGGGGGAAAAACGAGAGCCACGCGCATACGAATCCCTGTTGACAACGACACCGCCCCCGGTGGTCCGGGAAGCGGTGTCCTGAGTAGTACTGACCATTATATGTGAATTTTGTTATTTGTACAGTCCCATGAAGGAACAAAGTTCACGTATTTTTCATCCTCTTCCACGCATTGATCAGGCCGTTGGTGGACGAATCGTGGGAAGAAACCGTTCCCGCCCCGTCCAGTTCGGGGAGAATTTTTTTGGCGAGCTGCTTGCCAAGCTCGACCCCCCACTGATCGAAACTGTAGATGTTCCAGAGAATACCCTGGACAAAGATCTTGTGCTCGTACATGGCGACCAGTGTACCCAGCACGCGCGGCGTCATTTTGGTAAAGAGAATCGAATTGGTCGGCTTGTTGCCGGCAAAGACCCTGAAGGGGGCCAGTCCGGCGATCGCCGCGGCATCCATACCGGCCGCGGCCAGCTCCTGCTCAACCTCCTGGAGGGTCTTGCCGTTCATCAGGGCCTCGGTCTGGGCGAAAAAGTTGGAAAGGAGAAGCTTGTGGTGTTCGCCAAGGGGGTTGAGGCTGACGGCGGGAGCCAGAAAATCACAGGGAATCAGTTTGGTCCCCTGATGGATCAACTGGTAAAAGGCGTGCTGGCCATTGGTCCCCGGCTCGCCCCAGATGATCGGCCCCGTCTGCCAGGTGACCGGCTCCCCGTCGCGGCCCACCGACTTGCCGTTGCTCTCCATGTCACCCTGCTGGAAATAGGCCGCAAAGCGGTGCAGGTACTGGTCGTAGGGCAGGATGGCGTGCGAGTGGGCGCCAAAGAAGTTGTTGTACCATATCCCGAGGAGTGCCAGGATGACCGGAATGTTGGACTCGAAGGGCGTGGTGCGGAAATGCTCGTCCATCTCGTAGGCCCCTGTCAGGAGCTCCTCGAAGGCGTCGTATCCGATCGAACAGGCGATGGAGAGTCCGATGGCCGACCAGAGTGAATAGCGGCCGCCGACCCAGTCCCAGAACCCGAACATGTTGGCCGGATCGATCCCGAATTTTTTCACCTCGCTCTCGTTGGTGGAGATGGCCACAAAATGCTTCGAGACATGCGCCACGTCCCCGGCCGCCCTGACAAACCAGTCACGGGCCGAGTGGGCATTGGCCATCGTCTCCTGCGTCGTGAAGGTCTTTGAAGCGATCATGAAGAGGGTCGTTTCGGGATCAAGGCGCTTGAGGGTTTCGGCAATATGGGTCCCGTCAACGTTGGAGACAAAGTGGACGCTGATGCCCGGCCGGGCATAGTGCTTGAGGGCCTCGGTCACCATGACCGGTCCGAGATCCGAACCGCCGATCCCGATATTGACGATGTCCGTGATCCGTTTTCCGCTGTAGCCCTTCCACTCACCGGAGAGGACCCTCCCCGAAAAATCCTTCATCTTTGCCAGGACGGCACGCACATCGGGCATCACATCCCGGCCGTCCACCATGACCGGCCGGTCCGAACGGTTGCGCAGGGCGGTATGCAGGACTGCCCGGTTTTCGGTGACATTGATCGGCTTGCCGGAAAACATGGCTTCGATGGCACCGGCCAGATCCATCTCGCAGGCGAGCTCGACCAATGCCGAACGCGCCTCGTCATCGAGGATGTTTTTGGAATAATCAATGAGGATATCCCCGAACTGGAGCGAGTAGCGGTCAAAGCGGCGGGCATCTTGTGCAAAAAGATCTTTGAGGTGAACAGTCTCAAGCCGCTGGCGGGCTGCTTCAAGGCGTTTCCAGGCTCCAGTGGACACAGGTTTAACGGAAGAAAGCATGTGTGCATACTCCTTGTGAGAGGTATGCGTCAGTATGCCCCGTCCGGAGTCGGCTGTCAACCGCCCTCAAGAAGTTCCGGATGCCGGCGCAAGGTCCCGCACGAAAGCAGCACAGGCAGCAATGGACTATGCCCCGCAGGAAGAAAAACCGAGAGACTGCCCGGTGGCAGCCCCTCGCTCAAGACATGTTCCTGTATCCGCAGGTTTCAGTTTTCGGACGTATCGTCCCTGAACTCGACCTCGCTCCTGTTCTCGGACGAAGACTCTTCACTGCCGCCGGTCTGCCCGGCCTCGGACTGGCGCTGTTCGCGTCCGCGTCCGCCGCGGCCACCACGGCGGCGCACACGCACGCCGCTACCCTCGCGGGGAAGCGCACCCTGTGTCCCGTCGGAAGCCGGCGTGCTCTCGCCCTCGGCGGCCGAATCCCTCTCCTGCCTCGGTGCGCGCTCGGGCCGGGCCGGCCTGCTGCTCCTTGGTCCGCGCTCATCACGGCGACCATCCCGTTCACGGCGTCCGTCGCGACCGCCCCTGTCTCCGCGATCTCCGCGTTCCCCCCGCTCGGACTCACGGGACTTGGCGATCTCTATCTTGACCACAAACCGGCCCATCTTCTTTCCTGAAGCCTTGCTAATGATCGTCTCGGCCACACCCGACTCGACGGAAACATGGCTGTACCCGTCCTTGGCGTCGATGCGTCCGACCTGGGTTTCCTTGATTCCGGCCTCTTTCGCGAGAAACTCGCGCAGCTGGGACTCATTCGTTCCATGACGCCGGCCAATGTTCACAAAAAGCCTGGCCTCGGGACCTTGGACAGCGGCTGCCACACCACGGACCGGAGCCGAACCCGACTCGCTGATCCGGAACCCGCCCTCGCTGCATTTTTTGACCAGCCAAGCCAGGGCCTTGCCCCGCTTGAAGAGCGGGATATGCTTTTTCATTTCTTTATAGACTGTGCTGATGTCCTCGCTGGCGATGCCCCTGAGAATCTTGTCGAACATTTTTTCCATCCTTTTTGCAAATGCCGCCTCCTCTGACGGGAGGGGATAATTCTGTATGGCGAGATGATTCGCCTCCTGGATCTTGAAGAGGTCATGATACTCGGCGGGACTGACGATCATGATGCTCTTCCCGCTGGCCCCAGCCCGCCCGGTCCGTCCGGTGCGATGGACAAAGGTCTCGGGGTCGAGCGGGATGTGATAATGAATGACATGCGTCACATCCCGGATGTCCAGACCGCGAGCGGCGACATCGGTGGCCACGACAATCGCCGTTTTCCCCTCACGGAAGCGGGCCATCACCGACTCACGCTTGGCCTGGGGAAGATCTCCATGCAGACCCTCGACCGGATACCCGACGCGGGCCAGGGCCACGCAGACCCTGTCCGCCTCGATCTTGGTATTGGTGAAGATGATCGCCTTGGAGATGTCCTCACAGTCAATCAGCCGCATCAACCCCTCAAGCCGCTCCCGGCCGGGAACTTCGTAAAACGCATGTTCCGTCGAATCAACAAGGAGATTCGCCTCGGAGGTGGTGTGAATCACCTCGCGCCGGAGATAACTCCGCCCCATCTTCTGGATCCTGGGGGGAATCGTCGCCGAAAAGAACATGGTCTGCCTGGTCTTGGGCGTGGCGGTCATGACGGTATGGACTTCGTCGTAGAACCCCATGTCGAGCATCTCGTCCACTTCATCAAGAACCGCGATGCTCACGCGATCAAGCT
>DAIREN010000053.1:0-17361 GCA_036795535.1 Spirochaetota bacterium
CCGGGGTGGATCCGGTGATATCCTCGCCGGACTGATTGGCGGGCTAGTCTCGAGAGGAATGGAATCCGCCCCGGCGGCCCGCTTGGGAGTCTGGCTGCATGGGGCTGCTGCCTGGCGCGTTCTCGAGGCCGGGTCCGAGAATTTCCGGTCAGCTGACCTGATTCGTGCCATCCCCCTAGTCATGGGTGCCATGCTCTCGGGAGCACCCATCCTGATTCCGTCCGAACCACAATCTCTGTTTGCAAAGGATGCCTGACCATGGGACAAAAACCGGATCCGTCGTACGACCCCGAATCCCGCGATCCGCGCTGCTATTACAGTCGGCAGGAGCGTATGGCCCTTCCCAATGCACCCAAGCCAGTCAAAAAAAACAAAAAACGTATTGTGATTATAATACTTCTCGACATTCTTCTGTTGTTTTTTGCCTGGCAATGCATTTTTGAAATGCGAAAGGATTCGTCCCGACAACGGAATGAAGTCGAGATCCTCCGCTCCGAATACCACTACAAGGCTGTCTTCGAAAAGGCCCATACGGGGTACGAAGTCAAACTCCTCATCCGCATGACCAATGACAAGGCTTTTTCCATGCCGACCAATGCCATGGCACACATGACGATCATCAGCGGGGGGACGACGAATTCGGCATCCATTCCCTCGGACGGGGTTTCCCTCCCGAGACCGGTCCATCTTTTCCGGGCCGACTTTCCCCGTGCATCTGCCAGCGGGCGGGTGATCGTCCGGTTCTCAGGGGCACACACGATCCCGGATGTCATCCTGGAGTTCGGGAAATAACACTGTCCCTAGAGGCTCAATCCCAGGGAAAAGGCATGGACGGGCTCGATCTCGTCCGCGAGCGGGATGAACGCATAGTCCAGTCTGACCGTTCCGAGAACGGTCGGAAAGGTGATGGATGTCCCGAGACTGACTCCTGCCAGATCATTTCCATACCGGTACCCGGCCACGATTTCCAGGGTTCCGACAAGGATCAGACCGGACCCGAACCGCCAGTTCTTCTCGCCCTCGTTGGCGTAACTCGTCATTTCAAGACTGAGCCAGGGGACAAGCAAGCCACTCTCCCTGGACTGCCAACGCATCCCGAGCGACAGAGTTGTCGGAAGCCTGTCTGAAAAGGTATCCCCACCGGAAAACGCCAGATTGGGACCGAGATTGCGGATGGCCAATCCCAGGGAAAAATTCGCAAACCCGGGTTCGCCGAAACCGAAAAGCTGAAATCGCCAGAGGACTGAGAGATCGAGGGCAAACCCGTAAAGGATGGATTCATAGACATCCCGGATGATGAACCGGGCAGCCGCACCGGCTGAAAGCCCCTCGACGGGGAGTGGCAGGGAAGCCAAAAAACTGGCTGCACAATCAAACAGGGCCGTATCCCCACGATGTTCCCCATTGATGTCGAACTGCTCCACCGTCAGAGAAGAGAACCCTGTCAGCGCCAGCCCCAAGGTGAGCGGAATCTCAGGTCCTGGAGATTCGATCCAGGTACAGTCAAAAAAGAGGGTTCCACCAATCCAGGGCATGGTGGAGAGCGCCAGGATGCTGTTTGTGACATGGGCCAAACCGGCTTGATTGGCAACAGCCAGGGCCTGATGCGGGTTTCCTGTCCCGGCGACAAGGGCCCCGCCGGCTGCGGCGGCGTAGGGGTGTGCATCGATTTTGAGGAAGTCTGCGCCACTGGTATCAGCCGAGAGTGTTCTTCCTGACCATATCAGCAGGAAGAGCAGACAGAGTATGCGGTTTCCAGACATACATCCCCGATCCGGCGTCGTCGTTTCTTGAATTGTAGCACAGATATTGAAGAATGCACCTCTGTTGACAAAATGTAGATAACTTGTACACTGTCAACAAGCGTGCCAGACTATGAAATTCACCTGAAAATTCAAGCGAGAAAAAAAATTCATTTTTTTGAAATAATCTGAATAAAATACTCATCCAGATGCAACAACATGATTACATGGCACATATATTGCTTGATAATATTAATGCAACGCCTTCATTTTTTTCAAAAAAAATCCTTGACCAGCCTGAATTTTCCTCGGTTTTTTTGTAGATATCCTGTATATAACAGAGAAACAGTAATGTTCCTACCTTAAAATTCGACGAAAGAGTCACTTCAACACCGCTCCTGCGGCAAGAATCTTGACATCTTGTCATGTGTTACGTAATTTTTGAATACTTCTTGAGGAGGACAGGATTATGGCCCACAAACGCAACATGCAATTTCGAACCGAAACCCAAAAGCTTCTCCACCTTGTCATCCATTCACTCTATTCCAATGCTGAAATCTTCATGCGTGAGCTCTTGTCCAATGCGTCGGACGCCCTGGACAAATTGCGCTTCCTCATGCTTTCAGACAAGGCCCTGGCATCCGAGAGCAATGATTTTGCCATCCGGATCAGTGTGGACAAGTCGAAAAAGACTCTGACCATCTCCGATAACGGTATCGGAATGAACGAAGACGAGCTCGTCGAGAACCTCGGGACAATCGCCCGTTCCGGTACTGGGAATTTCATTGAATCCCTCAAGGATGACAAGGATGCGCCCAGTTTGATCGGACAATTCGGGGTCGGTTTTTATTCGGCCTTCATGGTCGCGAGCAGTGTTTCGGTTGTTACCCGCAAGGCAGGGACCGGACAGGCCTTCCGCTGGGAATCCTCCGGTGAGGGGACCTTTACCATCGATCCGGCCGAACGGACCGAACGCGGAACCGACATCATCCTCACCCTCAAGGATGATTGCATTGAATATCTCGAGGAATACCGTATCCGCAGCATTGTCAAAAAGTACTCCGACTTCATCGAGTATCCCGTCCGGATGGACGTCGAGAAGAGCGTTCCCGTTGAAGGCTCGGATGAGAAGTACGAAAAACAGACCATCACCGAGACGCTCAATTCCCAAAAAGCGATCTGGATGAAAAAGCCGGCGGAGATCAGCGACGAGGAATACTCCGAATTTTACAAGCACATCTCGCATGATTACGAGAAACCCTTTGACCGGATTCACTATTCAGCCGAGGGAGCAACCGAATTCAGTGCATTGCTCTATCTGCCTTCCCGCATGCCCTTCGATCTCCTGATGCAGGGCGACCGGATGCGCGGTGTGCAACTCTATGTCAGACGTGTGTTCATCATGGATGATGCCGAAGCCCTGATGCCGCGCTGGTTGCGCTTTGTCAAGGGAGTGGTCGATTCATCTGATCTCCCCCTCAACGTCTCTCGCGAGATCCTCCAGCAGGACAGGATTCTGGCAAAGATCAAGTCCAACCTCGTCAAAAAGATCATTGACAGCATGAAATCCAGGCTCGAGTCAGACAGAGCGGGCTATACCGAGTTCTTCAAGAGTCTCGGCTCGATCATCAAGGAAGGCGTCGCCATTGACTACGAAAACCGCGACAAAATTCTTGATCTCCTGCTCTTCGAGAGCACGGCAACCAAACCCGGTGAGTTGACCACCCTGGATGCCTATGTTTCGGCCATGCCCGAGGACCAGAAGGAGATCTTTGTTCTGACCGGTGATTCCCGGGCCGAACTCGAAAAATCTCCCTATCTTGAAGCTGTCCGCAAAAAGAGCTACGAGGTTCTCTTCTTCACGGACCCTGTTGACGAGTGGATTCTTCCTCAGATGCCCGAATACAAGGGAAAGAAATTCCTGTCACTGGCCAAGGGAGATCTGCCCGAAGGAACCGAAGAAGAAAAAAAGACACAGGAAAAGCAGCGTGAGGATTTGAAGGGACTCGTTGCCTGGATGGGCAAACGCTTTGAGGACAAGATCAAGGAAGTCCGTGTCTCGAGCCGGCTTGTCACAAGCCCGTCCTGCCTTGTCGCGGACGAATATGATATGGGCGCCCACATGGAGCAGCTAATGAAGGCCATGCGGCAGGATGTGCCTAAGGCCAAACGGATTCTCGAGATCAACCCAGGGCATGCCCTGGTCATGAAGCTCAATCAGCTCCAGGCTGACGAATCCAGATCCGATCTGGCTGGTGAGATTGCGGACGCCCTCTATGCAAATGCCGTCATCGCCGAAGGTGGTAAAATCGAGGATCCGGCTTCATTTGGCGAGTTTTTCAGCAAACTCCTTCTCGAACACGCAGAACGAAGCTGAACATCGGACGCGTACAAAAGGCTGTCCTGGTAGATCAGGACAGTCTTTTGTACGTGCATGGCATGGAGCCTTTATTTTTTCCCGGAATACAGGCTGAAATCCAGTTCAGACTTCTTTTTTTCGATCATCGAATTCCAGAGGATCTTGCGCTGCGAAAGCTGGGGACTCTTGCGGGCCTTCTCGGCCAGGAGTTCGAGGGAATTGGCGTTGCTCTTGAAATAATCGTAGACACGCAACTCCTGCGGGGAAAAGATCATTCCTTTTTTCTGTTCGATCTCCCGTTCAAGCTCGGGTTCATAATGGGTGAGAATCATCTTGTAGCGGTCATTGATCTCCTGTCCATACTCGAGAACGATCGGTTCGAAATCGGGAACCTGCTGGAGAATGACCATCAATTCGTCGAATTTGATGATGGCGGTGATGTAGTCATCCTGGATGCTGAAGCTGTTCTGGATAATAGTAATCTTGCGGTGCAGAAGATCGTTTGATATGGCCAGGGTCTTGTATCCGGGAAGTGCAACTTCCATCCTCATCGGCGGAAGAATAGTGATGACAGCATCCATGGTGGAGAGGCAGTCCAGCATGACCCGGTCTTTCCAGAGGTTCTGCCGGAGAGAGGAGAGCATCTCGAGAAACACTTTCTGGTATTTGAGCTTTTTTTTATCGGCCTCGCGGAAGAGCACCTCCATGTTGGCGATGCTCATTCCCTTGAACTCGATGCTGCCACAATCGAAAAAATCGATGTATTTCATGAAATCCTGCAGCCGGTTTTCCTTTTCGAGATAGGTATGGACCGTCTTGGCAATGATGATTTTTGTATGCTTCGGAGCGAGTTTGTTGGCCCTGGTCTGGAGCCGGGCCGCTGTGTTGAGCAAGAAACCGGAGATTTCGCCTTTACGAGTGATGATCATCGGAGAATTGGTATTCCCGCCAGAGATCCCCGCGGAGATATTGAATGCCGGGAGTATCCGGTTGTATTTGTCCGAGGGATCGGCATTGGTGCTCTGTTTGAAGAAATTCTCCCTGGCAAAGATCTGGATGATTTCAAAAGTGGCTTTGAGGATGTCACTGGCCCGACCTCCAACCAGGACAATCTCGTCCCCGCGTTCACGATTGCCGATACACCCGTTGTTTTTGGCGACATCCCTGATGGTCGTATTGAGGAAATTGTCCAGCTCATGCAGCTGCGAGAGGTTGTTTTTGGATTGCCGGCAAAAGGCCGTGTAGCCGTGGATATCCAGCATCGAAATGAAAACGTTGGAGATGGTCATGCTCCGTTTGAGATCACCGGCAAACTTGTAGGAAGGGTGGGAGAGGACCAGTTCGTGCCAAAGGACTGTATATTCACGGACATTCAGATCGGCAAAAACACCCCAATTCAGGGTTTTAATAAGAAAAAATGCCTTTTGCATCATGGTTTCGCGCTGCTGGGCATCGAGGGGAATACTCTTGGTCTGATCGACAACCTGGGAGATCTGGGTGATCTCACGGGCAATGATCCTGTCATACAGGGCAACAAGAACCTTCTCCAGTGAAATTCTGTTCTGGGGAACCGCCATGATTGCCTCTCTTGTTCCGTCAATGCTGATGGTAACAAGAGTATAGAATAAACCGTCAACTTTGTCGATTGAAAAAATTTCCGACTTGGCTCTGTTCTGTGATACTATACACAATGTTGAATCCAGCAAGCGGAGTGAGAGACCAGACATGCGCGAGATTGCCCGGATCCTTTCTTCCCTCAAGTCGGATGAGATCGAAATTTTTCTTGAACAGCTTTTAACCGATACCGAACAGGACATGATCCGGAGACGCTGGGAACTGGTCCGGCTCCTCCATCAGGGTGTCCCTCAGCGGGATATCGCATCCAGACTTTCCATGAGTCTCTGCAAGGTCACCAGAGGCGCTAAAGAGCTCAAACGCCCCGATTCGGTATTCCGGAAAATCCTTGAAGAAAAACAGGTTGTTCCGGAGACAGGTGATACACAAAATTCAGGTGGAGTACCCCCGTGAAGGCTGCCATCATCAAGGAAGAAGACCGGATCGACAAGATCCTCCACAGGGTCAAATCCGACTCCCGACGGATCACCGTCAGGTCAGGTGAGAAGGAAACCCACGCCGCGATCACCACCATTGACCATCGCACGCTCCAGCTCTCGCCGAATGGCGTCTTTGTTCCCGAGAGTACACAGTTGACAATAAGTTTCATGATCGGGGGAGATTCATACGTCGGCCATGTCACGATTCTCTCCAGTGCCGGCGGTTATCTGATCGTTGACAAGCCGGATTCTCTCGAAAACCGCGTTGTGCGACGGACCGCCCGGATTTTTGTCCAGGGACAGCTCTTTTCGCGGTTTCATATTATCCCTGAGGAAAACGAACACAAAGAAGTCAATGTTGCGACAGCACCACCGCGGTTGGCTCCGATATTTTTCGAACTCCAGCGGGATGTTCCCGACATCCGCAAGATCCTCCTGATGATCGGAAACGAACTCAAAACGATCTGCCCCAACACCGAGATCAAACTTCACAAGGACGGTGAACCCCTTGCCGAAGAAGTCCAGCTCGTCAGACGCTTCAAAAAACCGTTCTGGATCTCGGATACGACCAATGCCAAAGATCTGATCAAGGATATCGTTTCGAACGACATCTTCAATTACTCGCTTCTCTTCAAGGAGATGAAATCGGCCGGTGCCGATGACCAAAAAATCGGTGCTGAAATATTGGCCCGGCAAAAACGGTATACAGATACCGGGATTGCTTCGATCATCGTTGTTCCCGTCCGCATGTTCGAGAGTGTGATCGGGCATATCTCCCTGGTCTCCCTGATGCCTGTTGTCAGGAATTTCAGGATCAGCGATGTCTATTACGTAATGGCCCTGGCGGACATCGTCTCGGAAGCGCTTGCCAAGGCCCGCTTGTTCAAGCTGGATACCGGAGCCGCATTCGATATCCCCGTGATCAATATCGGGAGTGGAGGGGTCTATCTCGCCGTCAATTCGCAATACATCATCAAATTCCTCAACGTCAGGATGAAACTCGGTCTGGATCTCCATATCATGAACCGGGTGATTGAAACCGTTAGCGAGATCCGACGGATCGATTTTTCGGGGGATGCCGCCAATGTCGCCCTGCGCTTCATCCAGGTCAAACCGGACGACCAGATCATCATCGAGCAGTACATCCGGAACTATCTCGATTATGTCAGGACATCACGTCCGAAATACAGCCAATCGACTCCAGACTTTGACGAGTGACAACGTCAATCGGGTATCGTCTCAGGTCGGGTGGCGTCTTTTGACGTCTGAAGACCGTCGATTGTCCGCTTGAATTCGTCGACATCGTTGAACTCCCTGTAGACGGATGCAAACCGGACCCATGCGACCGGATCGATATCGCACAATTTTTCCATGATGTGTTCGCCAACGGTCGAACTGGAGACTTCCGGGATCCCCGTCCGGATCAGCTGCTCGAAGACCTCGTCCACCAGTCGCTCGATCCGTTCCCGCGGGATATTCCGTTTGCGGCAGGCGATCGCCAGTCCATTGAGAATCTTCTCGCGGGAAAAATCCTCGCGCCGGCCGTCCTTTTTGACAACCTGGAGCGGGTACTCCTCGATGTATTCGTACGTGGTAAACCGCTTGTTGCAGGCATTGCACATCCGGCGACGCCTGATGGCGGTATTGTCTCTATTCGGTCGGGAATCGATCACCCTGTCGTCATCTGAGTGGCAAACGGGACAACGCATACGCTGGCTTCCATCACATGTATCCAGTATCGACAGGGCGGAAAGGAACACTGTCCGGTATTGAATATATACCCACAAAGGCCGGGTTTGTCATGGTCTATCTTTGCCGGCACACAGTGACTATACTTTCGGCATGCAACGGGAACATGCCATCCTTGACGGGCTGAATGACGCCCAGTATCAGGCCGTGACGAGTCTTGAGGGCGCACTCCTTGTCCTGGCTGGAGCCGGCAGCGGAAAAACACGTGTCCTGACCAGCAGGATTGCCTGGGCGATCCATTGCGGATTTGTCAGGGCCGAAGAAGTCTTTGCCGTAACCTTCACCAACAAGGCTGCCGCTTCGATGCGTGACCGGGTTTCCAGGCTGGCCGGGCAGGACTTCAGCCGGCTCTGGGTCCGCACCTTCCACTCCGCCTGCTCAATCATTCTGCGCACGGAACATGAGGCAGCCGGTCTCCCCCGTGATTTCACGATCTTCGATCAGGATGAACAGACATCGATCCTGAGACGGATCATCCGGGAGCGTGATCTTCCGCTTGATACAAAGCTGGCCGCCCAGTGGCTCAAGGCCATTCATCGTGCCAAGGATTCGCTTGTCGGACCAGGGGAGTACCGGCCCGCAACCCGGGATCCCCGACAGGATGAAGCCATGCGGACCCTGTACCTGCTCTATAACCAGGGCTTGCGGGCAAACGGCGCCCTGGATTTTGGAGATCTGATTTTTGAAACTGTCCGGCTCTTTCGCGGAAATGACCAGGTTCTTTCAAAATATGCCAACCGGTTTGGATTTGTCCTTGTTGACGAGTTTCAGGATACCAATGCCGCCCAATATGCGCTTCTCCGGCTTTTGGCTGGTGGACATAATAACGCCTGCATTGTCGGTGATGATGATCAATCCATTTATTCCTGGCGTGGAGCCCGCGTGGACAATTTTGCGGCGTTTACGCGTGATTTTACCGGGGTCAAGGCCATCCGTCTTGAACAGAATTACCGCTCGACCCCGCAGATCCTCGAGATTGCTGCCAGAGTCATCGAAAAAAACGATGAAAGGATGGCAAAGACTGTCTGGAGCGCCCTCCCGGATGGCGACAAGCCCAGAGTCGTCTCCTTTGAGCGAGACAGGGACGAAGCCGAATGGATCGCCGGCGAACTCCTGGATCTCCAACGGAAAGGGTATTCACTCGAGGACTGCGCGATCTTCTATCGGGCCAATTGGCAATCCCGCATCTTCGAGGAAGCTCTGCTTTCCAAAAACATTCCCAGCCAGTTGGTTGGTTCCATGCGGTTTTATGAACGCCGTGAAATCCGTGATCTCGTCGCCTGGCTCCGGCTCGCGGTCAACCCGAGCGACGGGAGTGCCTTTGCCCGCGCCATGCAAGCGCCCCTGCGCGGAGTCGGTGAAAAGAGCATTGCCAGTCTGGTCGCCTATGCCGAAGCACACGGAATGCCTGTTGTACAAGTCTGTTCACAGCATGCGGCCAGCCTTGTCAGGGGCAAAGCCAAACAGGAAGCCCTCGGCAAGATCGGGAACCTGGTCAAGAATTTCGCGGAGTCGGCGGATCCCCTCAGTAAACGCGTAGCCCGACTGGCCAAGGATTCCGGTCTCATGGAATTCCATTCCGAAGAGGAAGAACGGATCGAGAACATCCAGGAATTCATCAACTCCATTTCCGACTGGGAGGATCACAATCCCCAGGGAACAGCAGCCGAGTATCTTGCAGAAGTCTCTCTCCTTGGACAAACCGATGAAACCAGTGGAGGAGGGAAGGGCGTCTTCCTCATGACAGTACACAATGCCAAGGGGCTCGAATTCGACACGGTGTTCACAACGGGACTGGAAGAAGGGATTTTTCCCCACTATCTCTCCATTGACGATCCTGCCAGGCTTCAGGAGGAACGTCGGCTCTTTTATGTCGCCGCGACCCGCGCCAAGAAACGGCTTTTCTTGTGCCATGCCGCCTCACGATACAGCTTCGGACGCGAAATGAACAACGAACCCAGCCGTTTTTTGGACGAGTTTCCCCCCGAACTGGTTGACTGGGAAGAGGTGGATCCGAAACGGAGCACCAGTTCCGCTCACTGGAAAAACCGGCTTTCCGAAGAGAAACGGACACGACCGGAACACACAAACCGGCCACAGACCTTCTCCCAGGGCGAAAAGGTCCGGCATCGTGAGTACGGGCCCGGTGTGATTCTCGAACGATCCGGAGAAGGAAAACTGGTCCGCCTCCGTGTCGCCTTTACCGACCGGGTCTGCACCTTTATCGAGCTCTACTCGGGTCTCGAATCCGAAGAGAAGCGGTAAAGAGCCCCGGAAGAGGCATCGTTGTGCAACCGTCCCCCTCGATTCTCGCGGATTGGCATGACAGACCGGGATTGACTTTGCGACACCATGATATTTTTTTTACAGAGTATCTCGTATCAGATGGCACGGTCTCCCGGAGCAACAGCGTCTGGTCACAAAGACAGGGTATTTCGGGAAACACGATGCAGGATCCGCGCAAGGAGTTGTCCATGGCTGTCGATCGTACCACGGTGGAGCGTGTCGCACGCCTCTCCCGGCTTGAACTGAGCGAACCGGAAAAGGAAGCCTTGACCACCCAGATGGCCAGGATTGTCCAGTTTGTCGAAAAAATCAACGAGTTGGATACATCCGGTATCGAACCTCTTCCCCGTGACGCCACCAGCGCCAATGTCGAGCGAGAGGATGTTCCTCATAAAAATGCCGTGTCGAGAGACGAGATTCTCGCTCTGGCCCCGGAATCCCGGGATGGCAGCATCCTCGTTCCCCGAGTCATCGAATAACTCCCGTAAGGATCTCCCAGATGAATCTTGCCAGCTTGAGTATTGCCCGACTTCGCAAGGGACTGGACTCCCGCGAATTTTCGGCTCTCGACATCATCGATGCCGTCGAACAGGGCATCACGAGTGATTCGACCGATGCAGCCCACGCATGTCCGGTCAACGCCTTTGTCGAACTCTGGCTGGACGAGGCCAGGGAACAGGCCCGTGCGGCCGATGCCAGACTGGCGGACGGTGAACGCGCCCCCCTCCTGGGGATTCCGCTGGCCATCAAAGACAATCTCAATTACCGCGGACACAGGGCAAGCTGTGCATCTCGGATCCTTGACGGGTACCGGGCGACCTATACCGCGCATGCCCTCGAGAATCTTGAACGGGCGGGTGCCATCTTTGTCGGGCGGACCAATATGGACGAGTTTGCCATGGGCTCCTCCAACGAGACTTCGGCCCATGGACTGGTCCGCAATCCTCATGACAGGTCACGGATACCCGGTGGCTCATCAGGCGGTTCGGCCGCGGCGGTGGCAGCCGGGTTTGTCCCGGTGGCTCTCGGCTCGGATACGGGTGGCTCCATCCGCCAGCCGGCGGCCCTCTGCGGGGTGGTTGGTCTCAAGCCGACCTATGGACGTGTCTCACGGCGAGGTCTAATCGCCTTTGCATCCTCCCTCGACCAGATCGGGCCCTTCACACGGACGGTCGAGGATGCCGCCATTGTTCTCAATCACCTGGCCGGACATGATCCTTTGGACTCGACATCCGTCCCTCAAGCGGTTCCTGACTATACTGCGGGCCTGGACGGTGACCTCAAGGGTCTTCGCGTCGGTGTCCCCAAGGAATACTTTGTTTCCGGAATGGAACCCGAGGTTGAAGCCGCTGTCCGAGCCGCGATCAAACGGATGGAGGAGATGGGTGCCGAGATCCGTGAGATTTCGCTCCCCCATACGGAATACGCAGTGGCCGTCTATTATATCGTGGCGACTGCCGAAGCCAGTTCAAACCTGGCACGGTTTGACGGAGTGCGCTACGGTCGTCGCGCCCAGGATCCGGCCGATCTGTACGAGCTCTATGCCCGCAGTCGGGGTGAGGGGTTCGGCGCCGAGGTCAAACGCCGGATCATGCTCGGGACCTACGTCCTTTCCTCCGGCTATTACGATGCCTACTATCTCAAAGCGCTCCGTGTCCGCCAGCTCATCACCCGAGATTTTGCCACTGCTTTTGCCGATGTGGACATGATCGCTACGCCCACCTCACCCCAGGTGGCCTTTGCCATCGGTGAAAAAGCGGCAGACCCGGTTGCCATGTATCTCTCGGACATCTTCACCATTTCCACCAATCTGGCCGGAATACCCGGAATTTCCCTGCCTTGTGGACGCGGGAAGGGCGGGCTTCCTGTGGGATTGCAGCTCATGGCGACCCATTTTGACGAGGCACGACTGTTACAGGTGGCCCACAGGGTCGAGCAGGCCTTGCGCTGATCCCCAAAACAGGGCATACCATCCGTGTGACAACCGGTATGCCTTGTTACGGCTACCATACGATGTGTTTTTTATTGCTTCCATCTAAAAAAAACCCAATATCTCGTATAGGGAAATATCCCTATTGACATTTTTGCGTAAAAAGTGCTAGACTCGATGAAAAGAGACGGAGGTCCGGCGTGCGTACAGCCAGTATCCTTGTTGCAGGCACAGCTCTCCTGTTGGCCCTGCTTGTCGCCTGCAGTGACGATCCCTATCCTGCCAGCCTGTCTTCCAACTCCTCGCTCGTGTCCTTCAGCCTGTCCGGGGTCGCAGGGAGCATCAATGAGAGTATTGTCCCTCACCGGATTGATGTCAGTCTTCCCGAAGGGCAATCCTTGACCGCATTGATTGCCACCTTTACCCTGCCTGCCGGTGCCAAAGCCTACGTCAACACGCTCGAGCAAACAAGCGGGGTCAGCACCCAGTCGTACCGTGATGGATACGTCTCCTGGGTGATCAAGGCGGCCGATGGAGCCCTGCGCGAATACCGGGTCTATGCTTGGGCCGGCGCCATCAGCTCGACAAGTGCGTCCACGAGTTCTTCAACTGCATCTGGGGGAACATCCTCAAGCCAGACGTCGACGACAAGTTCGAGCGGGAGTGTCGCATCAGCGGTATCGGCAGCGTCTCCCGTTGGAAAATTGCTGATAACCGAGTGGGGTGATGTTGGAACCTACAATTATGACGATTACATCGAGTTGAGAAATTTTGCCGATCACCAAGTCGAAATTAATACTTCATTGGCAATTGTGTATGGCAGCGGCAAGTCGGCCAAACTGACCAAGTACGGAACGGGACCACTTTCTGCCGAGTACACCCCGCTTGGAACAGTAAACATTGCCCCGGGTGAAGTAATCCTGGTTGTACCGATTTCGTCTCGAATTACAAACTTCGCTGCTACTGCGGGAGTGAAGTTCTTCGTCTCAGATCAGACAAAGCTTATCGATGCATCCGGTGAGCGATTGAGTGGCGCCCCGGCAAAACTCACGCTTGGGAGTGATGAATGGTCTGGTACCGCCTGGCCATGGACTGCCGGTACAACCACGTATTCAAAGCTCGTCGATACATTTGTTTTCGGTACAGATTCGACCCAGGATGACACCAAGTGGGTCAATGGAAATGTATCTATACGCACACCTGGATACTGGCCATGAAACGTACCCTTGCCCTGACAGCAGCCGGACTGCTGGTTGTTCTTGTGATCGCCTGCTCTGAAAACGAGCTGCACACGGACTGGCCCCACGGGAACAGCACAGAGGCTGGTGCCGCCGCACCGGCGATTACGCTTTTTTCACCCCGTCACCAGCTCAATGCCAACGCGACCAGCTACGAATTCACCTGGGGTTCAAGCATCCCCTATATCACGACCCTGTATATCTCGACTAACGCTGATCTCTCGTTGCCGCTTTTTGAACAGGATTTTGCCTCGGCAACCAGCACCAACTGTACGCCTTCGGTGGTTCTTCCCTTGACTGGTGCTTCAAAGACCCGGATCTACTGGGCTGTCAAGGGAGTGGATGCCCTGCACACGGTCTGGAGCGAGACCAATATCATCAATCAGGAACTTGACCCGTTTTCGGTCGTCCTCAGCGAAATCTGCTACCGCGCAACAAAAAGTGATGCAGGGCAGTGGTACCACAACGGCGACTATCTCGAGATCCACAATTCGACGACCGACCGGACGATTGATATCGGGAACTGGCAGATTGACCAGTATACCTGCGACAGGACCAATTTTCTGGGAACCTTGACCATCCCCTATGGTACACGACTTGCGCCGGGTGGATTTTGGGTGCTGGCCAATACGAGCACCCAGTTTGACAACGCCTTTGTCACGACGGCTTTTCGGTCAACACGCATCAAGCTCGATGTCAGTTCGTCGAAGGGATTTTCGTACGTTCTCAAGGACACGTCAGGCAAGGTCCACGACGAGTGTGACATCCGGGCATCAGCCCTCTCACCCGGCGAGTTTTACGCTTCAGTTGAACGATCAAAACCGTTTACGGACGGAATGAATGATGCCACCTGGCAGCTCGCCGTATCCGGAACAAATATCAAGCCCGGTTTTCGAACCTACACCCGCGCGACGCCGGGTGCCGCCAACAGCATCTGGCCCAAATAAGGAGCTGCCATGAGATTGTGCATGACGAGCGTATTCCTTCTTCTTGTGACCGTACTGGGGCTCTCCTGTTCGGGGGATCTCAATATTGCAAACAGCGGCGAGCTGCCGGACCAATACGAACGGAAATTTTTACCTGATCCATTTCTCTCAGGCCTTTCGACGTCACTCTCCACCGCACTCGTCCCGGCTTTTGGAATCGAACGTACCAATTATATGATCGGAGTCCCGGCGGGAACGGCTTCGTTCACCATTACCCCCGTTTCACGCAGCAGCACTTCCAGGATTACGGTTAACGGCGAGACCGTCCTCTCCGGAATGGCGTCACAACCCATCGTCCCCGCAACGGGAACAACCCGGGTCCCGGTACGGGTGACGGACCGTGATGGCTTGTCCGTGTTTACCTACACAGTCTCGGCGGTTCTCCTGACGGGGAGTGAGAATGGTGACTCCAGTCTCTCCTCCCTCGTGGTCGGACCAACCAATATCCTCTCGTTCACACCAGCGACAACAACCTATTCATGCGCCGTCAATTTCGATATTACATCAGCCAGCGTGACACCCGCCGCCAGCCATGCTGCTGCCCGCATCTTCGTCAACAATCAGCAGGTGGCTTCAGGTTCAAGCCTGGCAATTCCACTTGCAGTCGGTGTCAACACGGTCTCCATCCGGGTTGTGGCCGAAAATTTTACCGAAACCACCTATACCGTCACCATCACCCGGACAACACCGGCCCTCTTTGGCCTTCTCATCAGTGAGTGGGCGGATGCCGGGACAAACGTCGATTATATCGAGCTCTGGAATTCCGGCTCACAGAGTCTCTCAATCACACGGGATTTCAGAATCCTGATCGGTACAACCGAGATCAGTTTGTCGAAGTACGGAACCAGCAGCAACGTGAGTATTTTCGCATCGATCCCCACTTCGGGAGGAGTGACGATTGCGCCCAATGAGGTGATCCTTGTTGTCGATTCGGATGTCAGCGCCACCAATCTCAACACCATCATCGGTTGGGGAGTGCCCGCCGGGACTAAGTTCTTTACCTCTTCCGAATCAACCCTGATCGGAACAACCGGTGACCGCCTCGATGACAACAGGGCCTTTTTGAAATCCGGTTCGTACGAATGGAGTCATACACCGGATCCGGCCGCCTTTGCAGCTGCCGGGATGACTTCAACCTATTCAAAGCTCCGGTCAACCTACAATCCGGCGACGGATTCGTATACCAATATTGCAGTCTGGCAAAACGGAACCTCAACCATCCGTAGTCCAGGGACACGAAACTAGGGAGCCAGATTTATGAACCATTGCGTCCTCCAAACCATAGTCATCTCCCTGGTGCTGGCCGGGTGTTCAATCGGCGAACCGGATGCAGCACGGTATAATATCTCACCGTACGATATCCGTGGCGAGATCTACGTCTCCGAAGTACACTGGGCCGGAAGCGTTGACAATACCGGGGCAAAAAACAACCCGGATGACGATTTTATCGAGATTTACAATAATTCGAGTGCCCCCTACGACATCTCGGGCTGGTGCCTTGTGTTTTCCGGAACAACATCGCAGCTGATCGTCTTTCCGACCAACACCGTCATTCCGTCAGGCCGCTATTACACAGTCGGCAACAGCACAAACGGGGCCTTCAACAACCTTGATCTTGTCATCCCGGGTTTTTCCATCCCTTCGTCGCGCTTCATGATCGAAGTCCAGGATGCCGGCGGACGGACGGCCGACACTGTCGATTTTCTCCAAAAAGACTATCTCCCTGCCGGCGCCGCTCTCCCCAGAATCAGACGGAGTGCGGTCCGCAAGACTGATTTTTTCGGGGGCGAGGAAGGGTCAAGCTATGACAGCTGGGGGGAATATCTCTCCCACGAAACAGCCTGGGCCATGCAGTACATACGCGGAAACTATCAGGGTGCCGTCTTCTGCTCACCCGGGAACCGGTAAAAAAGGGGAGGACCATGAAACTGGCATCTTCAATGCGCCTTGTGACTGCGGCGGCCTGCGCACTGCTCGCGGCCTGCTCGGCGGCCGATATTTCCGAACCAGCCCTCTCTCCCTGGCCCAGGGGCCTGCAGGTCTGGTTTTCGGAGCCGGGCATTTCACCCTCAACCGGGCATGACCAGCAACTGCCCGAAAAGGTGGGCAAGCTGATCCTGAGCGCCAAAAAAAGTGTGGACATCAATATCTACGAGCTCTCGGTTCCGGCAATTTACCAGGCTTTGATCGAAGTGCATAAAAAGGGCATCAAGGTGCGCATGGTAGGAGATATCGACAACACATTTTACGAGGGATACAAGGCTCTCATGGCCGCACGGGTCCCGATGAGGCTTGGCAACCCCGAAAAGATCATGCACAACAAATTCGTGATCGTCGACGACCACATCGTGACCATGGGTTCGATGAACTATACCGGCTCGGGAGCTCTCCTCAACAACGAAAATGTGGTTTTTATTACCAGCAGCAATGTGGCGGCGTATTACAAAAAAGAGATGGATAACATGTTTGTCAATGGGACCTTCGGTCTCGAAAAAAAGCCCTTTGATGGGTTTGCCGATAACCGGTTTGTTGTCAATCCCGGACAGCCGGATGAAACAAAAATCGAAGTTTACTTTACGCCCTATGTCGGGGCCTTTGCCCCCAACTACAACGCCAATACACGAATTCTCGAGATTATCAGCAATGCCCGGCATACCATCCACTTTGCCATGTTTGCCTTTACCAGCACTGAAATCGCCAACGCCATCATCTGGAAGGCGACCAACCAGGGCGTGCGTGTCTACGGTGTATTCGACAAGGGCTGGCACGAGTCCAATGAGTATTCTGTCCATCAGCGGATGATGGATGCCGGCCTCAATATTGTCATGGACGGAAACGAAAATTTCGACCCGCACAATCCCTATCACGGCTCAAAGGTGCATGACAAGATCATGGTGATTGATGCGGGGTACGATTCAGCCCTGACCCTGACCGGTTCGTTCAACTTTTCGCCATCTGCCGCGGTTGACGGAAACGACGAAAACTGCATCATCATCTCAAACCGGTCCATCTCCCTC
>DAIREN010000054.1:0-16999 GCA_036795535.1 Spirochaetota bacterium
TCCCGTCTGGAAGGGGTTCACTCGTCCCCACATCATCGCTCACGGTATACTCAAAACTGGGTTGTGACTGATCATCCCTGTCAATCCCGCCACCCTCACCGGTGTCCATCGCCGGGCCCATCCCGGACAGACCGGACCCATCGTCCCAGAGTCCGGGAACCAGTCGCTCAAGCAGGAATCCGGCGCCCGTTCCCAAACCCGTTACAAGAAGCCCGAAGAGAATCCCCCGAAGCAGCAGGAGACCAAGCGAGACCCCTGAAAGAAGCCCGATCAGGAAGATGGCGCAGAAAGTCGCCACACCGAGGATCCCGCCCAGAAAATAGTTTTCCCTGCTGCCCGGTAGTTCCATTCAGCCTCAATCCTCCTTGTATACGGAGAGGAAGTTTTTTATGAACCCGCCAAACCCTCGCGACTTGGGGGTGATCTGCATTCCGAGCAGACGTTTGGCGATATGGTCGACACACTCGGTTGCCCTGCCCTTGGGTGCTGCAATCACAAAGGGTTTTTGCTTCATCACAGACTCCGGAACGGTTTCATCCTGAAAAATCATTCCAAGATTTTCCACCCGTACATTCAAGAACTGGCCGGCAATATTGATGACGCGCTCGGCTACCTGCTTCCCTTCATGAATGGAAGAAACCCGGTTGACCACAAGCTTGATCGTCACCTGTCCGGTCTCGGCCGAGATGGCCTTGATGATTCCGTAAGCATCCGTGATGGCTGTCGGCTCGGGCGTTGTCACGATGATCGCCTCATCGGCCGGCAGGACAAAGGAAAGGACATTGCGCGAGACTCCGGCCCCGGTGTCAATGATCACGATGTCCGCTTCTTCGAGCTCCATCATGCTGTCGACAAAACGAAGACGCTCTTCCTCGGTCAGATTGGCGAGTTTGGAAAAACCCGAAGCGCCGGCAATGATCCGGATCCCCTGCGGTGTATCAATGATGATCTCCGGCAGGCGCTTCTGTCCCTTGATGACGTGATACAGATTGAATTTCGGAATGACGCCCAGGATCACGTTGACGTTGGCCAAGCCCATATCGGCATCCATCACGATCACACGTTTTCCCTCGCGGGCAAACAGGATTCCGAGATTGATGGCGAAATTGGTCTTCCCCACCCCGCCCTTTCCGCTGGCAATGGCAATAAAGCGGGTCGCTTTTGCCGGCTTCGGAACTTCGACCAGCTCGGGCTGTGTCCGGGTACTGCGAGCCTTGCTCGCCAGCTTTCTCAGATTGGCTGCCTGGTCCATCACCGGCCCTCCACTTCCTTCCTCATGCATGGCTGAGCGCCCCCTCGATTCTGTACTGAACCATGACCCGGCCCGCAAGATCTCTCGCCTCGGCCAGCTTGATATCGTCCGGAACACCCTGGCCCATGCAGAGCCAGACAAGTTCCTTTCCGCACAATGAGAGACTGCTGATCAGGGATCCAAAGGTATTTGTCTCGTCAACCTTGGTGGCAATGATCTTTTCATACCGCAAGGTGGCAAAGTTTTTCATGATCTCGGCCAGATCGGCATACTTGGTCGTAGCCGAAATCACCAGATGCACATCAACGGGCAGAGCCAGACCCTGGAGAACGGAGCGGATCTCGCCAATCTGCATCTCGTTTTTCTGGTTCCTGCCGGCGGTATCAAGAAGGTAAAAATCGGCTTTCCCTTCATCGATGACCTGTTCCAATTGCTCCCGGCTATGAACCATGTAGATGGGGATATTCATGATCTTTGCATACTTCTCGAGTTGTTCCTGTGCGCCGATCCTGTAATAATCCATCGTTATGAAGGCCACCCGCTTGCGCTGACCGAGAGCCAGTTCAGCCCCGATCTTCGCCAGGGTCGTCGTCTTCCCCACGCCGGTCGGGCCAACCAGGGTGATCACCCGGGGGCTGTCTTCGGAATTGATTGCCGGCAGCCCTGTCTTGAACGAGGAGAGAATCCATTTTTCGAGAGTGGCCCGGACAAGCTCGTCGTCACTGCTCTGGCGGAAGGTCAGACTTGACTCGAGATGCTCCATCGTCCGCTCGATATACTCCCGCCCAAAATCGTTTTCAAGCAGGAATTCGCGCACGCGGGAGAATCCGGGATGATGGGGAGTCTTTCTCTTTCCCGCGTCGGGTGCGGTATTCATCATCGCGGCCAGCATTTCCTTGAGCTCGGCAATGTCCTCCCCGACCGGCCTGCCGCTTGACACGGCTTCCTGGACCGGAACCGCCTGCATCTGCTGGGCACGCCTCCTCTCGTCGCCGATTTTCTTGATCCGTTCGAGGAGTTCCATCCTCTCGGCCATCTCGCGCGTCACACCACCCCGCCGGGCCGGAGCACCTTCATCATAGCTGACCGTGATCTGGTAGAACTCCTTGCGACCGAACAAACCGAAGAGTCCGGTGCGATGCACCGTGATCTTGTGATCCACTTCCTTGAAATCATCACCGAACTCGAGTCGGGCAGCATCCCTTGCCTCCTTGATCGACTCGCCGGTAAATGTCTTGTATGCCATGCTTTCCCCCCATATTGAATATCGAAACAAACAGCCATCCCGATGAATACTCTTTTCTTACGACCAGGCCGGGGCTTTTTGCGAGACCCCGAGCTGCCCGAGAATCTCCAGCCGGATGTTCCGGGAAAGCTCGTTGTACGAGACAACCCGGACCCCGGGCAGCGATTTTTCGAACACCTGCTGCAAAAAGAGCCTGTTCGGCGCCGTACAGAGAACAATATTGTTGTATTCGGGATCATCGACCGAACCGAGGGTCTGCATCGCGTTCTGGATCAGGGCGTTGAGTATGTCCGGATCCATGCTGGCCGTCATATTCCCCTCCATGTCGACATCGACCGCATCCGAAAGGAGTTCCTCGGTCTCGCCATCCACCTCCACGACCTTGAGAACGCCATTGCTGGCCAAAGTACTGGAGATCTGCATTGCCAGACCCTGTCTGACACGCTCTGTCAGCATCTCATGCTTGATTCCCGCACTGAAATGCTCGGCGATCAGCTCGAGGATCCGTTCCATGTTGGAGATCGACACCCGCTCACGCAGGAGATTCTGCAAGACCTTCTGGATATCCCCGAGGCGGGCTCCGCGGTCCTTGACCTCGCGCACAATGGCCGGACTGGTCTTTTCGATCGAATCGAGGAAGATCTGGGTCTGCTGCATCGTCACCAGTTCGGGGGCATAGGACTTGAGGACCTCCCCGATATGGGTCGCAAGGACACTCGGGCAATCCACCACGGTGTACCCGAGATCTTCGGCCGTTGAACGCATCTCCCTGTCGATCCAGCGGGCAGCCTGACCGAAGGTGGGATCCCGGGTATCCATCCCGGGCACGCCATCCGGCGCCCCGCGCGGGTTGATCACGAGAAACTGTTCGACCTGGAGTTCGCCCTTGCCCACCTCGACACTGCGGATACGGATCGAGTACTGGTTCGGCCCAAGCCTGGGATTGTCCCGGATCCGCAGGGGCGGGACAACGATCCCCATCTCGTTGGCGCTCCGCTTGCGAAGATTCCGGATCCGGTCAAGGAGATCCCCACCCTGGGACTCGTCCACCAGGGGCACCAGGGCAAATCCGATTTCCAGTTCAAACAGTTCGGGCTGGACCGGCGCCAGGACCTCCGGCTCATGTGTCTGGGGTGCTGCCTTGGCCTCCTCTTCGGCCCGCTCATCCGCACGGGCCGTCTGCTGCATCTTCCATCCAAAATAGAAGAGCATGGCTGCCAAGCCGAAGAGCGGAATCTTGGGGAACCCGGGAAGGAATCCGAGAAAAGCCAGAAAACCGGCGGAAATCATGAAGACCTTGGGTTGGCTCGAGAGCTGGTTCAGCATGTCTTCCCCGAGACCACCCTCCGAGACCGAACGGGTCACAATGATACCGGTCGCCGTCGAGAAGAGGAGTGCCGGAATCTGGGAGACCAGGCCGTCACCGACCGTCAGGAGGAGATAGGTCCCGGCGGCAGCCGAGAGTGGCTCTCCGCGCATGGTCGTCCCGATGATGATCCCGCCAATGATGTTGATGAAGGTGATCAAAAGACCGACAGTCACATCCCCTTTGACGAATTTGGAAGCACCGTCCATGGAGCCGTAAAAGTCGGTCTCGCCCTGGACGACCTTGCGCCGGTTTTTCGCTTCTTCCTCGGTAATCAGTCCGCTGGCCAATTCGCCGTCGATCGCCATGTATTTGTTGGGCATGGCATCCAGACGGAACCGGGCCGCCACTTCGGAGATACGGGTGGCACCCTTGGTGATCACAAGAAACTGGACGGCCGTGATGATCATGAAGATCACGAGACCGACAACGTAATTCCCTCCGACAACGAATTCTCCAAAGGCGCGGATGATGGCTCCATCGAACTGCATCCCCTCGGAAAGAATCACGCGGGTCGTCGAGACGTTGAGTGCCAGACGGAAGACGGTCGTCAAGAGAAGAAGCGAGGGAAAGATGGAAAAATCCGCCGCATTCTTCATGTACATCACGGTCAGGAGGACGATCAGGGAGATCATCAGGTTGACGGCGATCAGCATGTCCAGCATCATCGTCGGAAGCGGGATGATCAACATGAACACGACGGCGATCACGGCGACCGCCAGCATGATGTCAGCCTGGAGTCCCTTGCGGCCTGGTTCAGCCATGGACAACCTCCTTTACCGGAGACAGTCCCCGGAGACGGTATTCCTGATGGATCATGCGCGCACCCCCGAATAATCCCGGTTTCTGAATTTCTCGAGCCGTTGATAGACCGTGACAACGGCACTGAAGAGGCTCTCGGGGATCGGGTCCCCGAGATTGACATCGTGATAGAGCGCCCGGGCCAACGGTTTGTTTTCCATGATGGGAACCCCGGCCTCGGTCGCGATCTGCCGGATGACAAAGGCCAGGTGGTCGGCCCCCTTGGCCACCACGACCGGCTGGTCATGGATGTTCATGTCGAACTGGAGGGCAACGGAGAGGTGTGTCGGGTTTGTGATGACCACATCCGCCTTTTTGACCATGGCCGGGAGATTGCGCTGGGCGAGTTCGCGGCTCTTTTGCATGATCCGACTCTTGATCAGGGGATCTCCCTCCTCCATCTTGTGTTCTTCCTTGATTTCGGGAATGGACATCTTCAAGGATTCGAGGTGCTGCCGGCGCTGGAAGATGTAATCCGGTACGGAGAGCGCCAAAAGAGCGAGACAGGTCGCGTTGACCATGACAAACACGACATTGGTGATGGAATCCATGGCGCCGGCCACCCCGACGTCCATCAGATTGATCATCTTGGGCAACTCCCCTTCAATGATCAGCCAGGCGACAATGCCGATTACGACAATCTTGAGAACGGATTTGACAAGATTGACCATGGCCTGTTTGGAAAAGAGGACACGCTGGAAGATTTTTTGGGGAGTGAACGAGATCCTCGAGAGCTCTGGCTTGACCGGTTTCCAGGTGAAAAGGAACCCGACCTGCATGACATTCGCTGCAACCCCGATGATGATGGCCATGATCAGGATCGGGGCCAGGATCTCGAAAAACAACAGAACGAAATGCAGGAAGAGCGTCCGCAGGGAATTTGTCGAGATCTCGAGGGTATACATATTGTCGATACAGTAGGTGAAGGCCTCCCGGAACCCGGTCACCATGTGGGAACCAAAAAACGCCAGTGTCCAAAAAACAACCAGGAGGACGAGCGCGGCGGACATGTCCTGACTTTTCGGGACCTTGCCTTCCTCGCGGGCCTTGCGTTTCCGGGATTCGGTCGGATCCTCTGTCCGGCCTTCGTCTTCAGCTGCGAAGAACTGCAGATCGAGGAGAAACCTCCCCTCAGGAGGCAGGAGGGTGTTCACCAAAAACAGTCTTTCCTCCATCATGAGCCGCCCCCCATGACTTTGACCGCGAAGGCCACACTCTCGCTGATCACGTTTCCCATAAACCGGAAGAGAAACGGCAGCGAGGCGACCAACACGAGAAATCCGACGAGAATCTGGATCGGAAAACCGAGCATGAGGATGTTGAGCTGGGGCGCCGTCTTGGCAAGAATCCCCATCGCGATCGAAAGCAGGAAGGAGACTCCGATCATCGGCAGGGCGATCTTGATCGCCACCCCGAACATCCCAGTGAAAGCGGCCGCCGCACCTTGTGCGAAGGGGCCGGAATGACGGGAGATTTCCAGCATCGGGAGACTGTCGTAGCTGCTCCAGATCCCGTTGAGGAGATGGTGATGCGCACCGACGGCGATGAAGACGAGTATCCCGAAGAGAGAGAGCAGCTGGCCGAGAACGGGGACTTCGATCTGCGCCTGCGGGTCGAAGACGTTGGTGATGCTCAGACCCATCTGCATCGAAAAGAGCTCGGCAGCAAACGAGAGTGCTGCGAAAAAAACACCGACAAGAAACCCGATGGCAATCCCGACAAGCAATTCCCCGACCAGCTGGAGGATGTAGTGCACCAGCGAAATCTCGGGTCGGATCGGGAGCTTGAGAACGGGCAGGATCATGATCATGGTCACAAGGAGAGCCAAAATGGCCCTGAAGCGGAAGGGTATCGCCAGGGAAGAAAAAAACGGGGCAAGGGTCATCATCCCGAAGATCCGGGCAAAGACCAGAAGAAATACCTGGAACTGGATGACAAGCCCCGTGTCGATCATGGTTACCTCGTCATGAGCGGGATCATGTCGAAGAGACGGCGCGAGAAATCGATGAGGGTGGCAAGCATCCAGTTGCCGAAAACGATCAGCGCCAGAAAAATCGAAATGATTTTGGGAACAAAGGTCAGTGTCTGCTCCTGGATCGAGGTTGTCGCCTGAAAGATGGAGATTAAAAGACCGACGAACATGCTGATCCCGAGCATGGGTGCCGAGAGGAGCAGGATCTGGAGGAGCGAATCCCGCACGATCCGGATGATCAGGTCAAAATCCACAGGGCCCTCCTAGACAAATCCCTCGACCAGCTTGCGAATCAGGAGATTCCAGCCATCGACGAGGTAGAAAAGGATGATTTTGAACGGCAGGGAGACCATGACGGGCGGCAACATGATCATGCCCATGGACATCAGCACCGACGCAACCACCATGTCAATGATGATGAAGGGGACAAAGATCAGCACCCCGATCTTGAATGCTGTCGTCATTTCGGAGACGATAAAGGCCGGAACCAGAACATAGGTCGGAATGTCATTCCGTGTCGCTGGCCGGGGCTCCTTGGAAAGGTGCATGAAGAGGGCGATGTCATTCTCGCGGGTCTGCCTGAACATGAAATCCCGGATCGGGGCAACACCCTTTTCGTAAAACTGGTCCGCACCGATTTTCTGTGCCAGAAAGGGTTGCAGGGCGTCTTCATTCACTTTTTTGATCGTCGGGGCCATGACAAAGATGGTCAGAAAGAGCGCCAGTCCCATTAACACTTGGGTGGGCGGCATCTGTTGGGTAGCCAGAGCCATCCGGGTGAAGGAAAACACGATCGAGATCCGGATGAAGCTGGTAACCATCATGATGAAGGCCGGTGCCAGCGAAAGAACGGTCAGAAGAAGCAGAACCTGCATGGCCACGGCCACCTCGCCAGGGCGCTGGGCCTGTTCAAC
The DNA here is from genome assembly GCA_036795535.1 of Spirochaetota bacterium. Taxonomy (GTDB): domain Bacteria; phylum Spirochaetota; class JAGLSM01; order JAGLSM01; family JAKPMW01; genus JAKPMW01. Next base: position 7,552 of record DAIREN010000054.1, read on the forward strand.
ACCGAAGGTGATCTTTGGCAAAACGAAATTAGGGCCCGCCTGTGCTTGGAGACTCCCGGTCTGGAGCGCAACGATCCCCAGCACAACCAGTGCCAGTACGCTTCGTTTGGTTACAACCGACATACATCCCCCCAGGGATACGGCCAGCACCGTATCCGTCGCTCGACTTCATCATCCTGTCTCTTCGGGAGGGTTTATGGCTCTTTTTTGAGCCGGGCGAGGCGCTCTTTCTGGGCTCGCAGGTATTCCAGCTTTTCACGCGAGACTTGCCCGCGGACAGCGGATTTGGAGCGACCGAGCATCCCGACCAGACGCTCAAAAAAGCCCTCACCCTGCGCAGCGTTGCCCCGGGCATGATCCAGCCGGAGCGACTCCAGCGTCTCCTCATCCTCGATCTCGGCGATAAGATTGATCGCAGAGTCGCCGATACCGATGACGAACACCCTGCGTCCGACCTCGATCACCTGCACAGCCCGGCTCCCGCCCGCACTGCGGTTGGCAAGAACCCGGATGGCATCCTCGCCCGCATCACCCATGTTCCGCTTGCGCTGTACAAAGCGAAACACGCCGTAAATGCCGGCTATGAAAAGAGCAAGGACAAGGATTGTCTCGACGAAGGTCCCAAGACCGCCAGGAGCCGCCAACTCGCCGCGTGAACCGGATCCCGCCAGTTCCTGCATACGCTGGTTGATGGCACCAAGACCTGCCTGGTTTGTCGCCTGTTGTGGAGCGCCTGCAAGCAGGGCCGGAACAAGCAGAGCCATTAATAGCACAAAAAAACGCATTTCCCCTCCAGAATGCACGGGAAGTATAGTGCATCTGAGGGGAAGACTGCAAGTCTTTTTTTTATCACAAGAAAGCCGGGCTGCCTCACCTCAGGTTGTGTATTCGAGGCGGCTGTTGGGTGAGACAATCTCGGTCACGCGCACTCCAAAGTTTTCGTCAATGACCACGACCTCTCCCTTGGCGATGAGCTTCCCGTTGACCAGAACGTCCACCGGTTCACCGGCGAGTTTGTCCAGCTCGATGATGGACCCCTCCCCGAATGAGAGAATCTCCGAGATCTTCTTGCGGGTCCGGCCAAGCTCGACCGAGAGCTGCATCTGGACATCCATCAGGACACTGATGTTGTGCGGCATTTGTCCCGCACCCATATTCTGCTGGAGCTGGGGATACTGCACGTTGGAGATCCCGACGGCCTGTGCCGCCGTCTGCTGCGCTGCTCCAGGCATGCTCATCCCTCCGGCAAAACCGCCACCCATTGGGGCGCCGGCACCCATCGAACCGAACGACATGTCCGCCCCGATTCCCATCGCGGCATTGATGATCTCCCGGGCACCCTTCATGGACATGATCTGGCTGACCTGGGCCGGATTTTGCCCCTCAACCCGAAGCTGGTATCCGATCCGCAGCATGCTCCCGCCGCCTGGCAGGGTCAGGGCTGTGTTCCCGTGGGCCGCCTCGGCACGCGCCTCGCTGAAACGGACGGCACGTCCGAGCCGGGCCGACATGTTGGACGCGGCCGCACCCCAGGCCTGGGTCATCGTCTGGGCCAGGGTCGAAAGAACCATCGGGGTCAGCTCCTGGCTGTTTTGTCCCATGGCGATATTGGCCACCATCAAGGCGGCCGAGTCGGGCAGGACAAAGATATTCTCACCACTGACACCGTCCGCGTAATTCATGGTCACCTGGACTAGGCCGCCTCCCAGCTCGCTGCGGATCTCCTCGGGGCGCATGACTTCGACCCCCATCATTCCCACAGAGACCTTGTTGGAGAGCAAAGCCCCCATGCTCGAGGCCGCCGCCTCGGTGGCGGCCCGCAGAACATCGAGGACACTGTTCTTCTCGACATCACTCAGGGATTCCCCCGACGCGGTCGGAGCGGTAAACCCGGTAGCAGCCGCCGTCGCCGGGCTGCCTCCGCCCATCAACTCCTCGGTACCACGCAACAGGGCATCAATTTCATCCTGGGACAGCGAACCGTCACTCATTGTCATCCCCTCCTAATGCGATCTCCTCGAGCGATTCTTCGGTGATATCCTCGAGTTTCCCGGTGACCTGGACAGCCATGCGACTGCCCACAATACCCGGACGGCATTTGAATTTCGGCCGGTCACCGATCTTGATGACCATGTCCGAGTTGATTTTTGAATTCGGCAGGAGAATGGTATCCCCTGCTGCAAGCGAGAGAAGATCATTGGTCATGATGTCTACCGAGCCGAGTTCGGCACTGACAACGATGTCCACCGTATCCAGTCTGTCCTTGATGACGTTGAGGTTCTCGCTGGTTGTTCCCTTGCGGATACTGGAGTACCAGTACTGCGCGGAGAGCTTGGAGATGATCGGCTCGATCGTGATGTACGGGATACAGAAGTTCATCATCCCTTCGACGGTTCCGACCTTGGTCTCGATGGTGACGAGCACGACCATGTCATTGGGAGGCACGATCTGTGCGAACTGGGGGTTGGTCTCGATGTCACCCAAGCGCGGACGGAGGTCGATCACGTTGGCCCAGGCCTCGCGCAGGTTGGAAAGAATCCGGACGATGATATTTTCCATGACCGACTGTTCGATGTCGGTCAGCTCGCGGCTGATCTTGGCGGACTCTCCACTCCCGCCAAAGAGCCGGTCGATGACGGTAAAGGTGATGGCCGGATCGATTTCGAAAATGGCACTCCCTTTGAGGGGGTCCATATTGATGACGGCCAGCGTGGTCGGGCTGGGAATCGAACGGATGAACTCTTCGTAGGTCAACTGGTCCACGGTGGCGACATGCACATGGACCATGGTCCGCAAGAGGGCCGAGAGACTGGTGGTCGTGGTCCGGGCGAAGTTCTCGTACATCATCTGCAGGGTACGGATCTGGTCCTTGGAGAACTTGTCCGGCCGCTTGAAGTCGTAGATCTTGACCTTGCGCTGTTCGGTCGCCACGCGGGTGGAGAGATCCATACTGGCCGTTTGCGTCTCGCCATCGGTGGTGATGGCCGAAAGCAGGGCATCGATCTCTTCCTGTGACAAGACTTCGGTCATCGTCCGCTCTCCATCCTCAAAGACGTCCCCGCCGGACCATGACGATCCACGGAAAATCTACCAAGGAAGGCACCGACCATGCAAGGCAAAAGCGCCTTCTCCTGCTATTGTCGCCAGCTTTGTTTGACAATCTGAGTACTTTCCTGCAAATCAGTTGACCGAGAACTCGGCATAGTAGATATCCTGGATCTTTCCGTTTTGCAGGAGTCCGTTGATCTTTTTGATCAGCTCGTCCTTGAGGTCCTGCTTTTTCTGGGCCGAATCAAGATCTTCCTTGCGTTTGCCATTCAAGGTCAGCATGATCAGGTCAAAGATCTGCATCCGCCGTTCGGAGAGTTCGGTCTGCAGGAGGAGGTTGTTCTTCTCGTAGCCGAGACTCAACTTCATGCGCACGAAATGGGTGGTATCCACATCCGCGGTATTGCTCATGAACTCCTTGAGTTCAAAGGTAGCCAAGGGGGGAGCCTTCTGTTCCATCTCCTTCTGGGCTTGAGCGTATTTGGCTTCATCACTCTTACCACTGGCCCCCATTTTCCCGGCAAAGAGTGCAATGATGAAGACCGCGATCCCGGCCGCGACATACATCAGAACCTTGAGGATGGTCCCGGACAAAAAACGCTTGAGTCCACCGCCACCACTGGCAGCCTCCGCCTGGGCCCCCTCGCCTTCTCCGCCCTCATCGTCACCAAAATTGAAATCATCCATATCTTCAGGCATCTTGCGGCTCCTTGTGCTTAATCACGCAGCAGTACGATATCAACGCGTCTGTTATAGGCACGCCCCTCGGGCGTATCATTGCTTTCGATGGGTTTGTTTTCGGCATAGCCCCCGACCTGGAGCCGTTCGTCCGGTACGCGCTCTTTGGTCATGTATCCGAGAACGGACAGGGCACGGGCGGTTGAAAGCTGCCAGTTGTCCCGATAGCGTTCCTCACCGGCACCACCCTCGGCAACAGGCGTATCATCCGTATGCCCTTCGATCCGGATTTTTTGGTTGGTGGCCCGTTCGACAAGCTGAACCACCTTTTTGAGAAGATCGGCTCCCCGTTCGAGATTCAGTCGTGCGGATCCGGGTCCAAAAAAAGTATCCGAGGCCAGACTGATGACGATCCCCCGCTCATCCTCGCTCACGCGCACCATCTTGGAGCGGATCTCCGGTTTGAGGATTTCCTGTGCCTGTTTAACGGAACGTGCCATGGAGCTTCCTCGTTCCGTGGAAGGGAGTGACTCGATGGACATCCCCATGTCGGCCAACTGTCCCTTGGAGAGGGTCATCCCGCCCTCAAAGACACCCAGGTTCCCCGAAAAGGATGAGAGAATCAGGCGCATCTCCCGGGGATCGGCCTCGCCAAAGGTGAACATGGCCACGAAAAAGGTCAGAAGGAGCGTCACCATGTCCCCGTAGGTGAGCATGTACTCCGGCGCCGCGTATGACTTTTTCTCCGACTTTTTCCCCATGTCTCAGTCCCTGTCATCCCCGCCAAGAGCCTCGCGCTGGGCCGGTGGCAGATAGGATGCGAGTTTTTCCTTGACGATACGCGGGTTGTCTCCCTGTTGGATGGAGAGGGTTCCCTCGATCATGATCTCCTTCATGATCATCTCCCGTCGATGATTGCCATCCAGCTTGGTTGCCAAAGGCTGGAAAATCAGGTTGGCCATGACCGATCCATACATGGTCGTGATGAGAGCGACGGCCATGTTGGGACCGAGTGACGACTTGTCTTCGATATTTTTCAACATGGCGATCAGACCGATCAGGGTTCCGATCATTCCGTACGCTGGGGCGACAGCCGCACCGAAGACAAGAATATTGATGCCCTCCATGTGACGCGCCTCGATATTGTTGAGATCGGTGGACATCAGGTTGCGGACAAGTTCGGGATCCGTTCCATCAACAACGAGCTGAATTCCCTTTTTGAGGAAGTTGTCGGACACCTCATCCACATCATCCTCGAGCGCCAAAAGCCCCTCTCGACGGGCCTTTTCCGAAAAGGTGACCAGCATGTCAATGATGTGGGCCGGATCCTCTTTTTTGGTAAAGAAGGCATGCTTGAGAACACCGACCATGCCAAAGACTTTTTTCAATGGATAGGAGATCAAAACAGAACAAAAACATCCCACAACCGTGATAAAGACGGATGGAATGTCAATATAGGTATCAAGCGTGCCTCCGCCCCAAAAAACCGAAATAATAATGGCGGCAAATCCGCCAATGATACCACCTACTGTTCCGAGATCCATTCTGCCTCTCCCGCCCTCGTCACGACATCGTCAAAATGTCGAGTCATTCCCTATCGCTCCCAGCTGCCTGCGGTATTCCATGATACGCGCGTTTACCTCGGCAACCGACTCCCTGACCACAATCTTTTTTTCGGAGAACATTTTAATAACAGTATCGGGAGTTTCTTCCATAAACTCAATCTGATGCGGATTAATCCAAAATTCACTGCCATTCAATCGTGTCACCTTGATCATGCCGCCCCTCCCGCCGATCCGTCTGATACCCCTGACAGTATAGCCAACCGGCCCGGGCGGAGCAAGCACGAGGGTCCGGTCCTGTGTTTGCCACATGTTTCCCGGAGTCGCATCACAATTTCATGAGAGTTTGCCCAAAAAACAGGGAGAGACCGACACACTGGCCGGCCCCTCCCCGTTCAGTTGGCTACAAACCTTAGCGTTTGAGCGTCAACACTTCCTGCAACATCTGGTCACTGGTCTGGATGGTCCGGCTGTTGGCCTGGAACCCGCGCTGGGTCACGATCATGTCGGTGAACTCTTCCGAAAGATCGACGTTGGACATTTCAAGGGACCCGGCCCGGATCGTTCCCTTGTCCTCGGTCAGTGCCGCCGAGATGCGGGCATTCCCCGAGTTGTTGCTGGCAACGAAATAGTTCGAGCCGGCCTTCTCGAGACCACCCGGGTTGGTAAAGGTCGCCAGAGCGACCTGTCCCAGAAGACGCTTCTGCCCGTTGGAGAAAATCCCGGTAATGGCGCCCGAATCATCAATATTGAAGGCCTGCATATAGCCCATGGCGTACCCGTCCTGCCAGACAGACTTGGTCGTCGACTTCTGGTCAAACTGGGTCACACCATCCACGAGACCGGCGGTTCCGAAATTCAACTGGATCGAGTTATCCGAACCGTCCGGAAGCCGGAAGGAGATGTTGGCATTCAGCTTGTTGCCTTCAACAAGATTGGCGGGAGCAGCGTCTGGCTGGGTATCCGTCACCGCCGCGATCGTCCCGTTCCGGTTGAACGAAAAATACAGGATATTGGTATCGTTCTGCCGTCCCCCGGGTGCATCCGTCACCACATTGCTTCCGTCAGCCACCGTGAACTGGGCGCGCCAGATATTGACACCCTGTCTCGTGAAGTTGACCGTCATCTTGTGGGCCTGTCCATAGTTGTCATAGACGAGTGCCTCGGCGCTGTGGGAATTCTTGAACACGAAATCCGGCGAAAGCTCGGCATTGGGATTGACAACCGGGGTCAAGGAATTGAGGTTGCACTTGAAATCGACCATTCCGGTCGCCTTGGCAGCATCCTTCTCGCCGACCGGTATCCTGAGATCTCCGGTCGTGGTCGAGGTGTTGACCATAAACTCCCCGCTCGCCCCGCGCTGGGCCTGCCAACCCTGGACCTTGTAGCCGTTGGCCGGATTGACGAGCATCCCGTCCCGGTCGATATTGAAGTTACCGGCACGGGTATAGAAGGTCTCGTTCCCCTTCTTGTTGATGAAGAATCCCTCTCCGAGAATCGCGAGATCGGTATTCTTTCCCGTCACCTGGACGCTTCCATTGGTGTGGATTGTGTCAATGCTGGCGATCGTCATCCCCAAACCGACCTGCTGGGGGTTGACACCGCCCTTGTCGTCTCCCGGCCGTGCCGCACCGGAAAGCGTCTGTGAGAGCATGTCCTGAAACGTGACCCGGCCTTTTTTGAATCCGTTGGTGTTGACGTTGGAAATGTTGTTTCCCAAAACGTCCATGCGCACCTGGTGATTCTTGAGACCGGAGACACCTGCATAGAGTGAACGCATCATGGCGTGTACTGCTCCTTTCCCGAGGTGGAAAATTTTGTATACTGCGTGCATCCGCGGCTTCCCGGGAAGGGACCGGCCACAGATGCGGTACTCACCTACCTGGCAATGACCGCACTGTCAATATTGGTAAAGACGTTTTCCTTGGTCGATCCCTCGTCGACAGCGGTAATCACCGTGTTGTTCTTGACGCTGACCACAAGAGCCAGATCCCCCATCAGGACCAGACTGTCGCGTGCGCCTTTTTTTCGGGCCACATCGATCGCCTGCTGGAGTTTTTCCATGTCTCCGGCGGAGAAATCGATGTTTCGCGAAGCCAGACGTTTTTGTGCATGTTTGGAGAACTTGAGTTCGGCACCGGTCGTGGACGAAGCCTGCTCAAGGAGTTCGCCGAAGGACGGCCCCTCATGCACCGCCTGCGATCTCGCTGGCCCGTGGGCCAGTCCGGACTCCCGTGCCTGCACAGCTGGTCGTGCAGCAAACTGTCTGGCGATATGACTGGCATCAAGCATGCCCGGCCTCCCCCGTCATTGGCCCGCTGCCTTGGGCAGGGAGACACTGGCGATCTTTGACGGATCAACATCGATGTTTCCGACACGCAACATGGGGCGATTGTCGGCAAGAACGATGGCCTTGACGACACCTCTCTGCATCTCTTTTGTGTCAGCATCAAGCCAGGCGACCTCTTTCCCCAGCATGTTGTAACTCTCGCCGGCCCGTGCCGATGAAATCACTTTTTCCATCGAACTGTTCATCTTGGTCATCTGCTCGAGCGCCGAAAACTGGGCCATCTGCGCCGCAAACTCGTGGTTCTGGAGCGGATTCTGCGGATCCTGATAGCGGAGCTGGGTGACCAGGAGTTTGAGATACTTGTCCTGTCCCAGATCCTTCTCGGTATTGATTCCTTTTGCTTTCAGCTCTGCATTATGCATCTCGACCTGGCGGCGTGTAGCAGCCAGCTGGGCCGGATCAAGGGTTGTGCTTATTTCCATATCGGTTTCTCCTCACGTCCAGTCTTTTTTTTGATGAACAGCCTCAGGCCACGAATGGCCGGTTCATGCGAGCACATCAAGGTTTCCCTCGCTTCCCGCTTGAAGAGGATATCCACCGGGGATGGTGCGCGGTTCCTGTCGCGCCGTCACGGAAACGGCCCCGTCCCTGTGTTCTGTCCCGTCCCGACCGCTCCGGCCTTCCTGGGGAAACTGGCGACCGGGGGCATCGGCACTGACCTCGATCCGTGTCACGACAACACCGGCATCCGCCAGATCCCGGGAAAAGGTGGAGATATTTTCCTGGAGGTACTGGCGCACAGACTCGTTGGAAGCCATCAGCTTGGCCGTCAATTCACCATCCTGATTGACGGTAAAATGCATCCCGACCCGCCCCATGTTCCGGGGATTCAACTGAAGGTGCATCTCGGTCATCCCGCTCTTGACCGTCACCCGGGCACGGGAAACAATCTGCTCGACAACCTGCCTGGGATTGGACAAGGTCTCCGTGGCTGACGTTTTCTTGACACTCTGCGTCATCCTCGAACCAAGATCCTGCTGGAATGTGGAGGCCTCCCGCCCGGAGGATGGGGCCTTGACCGGAGGAAGCCCCCCGTTTTCCGGTGGCGGGATTGGCGCAGCCTTTTCCCCGGACTTCTGCACAGCCTCGCCCTCGACCGACTGACGTTTGACGATGCGGACGGTCTCACGGAGCGCATGGGGATCGTTGACTCGCTGGTCCTTCACATCAAGACGCATCCGGATGCCATCCTCGATGGACCGCAGATCCGCTCCACCCGCTTGAAGCGCGCCCTTGGGCTTTTTCTCCGGCGGGCCTTCCGGTTTCCTGGCATCCTTGACCTGTTTCGATGCCTCGGCGACCAGATCCTGCAGAGCCGGAAGTTTTCCGAGAAATTCCTCGACCTGTTTGGCAACAACCCCCGGTTGCGTCAGTCCCTTGCCCGTCCGCCCTTCTTTCAGGGCGGTCTCGAGTGCGACGGGAGCCCTTTCCATGGCTTCCATCTTCTGTTTGGGCAAAACACCACGCAACAGGTCCAGCAGTGCCTGCATCCCCTTGATGGCTTCATCGGCGCGCTTTGCCGCGGGTCCGGCCTGCGTCCCGTCTCCGCTCTCCTCCACGATCTTTTTGAGCGTGCGCACCAGGCGCGCCACATCCCGCAGGAATGGCGGAATCTCCCCGGTTGCTTCCTTGACCGGCTCCTTGCGCGCCGGAGCCAGCGCGTCACGGACGGGAGCCTGTTCACCAAAAATCGGCACCCGCTGACGCTTGCGCTCCTCCTCTTCGAAGCGCCGCGCATCCTCGATGGCCCGCTCCTCCCGTGCATCCACCTGTTCCGGTTCACGCTGCGCACACCCGTCGAGATCCGCTT
>DAIREN010000055.1:0-16795 GCA_036795535.1 Spirochaetota bacterium
GGGCGTTTCGGGGTCCAGCCCGAGAACCCTGGCCAGTTCCCCACAGACCCAGGCATCATCGGGACGGAGATCCAGCGCCTGACGCAGGTCGCGCACAGCCTCGGGAAAGCGGTGCTGGGCGACACGCACTCGCCCTCGCAGAGCCCAAGCCCCTTGATGGGACGGATCCCTGAACAAGGCAGCATCACAGGCCGCTGCCGCCAAGACCAACTGGTCAAGGGCAAAGCGCGCCCGGGCCAGGCCATACCAGAGAGCGGCATCATCGCGCCCGTCAGCCAGGCACTCCGCGTAGAGCCGGAGGGCTTCCTCGGGGCGTCCGGCCCGGAGCGCCAATCGCGCATCGTTCATTCCGGCGACAAGCAGGCTCTGGACAGAGAGCAGGGAGAGACAAACGAATACACGCACCATGAAATCCTCCTGACGGCGAACCTTCATCCAGATACGAAGGAGAGGTCCGGAGCCAGTCCGTGGTGCGCTGTTTTTTTTAAAAATGCACCTCAAGCGAGACGCTGTGCCGGATCAGTCCGTCGACCGGATCCATTCCGGCTCCGTATGCCAGGTCAAACAGCTTCCAGCGGAGACTCATCCCGCCGTAGATATCCCCTTCAACCAGTCCCATCCGCAGATAGAGTTCGGTCGGGACCTCGGGAGCCGGCATCTGCATGGCATTCATGTCCGCAATCGCCCTGCTGGCCTCGTCATCTCCCTGAAGGGAGAAGAGCCTGAATTCCGTGGCAATCCGCAAGACGACATCCTGATCCGTTCCGAGGACTTTGTCCAGCTGGAGGACCAGCGGTGTGGGCAGTCCGGGAAGACGCAGGAGAAAGGCGGCAGAGAAAAGCGGATTAATCCAGGTGGTCTCCCGTCCGTCGTGCGAGATGAAGCCGATATTGTTGACCGAGAAACCACACCGGAGAATTCCGAGAATGACATTGAAATCGGCACCGGCCGAGAGAGCCAATCCCTGTCCCTTGGTCCCGTCGGCACTCTCGCTGATCCCGCGCAGGCTGACGCCCCAGCCACCCTCCCCGGCATTCCGGCTGAATGCCGATGCAAAGGTCAGCTGTCCGAGGATGGATGCATTCTCGAGGTCCGCGCCGGCCGTACCGGTGTTGTCACTGTAGGCGTTGATGTCCTTCATGCTTGACCAGGCGCCGGAGAGCGCCCAAACCGAGGATCGTCCGGATGAGGCCTCGGCCGAGAGCGGTCCGGTCTCCCCGCTCTGATGGAGGGCGACAACGGCCACACCCTGGACCCGGTTCTGTGAAGCCAGATCCATGGAAAGCATGGCGGCACTTCCCTTCATCCCGATCAGGGTCGAGGGATTGAAAAAAACGGAGAGGGGATCTTTCCCGAGAACCGTCCAGGCATTTCCGGCAGAAAGAGCCTTGGCCCCGGTCAGGTTGAACAAAAAAGCACCGGGATACCCGGCATCACCCACCGTTTCAAGATCACCCGCGATATCGGCCGACAACGGGAGGGAGAGGGAAACCAGCAACATCCCGGAGAGAACTGCTTTGCGCATCATTCGTCCCTTTTCTTTCATTTCACCAGAATCCTGTTCCAGGCTGTGTGCGACTCGAGACTGTTTGTCAGGCCCTCAGTCGTGACCTTGAGGATGTACGGACCTGGTGCGAGATACGCGCCCCGGTCATTGGTCACATCCCACGGGATCTCGATCGTATTGGCTCCGGCGGCCACATTTGCCGTCTTGCGCTGGACGACAACCGCATCCCCGGCTCTGTCCATTACGTAGACGAGAAGGGAGAGAGCCCCCGCAGAGGCAGACTGGTATTTCACAACGATCTTCGCCCCGCTCTCCTGCGTGCAGGGGTTGGGATACGTGAAGGTGGTGATCACCTCGTCTTCATCCACCGCACAGGATACAAGAACCAGAGCGAGCAAGAGTGGCGCTCCGCGCCGCAGAAGATGCAACATCCAGAAACTCCTTTATGTCTTTCTGAACACCAGCAATCCGGCGCCGATCAGGAAAAAACCGATATTTCCCAGCCAGGCACCCAGTGCCGGATCGAGGACGCCGGTCTTCCCCAACGACAGCCCAAGGGCAACAAAAGTATAATAGAGCAGGTAGATCAGCACTGCAATAAAAAACGAGAGGACCAGAACCGATCTCGGAGAAAACCCGCCAAAGGATATCCCGATGATGATGATGATCCCGTTCACAAGCGGAAATGAAAATTTGAGATAGTATTCAACCAATTCCTTGCGGTGGGCGGCCCCCAGCTTCTCGAGCTTGCTGATGTGGGCACGGGCCTCCCCGGTCGTCATTCCGTTGACCCGGGTATCCGCCCGTTCGAAATCGAAGGGAATCTCGCCCAGCGGGAAGAACCGGGATTCGAACGGGATCACCCGCTCGGCCGGACCGTCGTAATAGCGGATCCTGCCCTTCTGGAAATCCCATCCCTGCCGTTTTTTGTTGTAGCGGGCGGATGCCGCCTCAACCCTGTAGAGCCAATATCGGGCTGGTGTCAGGAGGCGGACATCATCCAGATAGCGGACAGCATTGATGTCGGGTACGGAACGCACCACAAGATCGGCCCCGCCCTCGGCATTGGACCTGACCGTGACGCTCTTGACGGGTACGGCCCGGTTGACCAGTTCGTTCAGCGCCATCTCCGCCGGGAGTTTTTCCCCGATCCGCTGCCGGAGCTTGAGGAGGAGGACGTCCCGAAGTTCCATCTTGCGGTCATCATAGTACTTCGCCTTCCAAAAAACCCCGCTCTGCCCCCAAAGCCTCACATCAGAAACACTTTTGTTGTTCGGATTCTCTCCGTGCCGGATCTTGTCGGAGATCGTGTTTGCCCTGCGTTCGGCGGGGAAAACGACCTCGTCGTTGAACCAGACAAGGAAGACACTGAAGACCAGGCCGAAAATGGCCATGGATGCCGTCATCCGGTAGATGCTCATTCCCGAATTGATGACCGCGATCAGTTCGTTGTTCCGCGCCATTTTGTTGATGGTGTAGATCGCGGCAAAGAGGGCTGCCGCCGGACTGATCATGGTAAACTGGAAAAATGCCTTGTTGGCATACATCTCCACAACCAGATTGAATGGCGACTTGGCCTGCAGGAAGAACTTGAGCTGGTTCATCATGTCAAAAAGGATCATGATGCAGACGAACATGAAGCTGGCGGTCACAAAGGTGATCATGAATCCGCGGAAAATCTGCCGGTCCAGAATGGACAGCCGCGGCATGAAGGGAAGGCGCCAGAGCCACCAGAAGGGATTGATGTACTTGATATGGGCTCCGACCCAGCGCCAGCCGGCAACCAGGCCATGGGCACCACGGACAACCACGCGCACAACGGGACGAAAAATTGTATCGAGATGGAGGAGCTTGAGGATGGCCTTCAGGATACGGCCAGCCAGGCGCAGGACCGGGAGGAGCAGCCTCCTGAAAAAAAGATCAATCACCGCACCAAAGGCACGCCAGACACGACCTGGCCAGCGCATGATCGGGGAAAGCAACGCTTTCAGTGCTCCGGACATCGTCACTCCCTCAATTTCTTCAGCACGAGAAAGGCCCCGATGATCCCCAAAAAGATGTCCGGAAGCCATGCCGAGAGTGCCGGTGCCAGTTTATTGGAGACTGCCCACCCCTGTCCGAGCGTCAGAAGGACATAATAGACGATCAGGACAATGATGGCCCAGCCAAACCCCATTCCCCTGCCCGATCTCCGCGAGAACATCCCGAGCGGGGCACCGACAATCGTGAAGACGAAGCAGGCGAACGGTATGGCAAATTTCTTGTGGAATTCATACACATCATCGGCCAGAACATAGTTTTTGCTTGTCTCGAGTTCACGAACCCGTTTCTCCTGATTCCTGGCCTGGGCACCCAGCTCGCTCACCCGACGTTCAAGATTGGCCTGCTCCCCCGGAAGAGCGGGAGAACCGACAGAGCCGGGGGCCGTCTTCCTGTCCTGTGTATCCGGTACGATGGCCCCCTTTTTGGAGACCTGCGCCTGGGCGGAAGTGTTCTGGAGAGCTTCCCGATGTGCCCGCGGTATGGATGGATCCTGGTTGTAGATCTCCTCAAGCCGGCGTCTGGACTCGGTCAGATCCTTCTGGAGAACCCCCAGCCTTTTTTTGGCCTCATCGAGAAGCTTGATCCTGGCACCGTCATCCCGCTGCATCTTGGCCCAGAGCTCACTGATACTCATGGTCCGGGCATTCCGGGCAACCTCCTGAACCTGCTGGAATGGCTCGACAAAAGTCTGGATCACCGTGGGCGCGTGTGTCCGCAGCAATTGCTCAGGCTCCTTCTTGTCGTTCTCGTCAATCGTCACATCATGCAGACGGAAACTGATGAACATTTTGTCCTTAAGGAGGCGTTTTTCGATGAATTCGCCACGCTTGGCAAACACCACGCCGCCATCGGGGCTGGTGATGTAGACATTGTGCATCAGCTTGGTGCCTTCGTCCTCACGCTCGTAGCGCAGTGTCTGGTTCCCGATCCGGACAACCTGACCCGCCTCGAAATCGGCCATCGGATCACGGATAAAAATCGAACTCCGCATCTCCGTATACCGGGTGTTTCCCCAGGGCAATACGGTATCGTAAAACAGCATGGCCACCCCGAAAAGGATGATCCCGAAAAAGAGATTGGGCCAAAGAATTCGCATCAGGGAGATTCCGCTCCCGCGCAGGGCCACCACCTCGCTCTCGCTCGACATCCTTCCGAATGTCAGGATGGAAGCGATCACAACCGCCATGGGAATGGTCAAGGCGAGCACGTAGGGAACGGTGAAGATGAAGAGCTGTGAAACCCGGCCGAAGGGAATATTCCTCTCGACAACGTATTTCACCATCCGAAAGACCTCGTTCACGAGGAGGATCACGGTAAAAAACGCCAGCCCGGTAAAATAATTCGGGATGAGTGAACGCAGCATGTAGCGGGTGAGGATCTTCATCTCCGGCCGCCCTCTAGAGGACCAGCCCGAAGGCGGCAACCGCGAGGGAAGACACCAGGGCGGAGAGGGCGAGAAGAACCAGAAGAACAAGCACGACGGTCAGGACGACAGGCAGGACGAAGAGTGCAACAGCCCGACCGGTCTCCAGACGGTACACGGCCCGGATGACCCGGACTTCGAGATACCAACCCATGCCCATGGCGGCCAGAACGGTCAGGGCAAAAAACCCTTCAAGACCCGCGGCACGCAGGAGCAGGGAGGCCGGCAGAAGGAGCAAAAAGGGAGCCCAGGAGATGGAGATCCCGGTCCAAAGTGCGCGAACATCTCCACGCTGCCCCCAGAGTCCGGCAAAAACATGGATCATCGCCACCTTGCAGAGAAGGACGAAGAGCCCCGTGACAGGAAGAAGAATCCCCAACGTCGAAAAGAGGGATCGCCCGGTCGCCCCGTCCGTCCCCTGGACCACCAGCATTCCGAGGAGTGCCGAGACGACGCCGCCAGCCATGGCGAAAAACGCCGGGGCGGCCAGCCCGGGTTCGCGTCTGGCCGCAACCAGATCCGCTGTCCTGGCAGGGGCCATGATACTCCCGGCGAGGATTCCGGCCGCCTTCATCGGCCGACCCCGGGCATGAGGTAGGCGATCACGGGAGTCCCCGCACCGCCTGTCACGCCAAGCCCGGCGATGGTGATCGTTCGGGGGGTTGCCAGATTGCGCACAGCCAGTCCCAGGAGTTCCATGATCCCGGCCTGCTCCTTTTGACGGATGACATGCGGGCGGCCCTTGAGACCAGCCAGTTTCCCCGCTGCCAAGAGGGCGGCTTCGAAATCTCCGACCTCGTCTACCAGACCCTGCTCCCGGGCCTGGTTCCCGGAAAACACCTGGCCCTGGGCCAAGCCCTCAAGTTTTGCTTTCTCGATCGTCCGGGCCGTATGCACCACCTCGAAAAACTGGGAGAAGGCGTCCAGGACAGTATCCGAAAGAAGCTGGCGTTCCTCATCCGTCATCCCGCGCCAGGGTGAGAGGATGTCCTTGAAACGCCCGCTCTTGATCACATTCCAGTTGATGCGGGCCCACTCATACAGGCCATGCATGTCGGGAGAGGACATGATCACCCCGATCGATCCGGTCATCGTTCCGCCATTCGCGAAGATGCTGTTGGCCGCACAGGCGATATAATACCCGCCGGAAGCCGCTACATCGCCCATCGAAACCACGACCGGCTTTCCGGACTCACGAAAACGACGCAGGGCATGGTAGATCTCCTGTGTCGCACCGATACTCCCGCCCGGTGAGTTGATCCGGACCACCAGACCGCGAACCAGAGGATTCTCGCCCATCCGACGGACAGTCTCAACAACTACGGGAGCGCCGGCCCCACCGGGATTCATGAACCCTTGCTGGGATGCGTACTGGATCACGCCCTCGATATCGATCACGGCGATCCCGGGCTGCTCCGGGCCGCTCCCGGGCAGGGCCGAACCGGTCATCCCCTCTCCCCGCAGAACCAGAAACATCCCGGCAAGAAAGGAGAGAAAGAATGCGACCGCCAGGAGGACGAGGGGCCGATCCTGTCGTCCCTCGTCACCGGTCCGGGGCTGTGTCTCTTGCTCGCTCATGTCTTCCTCCACAATCCTTCCTGTTGAATATACCGCGAGGGGAAGCCGCGGTCATCAGCCGTCACCGAGGAGAACCGAGATCCCGCCATTCAAGGTTCCGAACCAGATATAGCGTCCCTCAAAGGCAATCGTAATCACGTCATTCCCGGCCAGCCCATCGTGGATGGTGTACACCTTCCATCTGCCGGTGCGGCGCTCGAACACCGCGGCCCCTCCTTCGAGGGTTCCGGCCCAGATCCGGCCGTCAGGACCGACGGACACGGCATGCACAAAATCGACGGGCAAACCGGAATTCCCGCTCGTGTACTGCTCCCAGCCGGTACCGTTCTCGTCGCAGGAGTACAACCCGGCCCCATGGGTAGCGATCCAGAGACGCTGCCCGTCAAAGGCTGTCGCCTTGATATTCTGGAGCGGAGCCCCCATCGGTGCCGCCCAGGTCTTCCACTTTTCAGCCACGAGATCGTAGCGCGCAATCCCGCCGGCCAGGGATCCCGCCCAGACGGAACCCGGTGTATGGGTGATCGTGACGATGTTCTCGTCCGGGAGTCCGTCCGCCCGGCGCCAGGTTCTCCACTTCTGGTTCCTGAAATCCAGCATCGAAACACCGTTGCCGATGGTTCCGACCCAGAGCCGGTTGTCCGAAACGGTGACACACTTGATGCGTTGACCGGCCAGCCCGGCCACGGTCAAAACCGTCTGCCAGGCATCCGTCCTCTTGTCGAACCAGGCCAGCCCCTCGAACGTGGCCGTCCAGACCCGGGTCTGATCGATGCAGAGATCCCGGATCAGATCCGAGACCAACCCGGAATTTTTGGCCGTGTATTTTTGCAAGCGTCCCTGGCTCCGTGAAAACCGGGTGACACCACCCAGCCATGTTCCGACCCAGATATCATCCCCGTCGAAGCGGATGGCACTTACCGAGTTGTCACCGAGGCCATCCTCGACGGTGATCGTCTTCCATGTGATGGCTCTCTTCAAGCCCTCAGCATGTCTTATATGCGGCCAGCCGGGATGCTCGGAGAGGAGGCGATTGACGTAGTACAGGGCCAGTTCCCGCTTGTCCTTTTTGAGAGCCCACTCGGAAACACGATAGAGGGCATCGGCAACCTGCGCCGTCCGTCTCCCGGAGCGGACCAGCTCGAGCCTGATCTCGAAGACCCTGTCCGGTCGTGCCAGGCGGTCATACCCGGCGATCAGGAGTCCCCTCCAGCGGTCGCCGACCTCGGGCGGATAGCTGTACTTCTTGAGAAGCCCCTCGACAAGGGCCATGGCCCCGGCCCAGTCCCCGGCCCGCATCCTGAGTGATGCCTCATACTCGTCGAACTCCCTGACCGGTCCCGTCTCGACTGGAAACCAGCGAGTAAAAAGCCCGCGTGCCCAGACAAACGAACCAAGATCACCCGAGGCATGCGCCGATCGGGCAAGGGCCAGGAGAACCCGGCCCGACTCCCGCGAGTAACCGACAGTTTGTACATATTTTTTATATTCGCGGACGGCATCCGCATGCTTGCCGGCCCCCGCAAGGCGGTCACCCTCCCCGGGGTCGGGGCGGGAAGCGGCAGGGGCCCAGGCGGCCGCCAGTACAAGGCAGGCGCAAGCCGTCAACAATGCTCGAACCATTCAACAGGCCTTTCCTTCCATATCCATCGTGCAACACCTACACTCCGTACAGGCAAGAATACTCACAAAATGTGCCGGCTCTACCGGTTCTTTTTTTTGGTGAACATCCTCGGGCCGATTCCGGGCGATTTTACCCGATATTCCCGCGCAGGCCTTTCGCACGGGACCGGAAAATGGTTTGCCATCCCCCCCGGGTGATTCGTACCTTGTCCCCGTGACACCACTGCACCAGCATTCCCCAGGGGAGGCAACCCCCGTCCTCTCCGTGGGTCAGCTCTGCGCCCTGATCAAGAACACCCTCGAGGAGGGATTTTCGTCCGTCCTCGTCTCGGGCGAGATTTCGAACCTCCGGGAATACGACTCGGGGCACGTCTATTTCACCATCAAGGAAGCCAAGGCCTCCATCTCAGCCGTCCTCTTCGCGGGAGTGCGGCGGGCCCTCCCGGCCGGCCTGCGGCTCAAGGACGGAATGAAGGCGGTCTTCGCCGGCCGGGTCTCATTCTACAGCGATCGAGGCCAGGTCCAGATCGTGGTCAGCGGGGTCACCCCCGAAGCCGGCGAAGGAGACCTCTACCGCCGCTTCGAGGAACTCAAGCGGAAACTCGCCGATGAGGGACTCTTTTCCGAATCGCTCAAAAAACCCCTCCCCTGGTATCCACGCCGGGTCGGTGTCATCACCTCGACCGGAGGCTCCGTCCTCCACGACATCATCGAGACCAGTGCCGGGCGTGCCCCGGGAATCGAGATCCTGATCTACCCCTCTCCGGTTCAGGGAGAGCCGGCTGCCGCCGAGCTGGTGGCCGCCCTGCGCCAGGCCGACCGGGACGGGCTCTGCGACGTCATCATCATCGCCCGGGGCGGCGGTTCCATTGAGGATCTCTGGCCCTTCAACGACGAGTCCCTGGCACGGACCATCGCCGCCTGCCGCACCCCGATTGTGAGCGGCGTCGGCCACGAACCCGATGTCACGATCTGTGATTTTGTGGCAGACCTCCGGGCGCCAACGCCTTCCACGGCAGCCCTCCGGGTCTTCCCCGAACGGCAATCCCTGGCGGATTCCCTGCTCAGTTACCGGCGCCGCCTGCACGACGGATTCACACGCCGCCTGCGCCGGGCCCGTGAACGGCTGGAGAGACAGACTAAAGAGGCACTCCTGCGCGGAATCCGCTCCCGGATTGAAGACCTGACACAAAGAACGGATACCCTGCAGGCCAGAATCAGCCAGCGGACCCGGCTGATTTTGAGCGAGGCCAAAGGACGCCTCAGCACCCTCGGCGCCGGACTCGGGAAACACGACCCGGGCCTTCCGTTCAAAAAAGGATACGCTCTCGTCCGGGGTCCGGAAGGACCGGTGACCAGCGCCGATCGTCTTGTCACCGGCGACAGAATCGAGATTGCCTTCAGTGACGGCCGGGTTGACGCAACCGTCACAGGGAAAAAACCGGGCAGACCCACGCACCAAATGAATGGAGGACAGGCATGAAACGGGATCAGGCTCACCCCTTTGAAAAGGGACTTGAACGCCTCGAGGAAATCTCGGCCAGACTCGATGACGACGCCATCCCGCTCGAGGAAGCGATTTCGCTCTACGAAGAAGGTGTCAAGCTCTCGGCAAGCCTGACGGAGTATCTCGGAAAGGCGGAACGACGGATTCTGGTTGCACCACAGCGGGATGCGGAGCCCCTGACCATCGATGAATGCCAGCCCCTCGGCACCGAACAGACAGTGACAAAAAAGTCCGTCCGTTCAAAAAAAACGGTATCCCGCGAGGAAGACAGTCTTTTTTAGGATTTTCCGCTTGCCTTCCCGCCAGGAACTCGGTAGAATGTGTATGGGTTGTTTTTCTGCGCTTATATTTTGATTTTCAATTCTTCTATTGACATGAGCATCCTTCCATCGGTATATTTGACAGAGAGTCCGTCGTGCATGACGCGGGCTTCTCCGGGGTGAGCCTGCCTCGGTACCATGTATTGCCGGGGAGGTGTCGCCGTGGACCACGATGGTCAGCTCACATTCGACGATGACCCCGATGCACTGCGCATGAAGTCCGCCATCAATCTCCTCCGCCTCGGCCAGTTCGCACAGGCAGCCGCGGCCTTCACGGCAATCTTCGAACACGACCCCGAGTATCCCGAGATCGATACCGCCATCAAGGCAGCCCGCTTTTGGGAAAACCGGGCCGACTCGATCACCGATGGCGCTCCGGGCCTTGACAAGGGAAAATTCCTCAAGGACGAGTGGAACACCTTTGAGGCATTCATCGGGAACGACGACCGGTTCGACAGCCTGCCGGCCATCAACGCCATCCGTACCTTCGTCTTTACCGAGGCCATCCACTGCTATACCCGGGCCTGGGAAAACACGATCGCACCCGACATCTCGCTCGTCCACGACATCGGCGAATGCTATTTCAACATCCGGGATTACGCAAAGGCCGCGGAGACATTCGAATACGCATGGGAACTCAAACGGGACAGTTCGCGCATTCTCTCGCGACTGGCCGACACCTGCGAAGCCATGGCCGGCGAAACCCGCGAACTCCGGAAACGCGCGCTCCTGCTCTTCCGCGAGGCGTTTCTCCACAATCCGCGGGAGATCGAGATCGACAGGCTCCGGTCGCACCTGATCCGGCACCTGGTTTCAGAAGTCCGCAAGGCCGGTTTCAGTGGCGAGGAAGTCGCCTGCTGGGTACCTGTCCATGCGGCCTTCGAACACAGCTTCAGTGTCAAGCGTGAGCTCGAGGAACATGAAGTCAACACGCTCCAGGAGCAGTCCTCACGGCTGGAGGCAGACCTTGCAAAAAACGGATCGAACGCCCGGATCCTGCTCCCCCTCCTCCTCAACCGCTATATCTGGCTGCTTGACCATTACACCCTGCAAGTCAATGACGCCGTCAAGGCCGAGCTTGTCCGAAAACGTTTTATCGAACACGACAGCGAAACCTGGGCCAGGATCTACACCAGGCAGGAAACACATAAAACCGACACACAGCCGGTCTGAGCATGACCGAAAACACGCACTCCGGTGCAACGGATTTGCACACTTGAAAGGAAGGTCAGTACATGTCAGTTGATGTCATCGAGAAGGTTCAGGAGCTCCTCAACGAGGAGAAGTGGACCCGAGCCACCATCGAAAACTATTCGCGGAAAAACTTCATCGCAATGGACAGCATCATTGAAACAGCGATGGCGCAGGGGATTGCCAAAGACGTGCGCGAGATCTGTCTGGAGCACATGAAGCACTCCCAGAACAGCATCATCGCCCTGTATGTCATCGGAATCATCAATTACGAGATCAAGGCGCTGGACAATAACTACCTGACCAAAGCCATCACCCTCTTCCGTGAAAACAAGAAGTGGGCCATCGTCGAATTCCTGGCCGACCGGATTCTCGCCTACGAAGAAAACCGCAAGGCCCTCAAGGCGCTGGCGACGGTCTACCAGAGCATGAACAACGAGGAAGAACTCTGGAAGGTCTGGGAGCGCCTCGTCAAGGTGGACCACGACAATGCCGAGATCCCGAAAAAGATAGCCCAGCACTACCAGGAGACAAACCCCGACCTCGCCGTCTATTACTACCGCATGACACTCCGCCGTCTGGTTCTCCACGGAGACATGGACGAGATGCGCGAGATCTGGAACAAGCTGATCGAGCTGATTCCCGGAGATCTCGACTTTTTCTTCTCCCTTGAGCAAAAACTGGTTGACCGCAAGCTCACGCCCGAGGCTATCAGCGATCACTACTATGCGCTCTACACCTGCCCCTGCGAGAGAACTCCGGACACAAAGATTGCCATCCTGAGGACAGTCCTCCAGCATCATCCGAAGCACAAGGATGCCAGACATGCCCTCACGGCAACCCTTCGCGAGAAATACGACGGGCATACCAGACTCGACAACGCCATCCTGATTTCCGGGATCGAAATGACCGCGACACCTGTGGAATCGGCTTTCGAGATCTTTTCGAAGCATGTGGCCCTGGATACGGGAGACGCTGTCTTCCACCGGAGCTGGGGAATCGGAAAAATCGCTTCCAACGACGGCCAGTTTTGCATCATCGATTTCGACACGAAGAAGAACCATCGGATGGATCTCGAGATGGCCAGCAAATCCCTCACCCGCCTTCCTAAAAACCATCTCTGGTTGATGGCCCGGGAACAGCCTGATGAACTGAAAAACATGGCAGCCAACGATCCCGAGGGGTTCATGCGGATTGTCCTCGAATCCTTCGGAAAAGAAATGCTCCTCAAGGACATGAAGCAGGAAGTGGTCGGCAAGGCCAAGGTCATGACCGAGAGCGGCTGGACAAGCTGGTGGAACCGGAACAAAAAGATTTTCAAAACCAATCCGGTCTTCGGGACCTCTCCCGAAAAAAAGAACGTCTACTTCCTGCGTGAAAAACCGATCACCCTCGAGGAAGACTCGCTGGCACGATTTGAAACAGAAAAGGACTTCGTCAAAAAGCTCCTCATCTTTGCCGATCTCCTCAACCATGCTGCCGATTTCTCCACCATCGCTTTCCAGAGCATGCTTGGCTACTTCGACGAAAAAGCAAAGTCCGGCAAGAATGACATTGAAACAGCCGAAGCCGTCCTCTTCCTTTCCCGCTGTCTCAAACAGATCTCGGCACGCGGAGTCTCTGCCGAAGTCAACGAACCGGACCTCAAGGCCTTCTATACAACCCTCGAGGATCCCGCGCAGACCTTGGCCGGCCTGACCGACGTCGAAAACCGACGCCAGTTGATCGGCCTGATCCGCAAGCACGATTCCAACTGGAAAGAGATCTACATGCGGATCCTCCGTCTCCCGCCCGCAGCCTATGATGTCCGCGTCATGGATGACCTCTTCGCCAGCGATTACGGTGACCAGGTTCTCGCCTTCTTCAACAGCGTTGTTTCGCACTATCGCGACAATGCGGACCGGCTGGTCTGGCTGGCGAAGCTCTACTTCGAACGGGAAAAGCGGGAGGATGCGATCACGCTCAATCTGCCTGACCTGATTGCCGCGATGCTTGACATCATGGCCGTCGCCAACCGTGACATCCAGAACAAGTCCAATGTCAGTGTCAACCGGAAGCGCTACCAGACCCTCAACGACATCCTCTTCAAGGAAAACCGGCTCGAACGCTTTATCGAGGAAGAGTCACGCGAGATGGTCTCAAAGATCACCGGAGTGCTGCCGGTCATCCGCGATGCCGTCGACGAGACCGAACTCCTCCATGTCGAGAGCAAGCTGCACGAAGTCCATCCCGGCCTGGAGATTGGCGGGAAAAAGCAGGTCGAGGAAACCCGCGAACTCCACATCTTCCTCGTCACCCGCGAGAGTTACACCCAGAAGCAGGGCGAGTACAAACACATCGTCGAAGTGGAGATCCCGGCCAACTCGCGCGACATCTCGCTGGCCACGGCCCAAGGCGACCTGTCCGAGAATGCCGAGTACAAGGCGGCACTTGAGCACCAGGAACAGCTCAAGGCCAGGGTCTCCGCGCTCGATGAAGAACTGAAAAAGGCCCGCATCGTCGACTCGCACGATGTCAATACCGACGAGACCGGTTTTGGCTGCCGCGTGACCCTGATGAATCTCGACAGCAAGAGCGAAGAAGTTCTCACAATCCTCGGAGAATGGGAATCAAACCCCCAGGCCGGTATCATCTCGTACAAATCCCCGCTGGGAAGATCCATCCTCTTCCGCAAGCCGGGTGACGAGTTCGAATTCCAGCTTGACAGCAAAAAAACGAGATACAAAGTCGTCAATATTTCCCTGGCCTCGGTTTTTGGTGGTTGAACCGCCGGTTAGATTCCAAAAAGGGCTGTCCCCGAAGGGCAGCCCTTTTTGTCGACACACCGAAAGGTCGAACCAAGCCGGGTGGCCGGGTTCTATAAAACAACCTCAAACCGGTAAAGGCGGCCTCGCCGAAAACCGGATCGTGCAAGTAAATCCGGCTTCGTTTTTTATTTCCATTGTCGCCTCAAGCTGCCGGACCAGGAGCCGGACCAGCCGCATCCCGAAGCCTCCGGATGTTCCCTCGAGAACGGCCTCCGGCAGACCCTGGCCGTCGTCACGATAAAAAATCCCTCGCCCGCCGTCATCATACCGTCGGTACTCGAGGTGGATCCGTCCGCCTCCGTGGACAAAGGCATACTTGTAACTGTTTGTCACCAGCTCGTTGACAATCATTCCCAACGGAAAAACTTCCCGGGAATCAAGCTGGTCATCATCAAGACTTGTTGAAATTTCGATGGCTCTTTGGCCACCCATGGAATCCCGGGCGGCTTCGAGGAGTTTCTCAAGATAATACCGCACTTCGATGAACCGGAAATCCTTCCCCAAAAAGAGCGTGTCATACACTGCCCACATCGTATTGATGCGCCCGACGGCATCCGTCAGGGCATTCCGCGCTTCGCTGGTCCGGCAATGGTCGGCCTGAAGATTGAGGAGATTCGAGATTGTACTCATGTTGTTCTTGATCCGGTGGTGCACCTCCCGCAAAAGGAGTTCCTTCTCGTCAAGGAGTTTTTGTATCCTCCCGGCACTCGCACGACTCTCGTCGAGGGCCAGTTTCCGGTCCGTGATGTCGATTGTAAAGCCGGCCAGATAGCGGGGCGAGCCGTCCAAACAAATCGGAAATTTGATAGTCGTATAATATCGGCCGCCCAACTCCTCGTCAACCACAATCTCGCGGCCTTCGGAGAGGATGCGTTTGTCATCCGCAATCATGGATTTTGCGAGAAACGACGGAAAAAGATCATCCATTGTCTTTCCAAGGAGTTCCCCGATCGGACGACCGAGCATCTTTTCGTAATTTCGGCTCAATCTGAGGGAACGGATCTCGTGGTCCTTGAAAAAAACATAGACCGGGCTGTGCTCGAGAAACTCCGAAAAAATGGTCTCGGTCTCACGCAGGGTATCCTCGGTCCGCCTGAAAACGGTAACATCCTCAAACGCAATGCCGAGTTTCTGACCCGGGACGGGAAAGGCATGGATCCTGTAGACTCCGGAGATCCTTTGATCCGAGTACTCCTGGTTGTCCATCCTGAGAGGAATCCCCGATACCATCACCTGCAGATATTTTTCACGCAACCCGTACCTGGACTGGTTTGGCCAGATCTCATCCATTTCCCTGCCCAGCCATCCCTCCTCATCAATCCCGGTCATGGCCACAGCCGCTTTGTTCGCCTTGATGAGGCACAGGCTCCCTCTGTCCTTGTCGTACTGGTAGATGAAGAGCCCGGAAGGGATTGCTGCAATGATGTCTTCCAACGTCCTGGCCGAAACGGCCCGCTGTTCCTCGGCCTCTTTCCGCTCATGGATATCGGTATGGATCCCTGCCATCCGCACCGCCCGACCGTCCGGATTCCTTGACAAGACACGGCCCCGGATCTGTACCCAGCGCCACTCCCCGCTGGCGGTCAAGAACCGGCATTCCTTGTCATATTCATCGATCTCGCCCTCGACACATTGCCTGAAGAGCAATCCGGCTGTCCCGATATCTTGGGGATGCACGAGTCTCTCCCAGGTTTCGACCGAGGGTGTCAACTCTCCATCGCCATATCCGAGCATCTTGAGGTACCGGGGACTCCAGTAGAGCCTCCCATCTTCGGGATAATAATCCCAGATGGCGTCACTGACAGCCGCCAGTGTGAAATCAAGCCGCTCCCGACTGCTTTCAAGGTGTTCGAGCTGCAACTCGATCCGCCGGTGTGCATCAAAAAGCTCATACGCCATTTCGATCGAGCTCTGCAGCACAAAATCACCCGAGTTTTTGATCACATAGCCGTATCGGGTAATCCCCCGGACTCTGCGGACCATCTCCTCCTCGGCATGGGAGGTGAGAAAAACTATCGGAAGGGTTCGTTTGGCGAGTATCTCCTGGGCCGCTCTTGTCCCGTCAATCCCGGGCCCGAGATCGATATCCATCAGGACCAACGACACTCTCTCGTCGGTAATCGCTTTGCGGACAGCGTCTTCCCCGTTGCCGGCCGTGACAACGCCATAGCCGAAATCACCCAACAACAGCGACGTCAGCGTCGATATGAGGGGGTCATCCTCGACAAGCAAAATCATCCTCTTTGCTGCCTCTTCCATATATTGGGTGCCTGACCTTGTAGTATTGGAAATCCGCCCCGCTTATCGTACCTTGACAATCATCCTCACGACTTCCGTATATACCATACTCCGGATGAATCGGAATAGAGCAGCCAGACTGAACCTTCCGGATCCACACTGAAAGTGTAGCGCACGGCATAGGTATGCGTAAGAGCGACCCTGACCCAGGCCGATCCGTCTCGCCGCCAGACCGAGATCCCGTCGAAATGGCCCGCCAGGAGATAGATCGTCCCGCCAAAGGATTTGATCTGTGGACTATCGGACGCACCATCCGGTATGGTCACACTGGTCCAGGTTTCCCCAACCCGTTTTTTGATTTCAGGCTGGAATGTTGTCCAGTTTTTATAGGCCAGATACGGCACACCTGCGCCATCAAAAGCCAGTGACGTATCATTGGCTTGGACAGTTCCTCCGTTCACTGCCGCACCACCCACAATCCCCCATGTCCCGTCATAGGCCATCATAGTCGCATCATAGGATGGTGCGAGTGTATAATCCTGAAAAGCAACCCAGGGTTTG
>DAIREN010000056.1:0-16448 GCA_036795535.1 Spirochaetota bacterium
GGATGGGCAGGATGAAACAGATCGTCAATTTGGAATTGTGACACAACCTTTTGAGCGCATGTACGAGTTCAAAATCTATGTGCCTGAATTGGAAGGTCCGCGAGCCAAGCTCGACAAAAAGAACGAGACATTTTTTGCCACGTATAGCGGGATGCATGAGTGGTTTGACATGGATACGCTCAAAGACAATCGTTCCACAGTCAAGGCAGGGGCTGGTGGAAACCGTCAGGTTGGGCGGATGGCGCTCTGGATGAATTGGGATCAATTCGACAAGCATTTGTCACAGTGCGTGGATATAAACAAGGACGCACGAAAGGATCAGATGCGGGATATACTGCGTACCTATCGTGAGCAAAAGGGCGGGAATATCACGATTGACAGTGATCTTGATAACGCCGTTGACGTCTATATTGTCACATCACTTTCTGGTGGATCCGGGTCTTCGGCTTTTATCGATGTTGCGGTAGCCGCCAAGCGCAAGCTTTCACAGTATTTCAGCAATCTGTCGATTTATGGCTTTTTTACGGCCATGGATCACACTCTCAACGATCCCAGCCATGCATCCAACTGCAGCAATACTCTGGCGTCATTGATTGAGCTCGACAATCTCCATCGCAAAGGCATCAAGATCCAGTACCCGGATCTTCCCATGCAGACCTACGAGGATCCTTTTAGCCAAGTATATTTGATGACGCCTTCTATTTCAAATGAGGAAAACTGGTCCAGTTCGGTGGCCATGCATGGAGAAAAGGATCAGGATGTGATGCGGCGACTGATGGCACTCCAGGTGTTTCTTTCTGCTGCCTCTGGCTCATTAATCGATCTGGGACACAAGATTAATGTTGATATTGCCGCTATGGCCAAGGGTTATGATCTCCCCAAGGCGCCACCGGATCCGGGCTTCCGACGGTTCATCAATGTGATGGGTCTCTATGCAATCTGGTTTCCCAAAAACAGGATTTTGGACAGTGCATCCTACCTGCTGATTCATGATCTCCTCCGTGATTGGTTGGGCAATGAAGATCAAACAACCATCCACAAGGCCGATGTTCAAAAAAAAGCTGCAGACGATTATACCCGGATCGAGTCAAAGGCGCTTGGCGAGCTTGTGGCAGATGACAAACGCAATCTTGACAGTGATCTCATGTCACGATTGCAGGATGTTCGGGTGAGTCTCATGGCTGAGGATGGCGATGCAGACACGCTAAAAAACAAGCTCTTGACGGAGTGGGGCCGGGTTGAATACAGCAATCGTTCCCTGACACAGGAATTCGGCAGCAATAGTCACCTGTCAGAGTTTATGAATGGTCGTGCCGTGAGCATGCGCACAAGTTTTGTGACTGAAGTCAAGAAAACGGTTTGGAGCAAGGTCGAAGAGTTTGTAAAGCCTGGCGAAAAGGATCTGACCAGCCGCATGACGCTTGAAGATACAAAAGAGTGGGTCAGTTCATTCAAAACCGAGCTCTCCCAAAAAATAGAGCATGGATATCCGGATACTCCTCCCCGTGTTGACATTGCGTCTCTTGACTTCGAGCGGGTGTACAAGGTCAGTTTTTGGTCCAGGATTACATTCCAGAAAAAAAAGGCGATCAGGAAAAACAAAGAGAAGCTGTATTCTGCATTCAGGAAAAAGGTTGAAGACGCATGGCGCGGCATGAAGGGCTATCACGCCGGCCGGGCGCTCCAACAGTCAGTCAAGGAACTCGATGAAAGTATTGATAAGGATCTGACCAAGATCAAGGATCGTCTTTCACAATTGGCGTATGATGCGGAAAAAGGTTTTCAGGATTCATGCAAACTTGAGATGAGTGAAAACCGGATTTTGATCATGACCATGCGTGGAGGCAAGATCAAAGAGGACGCGGAATTTATTCGTGAACAAGTGGGCAGGATCAGCCAGGAATTGCTGCAAAAGAAAAATGCTGATGAATATCTGTTCACACGGGTTTTCTTGCGTAAAATGGAAAGTGAAAAGCTTTCTGTCATGCAGCAGATCGAGCAAAACTCCATGGATATCAAGGAAGAAAGAAGTGTCGTGCTCGAGTTGATCCGAAATAAACTCAAGCACATTATCCTGCGTGAATACTGGAAAGAAATTTCAGGGGATTTCAGCCTGACAAAGGAATACCTGCGTCGTCATCGAGCCAATATTCTTGATCATTACAAAAATTCATACATTTTGGCGGCGATGAGTCCGACGTGGAGCAAGCTGCCTCTCAAAGACAGACCGATTTTTGCAGGTGGTGGTGGAGTCCACGGTGATGACACGATAAAGGATGTGCTTCAGATTGTACGAGAGAAAGATCGCAGTGCTATCTGGGAGCATTCTTTCGAAACAGCAGAACATCTTGACAATCTGATTTTCTTTGCGAGACAGTACCCGGGTGTTGCTGTCAGCGATCTCAAGTTGTATGACGAGTTCAAGCCGGTCTATGAAAGCAATCCGTCCGGCAAAGTGTCAAATCATCACACAAGTATTCGACCCCGCCAATTTTGGCCCACATCTCCATGGAAATACGACATGCCGGCTCTTTTTGCCCTGATTGGCGATGCCGCCGGGTTGTTCGAGCAGACAAAGGACGGCTATGCTTTTGCTTACAAGGACGGCAAGAAAGAATACTCTATCCTGTTGAAGAATTGTCGCTTTGATGAGACCACTCTCGAACGAGCCGGTGACATGGACGCTTGGGAGAAAAGTGCCAGCGAAGCAGCTGAAGTATTGCGTGAGAAACTTCTTGCAGCAGACAAAGAAAAAGAATTCGACAACCGGGTGCGCAGTGCCGTGATCATTATCAAGCAGGAGCAACTGTACGAAAAGGCCAATCAGATCAAATCGCGCCTGATTGACAATGGGGTTTTTGATCACGAACAGGCCGAAGAATTCAAAAACAGACTCTACAACTTCGTTGATTTCATGTTTCCAAAAATGTGAGCGGGGCAGTACGACATGGCGTTTTCCACCATCAAGCAGCATGACTGTGGCTATCCCATCTTCGGAGAGGCTGCCTATTGCCCTTTTTGCCGGGACCGGCTCGGAGAGATAGATGTCCGATTTCAGCGGGGTGAGACACTCTATTCTGATGAAAACAGGGCTTTTGTCAACCGCGCCGGAGAGTGTACTGTCAAGTCTGTTGTTCTTGAAGTAAGACCTGCAGGAGGAGCAAGTTCGCGTATACAGATTGCCGGCATCAGGATATACAGTGATACTGATGACGGGATGTGCTTTGTGCAGGACATCAATCAGTACGCTGCAGATTTGTCACCCACGGTTTGTCTCGACGTAGGGAGCTACCTTCCTCTGGAATTCGCCATTGATACACGTGATTTTGTTGTCAACAGCGGTCATCAGGTATGGGTCAATTCTATCGAGCTGGTCAACAGTGCCAATGATGTGATTGGTGTTAAAAGGGTTCGGCTGGAAACGCTTCCTGTCTGTCGAGCCAGTGAGCATTTGGTCGAGTATGATTGCAACCAGGGAAAAGACAGCATTGATTTCGATCTGGTCTTGTCCGGGATCCGGTTGTCCGAAACAGTTTCTGACAATCATGATAATGCGGGTGGTTTGATCCGGTCAAAAAAAATTGTCACGACAACAAGTGGTGCCCGGCTTGAGGTCACACTGGATCGCCAGATGGCCATGCAGATGCTTGCTGACAACGGGAATCAACCTTGTATTGTTTCTATTGATCCCGAGATTCGGTTGATCAGCGGGACCCTCCTGGATTCCGATCCTCTTCAGATCAGGCTTCGCATGCCTCCCGTCATCACAATTTCGGACTGGGATGGCAATCCGACACCGACGATCGAGATTGTTCCCGAGAACGAACGGATTGTGTATGTCACAATATCGAACGAAGGAAGGGAAACGGCCAGTATTCGGGATCTTGTTGTCGAGTCAGACCGGTCAGTTGAAGGGCTTGAATGCCTTGTCTCCGGATCATCCAGTTTTGATCTGGCACCTCGAAAATCTGAGGATGATGGATACAAGAGCGATCGATACCAGATCGCACTTGCACTCAGGTGTGGCTCGAAGGTTCCTCTTGATCAATATGGTTTTCGTCTGTGCTATGCTCTCAGGTCAAACAATGATCTTGAAGGGGCACGACGGGCCAGCATTCCTTTTACGGTCATTGTCAAGGCCATTGCAAGCATCCCGACAATGGCCATTGATTTCGGCACTTCCAACTCTTGTGTCTGGTATGAATACAAAGCCAAAACCCTCCCGGTGCCGGTCAAAAAAATCGTCGATCCTGCCGCTATCAACTTTTTCAGGAATCTCAGGACTCTCAAAATAGACAAGGACGTCATGACTGAGCTTGACGCGGATTCGCATGGCGACGGGTACCTCAGGGCTTGTTCAATCATCAAAACCGGGATGTTGTACAGCATGGATCCCTCGGGAAACATTGTTTCTACCGTTATGGACGAATCGGACCCACGATCGATCACGCTCTTCAAGCGGGATCTGGCCAGTGGAAAGACATATACGATCAGCAATGCTGCCGGACGCCAGGCCAGTCTCACTCCCGAACAGGTCACCACGGATTTTCTCCGTCTATTGCTCCAGTCCGCGATCAAGGAAGTGGGCATGCCTGAGCGTCTGGTCGTGACACATCCCGTTGTTTTTGACAGTCATCAGCTCAAGGCGCTCAAAGATGCGGTGGTTTCGGTCTATGACGGAGATATTCGCTGGGTTGATGAAGCAAGAGCTGCCTTGTTCCGGTATGCGCTCTATCGGAAAGACCTTTTGGCCAGAAAAATAGAAAAGGGTCGGATCCGCAAGGATCAGTATGGGGAAACTGCAGTCGTTGTTCTTTTCGACTTGGGCGGTGGCACGCTGGATGTGACATCGGCCCGGCTCGATATGACTCTTTCACGGGATGGCGCGGGGGGTGGTGCCGAGATCGGGAAGGGATATTTTTTCCGGGGCCAGATCCAGTACATCGGAGTGGACGGGGATGGGCGTTGCGGCGGTTCGTGGTTGACAGAGGCCTTGCAAAGAGGCATCGTGGCGCATCTTGAAGCCCTTCGGGATTGCAGAGTTCTGGGATACCAACGTACTGACAGCCATACATGGGATGTCATCAATGCGACTCCGGCCGAGTTGCGCGAGTATGCTGCCGAAAATGAGCGCAATATCTTCAAGTATGCCGAGACCATCAAGCTCTGTTTGCTTGGGGGTGAGGAACTCTTGTCAATTCCCGACTTGATCGGATATTGTGATATCCATGTTTGCTTTGGAAGGGAATGGAAGGTGATCCGGCTGGGCATGCCGGATCAGGATGGTTCGGAGCAGGAGGGAACGGATCAAGACATCCTCAGAAGTGTATTGGATGAACTTGCCGGTCACGAGGATTCGCTTTTCTGGAAAGAGCTCAACGGCATGATTGAGCGGGGCGCAGAGATTACCCTCAATTGCATCGCCGGTCTTGATGCCCGAGATTTGCGAAGTGGTGTGACAGTCATTCTCAATGGCCAGGCCGCCGGCAGTCCGATCATACGTGACAGACTGGCTGATGCAGTACGTGCCGGACACAGCAGGAGAAATCTTGAGGCCCGCTATTGTTTCAATCAATGGGATATGACAGCCATGGATGATGCAGGTGACGGTCAAGCAATTGAGGGTGCTGAAAAGGGAACCAATACACCCGGCTGGTTTATGAAGCATTCAGTCTCCTGTGGCGCTCTGGACGCCTGGAATCCGGGGTATCATGGGATCACCGAAAAAAAACGTGGAAGAAATGTTCGACTTACGCGCACCAACTGGGGCGAGCTGAAGAAAATAGCAACCGGGCATGCCTTCCATCCCCATGTGTTCAATAGCCGTGTTATTCCGGTACGGGTTGAAGCCATTCAAGAGGATCTTGCCGAAATGGCTGCGGATGCAGACAAGGCATACGCCTGTTTTCAAAAAAATGTCTTTTATGAAAATCTTGCCAGATACCGTTTTTGCCTGTACACCGCTGAAGGAACAGTCAGCCCGGGAGGTGTGCTTCCCGTGTACAAAGAATTCGGGTTTTTCTCAGCCGATCTCTCGACGGTTCCCGATGCGGCTTTCAGTGATGATGGTGATTGGCTTGTGACACGGCACCACCTCTGGATCGAGTATCAGGACGAGGTCGAGGTACCAAGATTGGTGATCGAATTGACGAAAACAGGCGAGATGCGGGAACTGCCATTGCAAAGGATACAGCAATCATGAACGAGAATGCAGTCTTGGTCCGTCGGCTGGATGTTGCCTGTCTCAGTCTACTGCCACGGACCCTGCCCAATACGGCACTTTCAGAGGATCTGTCCGAGCTTTCGAGATTTGTTCGTGAGAGTGCATCCCTGTATCCACGTGATCCAGGCGCATGGGCGCAACGCATGGAGCTGAGCAAACAGTGGCTTGAGGAGTTCCTGCTCCAGATTGCGCCGGAGGGTGCAGGGTCCCTGATCTGCATAGTTCCCTCGTATTGGAGCAGTGCCGCACGCAGTCTCTTGCGCCAGGCAGTCGCCAACACAGGACGATTTGGCGACTGCAGCATTATGACCGATATTGTGGCCGGCGCCGCGGTTCTCGAATATCATGGAATTCGTGAGGATGCACTGTGCGTTTCCGAGCATGCCACGGGTGTCATGCATATCAGGTATCAGCGTGAGGATGTCGCATGGCGGCTGGCATCGGTTGACATGACGCGCAAGTTCAAGAGTGCCGGCCAAGGTCTGAAGATTGTCGGAAAGCCGGGCCCCAATATCGAAGGAAACGATTTGTTCGGGATGGATCCGCTCGATGTCAAACATATCGCTGATGCGCTCTCAGCCCAGGCGACCAATCCTGTCAAATTCAGATATCAGACCGAACTTGTCTTGGGACTTCCGGGAATCGGAGAAATCGTCTGGCCAGCGTCAGGTCCATATCCGGCCTTTCATGCCGAGCGGGTGGCGGTCGTGTCGGCTCCGTCGGAATTTTACTTTCCGGTTTCAGCACGCTATTGCCCGGATCAAAAATATCCTGCCTGGATCTGCAGCCCGGGGCTGAACAAGGACCAAAAGGTCAGAATGATCGAAAAAAACATGAATGTGCATTTTGATATCGGTCTCCAGTTGCATGATGGCATGACTGCGAGACTCTTTACCGAAATGATTGAACCAGGGAATAAAAAGGACAGTGGAACGCATTCGGTCATGAATATCGAAATTCCGCATCCGGTCGATTGAGGAGAGAACATGAAATCAGCCTTTTTGGGATGTTTCCTGGTACTGGTTTTGTCAGGGATTGTGTCAGGCATTGATGGAAGCCCGGTAAAAAAAACAAACATTGGTGTGACTGACCAGATCAAGAGTGTTCCTGCCAGGACTGTTCCGCCGGTTCAAAATCAGGAAGTCTCGATGATCACCTGGCTCGTCATGGGTGGACTGGTTTCAATACTGATGGTATTGATCTTCATGGATGTCAAAGTCAAAAACAGTATGCAGGAAATCCTCAATCTGCTGCGCTATCTCAGTCGTCAAGGGGATGATGCATCCGACGGGCGTAACTCCACATTTGGAAAGTCATTGCAGGAAATGGCGAGTCTTGGCCAGGTTGTCAGTGCTCTCGGCAGGGAGATGGGCAGTCAGCGCGAGAGTATGCAACAGGAACTCGGAGAATTGCGTACCATGATGAAAGCGAATGCAGGATTGCTTGAGCAGATGTTCCGTACCAAAAATACGGTCACGAAGAATGAAGCACAGAGTTTGGAAGACCTGAGTGCTCAAAAGAAAAGTGCTGATGCGGGGGCATCAACCGATATTCAGACATATCTTGCGAGACATGAGATAGAACTGATCAATCCGGGTGTTGGCGAGATTTACAATGCTTTGCGTCAGGAAGCGATAGAATATGTCGATGAGCCAGGTGTTGGCGAAAACAGGATTGTTCGTTGTAAAAAACCGGGATTACGATACAGAGGCCGTGTCGTTGCCAAGGCTGAAGTCATCGTAGCGAGGCATGAATCATGAGATGGATCTTGAAAAAGAATCCGGACAAAAGTCTCCATGATCAGAAAACGGAGACAGATGCGCCTGTTCCGGATACTGCTGTGGACACATCCAGCGAGACGATTTCAACCCAGGAACACGATACGATGGGCGCGAACGAAAGCGTGGACAACAGGAACCCGGTGGTCGAAGAGGAGACACCGGGGGAGACTTCGGCAATCTCTGGTCAAGAGGATGGGCATACCGGAACAGAACTAATCCTTCCGGATGAATCGGGTCATGTGGATGAAAATGGATCGGCACTTGTTCATGATGGTGAACCGGATTCCGGTCTGACGGTCACGAGAGACACAAACGGGGCGGTAGTGGTTCCTGTTCTGCCCGAGACAGGTGAACAACCCCATGCGACGGAAACCGTGACCGATGCCCAAACCATCAACCAGAGCCGGGCGAGTGAACGGATCCCGCTGGC
Source organism: Spirochaetota bacterium (assembly GCA_036795535.1). Lineage (GTDB taxonomy): Bacteria > Spirochaetota > JAGLSM01 > JAGLSM01 > JAKPMW01 > JAKPMW01. Next base: position 8,435 of record DAIREN010000056.1, read on the forward strand.
TGAGATGTTGGACCTGAGAGTTTTTGATACGGGTGAAGATCTTTCAAAATTTTCCCGGTATATTCAACCGCTTCTCATTCTCCCGGATACTTTTCAAAGAGAAGTGTCGAGCAAAACCGGGATGTCGTTTTTGCTCGAAGTCTTTGCGGTCGGGCAGAAGGACTGTGTTGTCAATCAGGTGGCGGTATCATCCCGAAAATGGAAAAAAAAATCGGATCCGCCTGTGATCTGCAATACCGGAATGCCATGTACCATCAAATCCGGGAAGCGGGTTTCGCTTGTTTTCGAATGCCGCCCAGAATCCGGTTTGTTGAGTCAACAGGATATCGAGATTTCTTTCAAATATAATGGATCTCTTTCGGACTCGGTTGAAGGCCGGCTGGTATGGAATGTTTCCGAACGACTCTTCTCCTGGGAACTTTCTCCATCAACGATCTTTTTGCCCGAAGAACAATCTTTTCAGCATGAACTCATGCTTCGGGAAAACGAGATTGAAGCGACGCCTGTTTTATATGAAAGCAGAAACGGCGGACTTGTGTCCGATTCTGCGGCCATTATTCCGAGGAAGGTACTTGAGAACACCGAAACCGGCCGCAGTCTTGTGCGATATGCAATTTCGGAACGTATAGAGGCAATGGGTTGGAGCAGGGTGTTGGTTACAGACTGCGAAGACGAACAGGGGCAATACAGATCCCTCTCGGTCAACAGTGCGGATCCATCCGGAGTGGCAACGGAGGCCTGGATCATGCCCGGTCTGGATGGGCCACGGCTGATGGCGCCTGTGTGCAACCCGGGAAGACGGACTGTGGCTACGGGTGATCTCAATCTCTATGCGGTTGCGGATTCATCCGTCACGCTGACCTTGCGGTGTGATGGTCGATTCATGAAACTGCACACCGATTCCTGTTCAATAGCGCCCGGAAAGGTTGCACGCATCCGCTTTTCTGTTCTTGAGTCCGCAATGAAGCGAGACACGGCAAAGGATTTGGCCATCCGTGTCAGTGATGGCATAAATGAGACAAGCATACCGGTTCCATTGCAACGTGGTGCATCGACCATCCGTATGCTCGAAGGCGTCAGGATACTTGCTCCTTCGCATATCGCAATTGGAGAAAAAGTCAAAATACTGGTGATGGTCCCGACGACAGGATCAGGGGAGCTGGATATTGAAATCGGATATGATCTCTTCAGACATCGTTGGCCAAGTCCTGTTGTCGGAAAGGGTGGTGGCGGAATTGAGTGGCATACCCTTGAATGCGAGATGGATACTGGACTCATGCATCCTGTGGATGTTGTCCGCTGCATTGTAACGGCTGTCTCCAAAACCGGAAATTTTTTCGAGCAGACTGTACAGCTTGACGCAGAGCTTGTTGAGTTGGATTTTGCGATTGTTGAGCCGAGAGGGTATGGTCGATCACATTTTTTACGTTTTGTCGAACATCCTGACTCGCCTGGCCTTTTGTCTTCCGGGGAATTTGTCATGGCACTCGACAGGGAAGACAATTTGCCGCATGGAGATTTGGTTTGGGAGCTTCTCGATGGGGTTGCGGACACACCCTCCGGATCCATCGAAGAGATCCGTGAACAGACAGGTGTAAGCATCTCCAGGGCAAGAGATGACAGGAATACATGGAGTCTAAAAATTCAGAAGTCATTGACAGGCAATACCGTACGTACAGCCATCATCCGGGCGGTCTCAAAGCCGACCGGGAAGGGGCCTGAACTTGTTGCAAGCTTTACCCTGTTGGTCCCGGATACGATACAAGCAAAGGATCAGGCATGAAGAAAAGAATGAATACTGGCAGTAGTTATTGGTTTTGGCTTGGTTGGTCGATCGTGGCCTTCGGTGTTGTCGTTTTTCTCATGGTACATGCGATACCCGAAAAATTTGATCTGGAATCAATTTTGTTCCTGGTGGCATACTTCTTTATTCTTGTGTTTGCACTCAGGATTTATATCATTGCCCGCAGTTCAAGGCTTCAAGCCAGAAGCGTTGCCGAATCATCGGTGATACTCGAAAACAATATTGCAAAAATCAAAGCGAGAAGTATCACCGTGCGTGATATGAGTGACAAGGCGCTTGATGGTATTGATTCCAGCGAGGTAAGGGAGCTTGTTGAAGAGCTTTGTGCCATTCATGAAAATGGCGGGAAGATCGAAGGCATGGATGTACGCACCATGATCGATGACAAATTTGGCTCCGACGCGGACAAGGCGTGGCATTATCTCGGACTCTTTGTTCTTCTTGGACTTTTGGGAACAGTTATTGGGTTGAACGGTTCCGTATTTCAAATGTCGGGCATTCTTGAAAGTGATACAGCGGCTGTGGGTGCATTCAGTCCTGTCTTCAGCCAAATGAAGGGTGCGTTTGGTACAACGCTCGCCGGCATAGCCGTAACAATTTTTTTCGGAAAGTTGTTGCATGCCGTTCGTGGTCGACAACACAAAGCACTTGAGAGACTTGAATTTGTCCTGCGTTCCAGGCTTCTTCCACGCTATCGCCCGGCTGACGACAAGAGTCTGCTCCTTGAAATCAAGGAGGGCTTTCTCTCGGCAATTGAGGGTTTCGACGGGTTGACACGCGAGTATCGCGCCCAGGCACAGAACCAGCGTGAGGTGCAATTGCGTTTTTCACAATCGGCTGCGACTTTCAGAAGGACTATGGACGATTTCAAGACCAGAACAGATTCCACGGCGGATGCCTTCAACGATTTTACACGAGTTGTGACATTCATGAACAACACTGTAACGGAAATGGCCAGGAGTACGGGCGATTTCCAGACGCTTGTCCGGGACCAGTTTTCCAGCCAGACAACAGATATGGCAAAAATGGTGGAATCCAATACGGCTCTTGTCGAGCAGATGAAAGCTTCGAGAGAGAACGAACAGCAATTGCATGCCGCGGTTTCAACCTTGAGCAGCAGGATCGAAAAAGTCTTTGACGAGATGGCTGTGACTATTGGAGAAAGACTGGGCGGGCTTTCGGATTCAATCGTCGCCATGCAGGATTCGTTCAAAGAATCCCTCAATGAAAACATGAAAGGCCTGGCGGGAGAGTTGACTGCGCAACTTGGGACAGTTGCCACCAGGGTCGATGAAAGTCTTTCAGGCGTTGCGGGCAGTGTCCGTGACGGGTTCGAGGTTGTTGCAAAAAATGTTTCCGAACAGTTTGCCGGTCTTGGTGACAAGTTCGATGGCATCGAAGGAACCTTGAAGGACAGTACAACTTCCGTCATCCAGGAATTCCAGGGAAGATTGAAAGAAATCACGGACGGGATGGTTTCGGAGATACAGACTGTCAGCAAAGCTGTCCACGATGGACAGGAAGTCTTTATCGGTGCCGTCGGAAGTTTTGAGGATAAAATGACAGGCTGGGCAGATGTCGCTAAACTTGAATCCGACAAGGTGAAGTCTTTTGTTGAAGTATTCAGCAAGTGGCACAAGGATGTGGCCCAGGCCCTGGAGGATTTCAAGATTGTGTTGGGGACAAGGGATTGGGTGGACCATATTGAAAATGTCAAAAAGGCACATAGATGATGAGGGGCAGGCGCAGAGAATCCGGAAATTTCTGGCCATCTTTTGTCGATGTGGCCATATCCCTGTTTTTCATTCTGATGGTCGTCATCATCATCATGATTGTCAAGCGTGAAAAAGAAATCGATTATGTAAAAAAGTTTCACATGTGTGTCGAGACAAGTGTCTCGAACATCAATAAAACACGGATCAAGTCAGATGAAAACAAATCCAGCGGGATCAAGACGAGTCGGGATGGATTTGACATCATGATGACGTTTGGTGCGGATATCCTTTTTGACAAGGATAAAAAGGTCCTCAAACCGGAGGGCAGACGAATTCTCGAAACTGTGATCAACGAGATTCTTCTGCCGAGCTATAAAAACCGCGTGAAAGAGGTCATGCCCGATATTCAGGTGGTTGGGCATACCGATTCCGGAACCTCTGTAAACGAAAAGATCTATGGAAACTGGGAGCTGTCCACTGACAGGGCCATATCTGTCGTCAAACTGATGATTGAGAAGGGGCTGCATCCGCAAGAAGATTGCAAGACACTTCTGTCCGCCAAAGGCTACAGCCAGTACATGTCTGTGACCAATGACAGAGGACCCGGGCGTGGTATTATCGATGAGCTTGCCGCGCTCAACAGGCGGATCGAGATCATACTCCATTTTGAACAACACAAAATCAAAAAACATTACGAGAGTGCCACAAATGGATGAGCAACAGGAACATCGGCATATTGATGTGCTCCTGCTCATCAGGCCGGCCCGGAGAAACGAAAAAATATGCTCACAGAGTTTTCTGTATGCCCTTAAATGCAATATGCCACATGTGGCAGCAATGCTTTGTATGTCTGTCTCGATGCTGTGTGCCGTACTTCTTGCAATGTACAGGAAGGAATATCCCTTCTTTTCCTCTTTTTTGATCGTTGTGGTTTTGGCTTCATTCGTGTACGCGTTTCACTGGTACGTATCGAGGATTTTTGAAAGGGCATATTACAAGACACATGGACGGTTCAATTTACGGGCCGAATTGAAAAGTCGTAAAGACACGGTTCAGGAAAAAGTCGGTGCACGGCAGAACAGGGTATTCGCAGGGATCAATCTCGCTGGATGGGTCTTGTTTCTGCTTTCGCTGTTATACACTTTGGCTGTGTTTGACTACGTTCTTTCCCTGGAACCGGAAATTTCAAAATGGATCGTTACGGATGTGGTGCATGTCAATTTTTCATGGATACAAATATGAATCTTGATACTGCACTGGCGGATATCTTTGTACCGACGCTTGTCATAGGTCTGGGTGGCTGCGGGATCGAGGCTGTTTCGCAGTACAGGGATATCCAGCGGAGCGAGACCGGCCGTGAAGATTGGCCGGTTCATGGGTTTCTCGGCATTGATCTTGAGACCGGTCATGCACCATTGGAAGGATTCGAGTGGATCAGTCTTGACTGTACCTGCGATGATGCGCGGCAGGTTCCTGAATGGTTGCAACGGGATCTGGTCTTGCGCATGCGGACCAACGAAACATTGATGCAGCGCAGAGTCGGTCGCTGGGCAGCGTGGCATGCCATGCCCGGGATTATGCAGACCATCAGGAATATCTGTGAACGCCTGACCGGTGAGAGTGCATCAAGACGCTTGAAGAGTGAGCTCGAAGGACGTTTCGGCAATATCGACCATCCGCGCTGGCCGTATCGCATCAAAGAGAATGACTTGAAGATCATTCTCGTGGCATCTTCCTCGGGGGGAACGGGGAGTGCCCTTGTCCGTGATTTGGCTGTTGCGGTCGGGTCAATCCTTCCAGATGCCGGGGTGTTGCTTGTTTTGGGTGTGCCGGGCGAAGACACTGCCGGCACCATGCAACAGCAGATCTACAATACTGAAGCGACCTTGCGGGAGATAGCCTGGTGGCAGACCGAATCCGGCAAGCTTGAATTTCCCGGAATGGAGGGGGGCATACGTTCCAAGGTCCCGCTTTTCGATGCAGTGCACATCATCCAGTGCAATGCCGGTCAACCGACCAATCCTGAAGCGCTCGCAATCGCCATTGCCGGACTGGTGCACATGGATCAGGCAAGACTCTTTGACGATGCACAAGTCGCTCTTTATGATGCGGAAACGGCCGAGCACCGTGTTTTTTGTGAGTGGCACTTGTCCGGAGCCGGCTTTCCCTTGCTTCCATTGGCAGATGCTGCCGCGAGGCTAGCCGTGACGAGAACGTTCCAGGATTGGGGCGCAGGCTTTCTCAAGGACTCCGAAGGGCGGGAAATCGCAAAAGACGCCATCGAGTTTGCCAATCGGTTGTATCAAACGATCTTGAAGCAGGTGCCTGCCGCAGACCATTCCCTGATTACAAGTGAGTGTACGATAGCTCTTGATCAAGGGGCTTCCCAATTCTGTCAAGCTGATCCTGCAACCTTGCTGAGCCAGATGCGAAAATGTCCTGTTGAGAAGCCGGTGCAGCTGCTTTTGGAAACTGTCCTGCCGGAGCATATCCAATCCCGGGCGCAGCCCCTGGTTGAAGAATCTCTCCGGCTGGTTGCAGGTCAGATGATCGAACTGCTCATGCAACCTCTCCTTGATTGCACGGATGCCTGCAAGCAGAATCATGCCAGATACAATATCCCTGCTGTCAGGAAATGGATGGAATTGCTGCAGGAAGCGGTTGACCGCAGGATGGAAACAATCCGGAGCTTTGAACCGGATCTTCTCAAGATTGATACTGTAACACCGTTTTCTGCAGGCGGGTTTTCCTTGCTTACCCAAAAGAAGAAACGGAATCAGCAGGCTATGGAAAATATCTGGGAGCAGTATCGAACCATGGTAGTCCGATACCTGGCATCGCTTTCAGATCAAGTTCTTGCGGAAGTGCTGAAAAAAACCGCTGCATGGATTGTCCAGGATGGATTCCGCATTCTCGATGGAGTACAGGCGTGGATACAGAAACAATCTCTTGAAGCGGATGTCGATCTTCCAGAAGAATCTGTCTATCGACATGTGCATGTGACTGGCTCCTTTGAGCGGGATCTGCGGCTTGTGGCTTCAAAAATCAGGGACGGATTTGAGACCGCCTCAGGGGCCTCACTCTGCCGATGGGATGTGTTTGGTCACGGGATGCATGATCGGTTGGTTTCATATATGCGTGGCCGCTGCGAGTCCGGTTCGGAGGGTGCTTCGCTTGTCCAAGCCCTGCAGGAATCAGCCAAAAAATTTGTTTTGCGCTATGCTTTCCGGGGTTTGGTGGATGGCAAGGAATTGACCGGAAAAACGTATGACTCCGCGGTACCCGAAACTCCTCCCGGATTGGGTGATTCACGGAACCTTGTACGGATTCATGTCGGGAGCCATTCTGCAGAAGACACTGTCTTTTTGCTGCCGTGGTGGCGCTGGTTTTCGGGCTGGATTCTTGCGTGCCCGTACCGGACTGTCAGCCAGATAACACGGTTCCATCAGTCATGGTTGCCTTCTCACACAATGAATGAAAGGCTCGCGTGCTCAGGCATTGATCCCGAAAGCGGGCGGTATGCAATGACCGAAAGCACTCCCGCTGATGATTTCAGTATTGATGAATTGCGGCTGCGCAAGCTCGAAAAGATTGTTGCGGATTTGCAGAAGAAATTCGAAGAAAACAATCTGCAGAGCATATTGGATAATGTGATCAAGGACCCAAAATTGACATTCAACCCAGGGCGACAAATACTGGAAAGGATTATCAAGGAACTCTACAGAATCCACAACCCGGATTCAAAAAAGTTGGAAAAGACTGAATGCCTTGAAGAAATGATCACTGACCACCAGTTCAGCAAAAAAATCGACAGAAAGATCTTTACCTATATCCGGTATGTCAAGGAGATCGGGAATACCGGTTCACACCATCAGGACAATGCGACGCCAGATACTGCTGCGGCCTTGCACATGCTCGAACAACTCTGCCAGATCATCGAATGGTACTTGTCTCACCGTGACGGGTTTGCCACACCCCGCGAAAAATGATTCCCGCTTGCTGACAAAACCACGTCCCGGGTGTATCCTCCTCCATACCTGCGAATTCTCGCCGGCGAGGAGGAAGACTATGACAGGCTTGAGGCTGTTCATCATACTGCTGTTGCTGGCACTGGCAACGGTTGTGTCAGGGGCGAACCCGCCCACCAATCTGGATTTTCTGGCCAGTGATCCGGCCAATATCGCGGCCTTGAAAGCGCCAGATCATGATATTGCATTGAAAGATCAGCTTCAATTGCTCAACAACAACGGTGGCATACCGTTTTACAATATGACAACAAGGCGTTATCAACGGATACGGCAACCGGCCAATGATCAGGGCAACCCGATGCCGCAGATTGCCGGTGCCGAACAGCATTTTATGGCCAACCGGGATGTCGTCCTCCTCCAGCTTGCACCCGGCAAGCGCTTTCTCGTCTTCAGTCATTCCGCGAGTCCGGTTACCGGTGCCACGACCATCTGGGAAGTCGGACCGCGCTATCCTTCCCTCAAACTGG
>DAIREN010000057.1:0-16182 GCA_036795535.1 Spirochaetota bacterium
ATGGCGAGTTTTTCGACGACAAGGCTTCAGCGGAACAGTTGGCAAAGAAGATCCGTCGGGCCCTTGGACGGGATTGAGGCCAAGCCCGGATGGATTCCGGTTCCGGCTGCCCCTCTGCGAGTTTTGATGGGGGCAGGTATTTCCGGAATGCTGCAGCATTGACTGTCTCCGGAATGCGGGTGTTTCCGGTTACATCCATATTATGCTGCACGAAGGCAGGCCGGAGACAATATGATCCTGTGTCCAGGAGAAGCCTGCTTCCATCAGGACTGACCATACGATTTCCTGAGCTCCGTGCTATGCTGGAACCTGGGCAGAGCCTGCAAGGAGGTGTGCATGGGAAGAATCGCCGACATTGTGAAAAAATGGATCGATCCGGGAGATCTGGCCTTTGACCTGATGGTGGCAGCCTTTCCGACGCTGTTTTTTGGTGTGCTCGTTCCCCCCGGGGGCGGATATTCGGCAGTCCTGCTCCCCGAAGGATTTCTCGTCGTGACATCCGCGGTCAGCCTGGTTGTGACGATCTATATGGGCCAGATCTATCGACGTTTTCTGGAGTCCAGTGAGTCCGGCTTTGCCCGTGGCCTGCTCAAAACAGTTTTTTTTCTCGGGATAACGAGCTGTTATCTTGTCCCTTTGCTCGTTTTTGCCGCTTTCAGGCTCGAGCCATTTCCAGAGCTTGGCGAGACCGGACGAATGCTGATCTTTCTTGTGCCGGCATGGCCGATCTTCTGGGGGATCTATGCAGGCTTTCCCCGAGAGAATCATCCAGAATTGCGCTACGTCCTGTATGTGCCCGGTGTGATGGCTGCGGTGATTGCCATTCCGACCGCGATCGGGATCGGAACTCTTGCTGGCTGGCTGGCCGGGCTGCTTTCGTTCATCATGATGATCCTCCTCTTGTTTGCCACGATCCCGATCAGGATCATGATCGACAGTCGCGCCAATAGCAGCATTGCCGAGTTTGTCCAGCGGCGCCGGGAGCAGTCCTCTGAAGAACGAAGGCTCATCAGCTACGAGGATATTGCACAACCGCTTTGGTTCACCGTCTTTCTCCGGAGACTTGTGCTCCCGGTCTCCGCGGCGGCGGCACTTCTCGTCTGGCAGATCATGTTGGTCGAAATCCTGGAGCGGGTCTATGCCAACTGGAGAATGTCACCGGATGCGGACTTCATTTTCGTCTCCATGTTTGTCAGCGGGATTGTTCCCCTGCGGATTGCCGCCTGGTGTTCTCCGCCCTGGAAACCGCTCACACTGCTCACCGCCGGTGTCTCAATCTGGGTCTATCTCGACGCACTCTCCCGCTTTGTCGGTCGATAGGGCCTGTCAGAGACAGATCCTGTCTCTCTTTTTGCATTCCACAAATAACCGGAAGACAGACAAACTGGACGTCCGCTGCTCCTCAGGTTTTCTGGGTCGTGCGGTCCTGGCTGGTTCAACTCTCTTCGGACACGGTCGCGGACTGGAGCAGACTGGAGAGGCGCTGGCTGTTGGTTTGCGCTTCACGGGCGATCATCCTGGCATGTTCTCCCATCTCCCGCAGGGCGGATACCTGCTCTCTGACCAGACTGGCGATCTGTGATTGTGACGAATGGATATCGGCCATTTTTTCGGAAAATTCGTGCAGATAGCCGGCTGCCTGTGCCGCATCCTTCTGGATTTCGCCCACACGCTGGCAGATTTCGGTGGCCGCATTTGCGGAAGCCCGGGCAAGATCCTTGACCGATCCGGCAACAACTGCAAACCCGCGTCCGGCATCCCCGGCCTGCGCGGCTTCGATTGAGGCATTCAAGGCAAGGAGTTTTGTCTGTGAAGCGATCCGTGCGATGGAGGAAGAGAAGTCTGAAATGGCATTGCCTGCGGAGATGAGGGAATCGATTGAACGGGAGACAAGCGTGCTGGATTTGTCCTGTGTATCGGCATCCTGCATTGCAATGTCCGCGCTGTGCTGTATCTCGTTGACCATCGAAGAAAGCTGGTGGATGGCTTCTTGCAGCTTTTCGGAATGGGCAACGAGTCCGGCTACACTGTCAAAACTGTCCGAAACCGCCCGTGCTGCCCGGCGTTGTTTGTAGAGACGGCAGTTTTCAGGACGGTTGAGGTTGTTGAATACCGCGATGGCCATCTTGTCGCAGCTTCCATACCCGCAACTTCCACAGTCCAGATGCTGTTCATCAGGAAATTTTTCCAGCAGTTCGAAAATGCGCTTGCGCTCCGACTCGGAAGGCATTTTCCAGAAGACGTTGCGGCTCCGGTCGACGTATGCGCGTTTATAGAGCCCCTCCTCCCAACGTGATTCCACGATCGAGCGGACTGCCCGTTGCAGCTTTGGAATCGATTTGGCGCCATACTTTTTGGTAAAGTACTCCCGTTCGGATCTGGCCCGTCTGGTGACTGCAGCTTCAATCCTGTCCTGGGAAGCGTTCCGGTTCGGGGTTCCCGGTCCGCCATTGCACCCGAACTCGCAGTTGAGGCAATCAATCAGGAGGGGATTGTCCCCGTCAGCGATGGATTGCGGGAGGTTTTCAAGATAATGGTAGATGCAGTGCGGACCTTCGATTTTTCTGGAAATGGTGTGGATATCGGGATTCCATCGTCGTGCGGTTTCGAGCAGGCCGCCCGGGGAAGAAAAGAGGACAGCGCGCTCGGCAGGGGGATTGTCATAGCCGGATTCAGGCCAGTCTGCGATTATTTTCTCCCGGCTTGCGAATCTGGCCAGAATCGAGTTGAAGGTGAGATTGTAGTCCCCGATCCCTGTTTCGTCGAACTCCCTCCGCTTGGCAGCACAGGGGCTGATGACGACAAAGGCGTGATTTCTGTACTGGTCATGGTATTTCCGTACCATGCGCATGGTGTGCAGCATCGGGCTGTCTGCCGGCGCGAGATACGGGATGAGTTCCGGCTTGTAGAGTTCAATCCAGGATACGAGCGCCGGGCAGGGTTGGGCTATGACTGCCTTGGGATTGTTTGCAGCGATATGCTCGAGATAGCTTTTGACAGTCAGTTCGGCCCCAAAACTGACGTCAAAGACGGCCGCCAGACCGATGCTCCGGAGCCATCCATTCAGGCGGAGCCAGTTGTCGGGAAAGACGGCGGCGACAGCCGGTGCGACAAAGGCCACCATCTTTTTTCCCTCTTCAAGATCCCTGAAAAACCGGTCCGCATCATCCCGGGCCCTGCGGGCCTTGTGATGGCACGCATCGATGCATTGACCGCACCCGATGCAGGTGTTGTGGTCAATGGTGACATGATCGCCGGCCCCGTTGTTGCAGTGCTTGACGGGACAGGCTGCGATGCAGGCGTGACAGTTGACACACAATGCCGGATCGACATCGACGACCGGTGCCAGCGGATGGGGGGCAATGAATGTGGACATGGGCACTCCTTCTTTCATGGGGATGCGGAGATCTGGCTGAAAGAAGTAGTCAGGCGACAAACCCTGTAAACTGAACACATATTCATTATATAGCAAATGACGAAAAAGATACAGTCTTGTTCTGCGGACGCGGGAGGTCCATGAGCGGTAATTCATGGGTTGGCGACGTCGGGATTGATGAAAACGGGATTGACAATGAGAATACAGAACCGCAATGCTGAAAAAAGGTGCAATCTCGGGATACGAGCGCCACTTGTATCCCCAGGTTGGCGTGTGTGCACATGCGGTTTGTTCAGGTCATCGGGTACTCATTACAGAATTATTTTGATGATTCTGTTTCGGGGCTATAGAATGTATCAATATTCCATAATATGAGGGTAGCGATATGCATGATCGGGTGGCGTTCCTGAATGCGGTAAGCCGTGTACCGATCATGTTGGTGTGGGTGTGTTTGGTTTGTGTCCTGTTCTTGTACCCGGCTTCAGCGGTTGCGAAGGATCCTGGTCTTGCGGACAGGACAATGTCTGCTGATGGAGATCGGACGAGTGTGCCCATCCTCCAATGGATGCGTGAGGTCACCGGTGATCGTTCTGCAATTGTTTTGATCACTAGTGCTGATTTGCGGCAGATTCTTTTGCAACGGGATTGGCGCAAGGGACAACGGATTGATGATGTTATCCGTGGTTCGGAATTGTTGACCAGCCGCTTTATTGTTCATTATGAGTATGGTTTTTACACGCTTGTTTCAAGACGGGCAGAAGAGATCACCCGGGGAAAAGAATATCGTGAAGTGCTCGAGTCGGAACCATCGGGATTGGCATTGGAGTTGGCTGGTGGTTTGTGGGTTCCTGGGCTGGTTCCAATGGAGCAACCCGGGGCAAGTTTCAGTATCGGACTTTCCATGCAGATTGCGGGTGCCTGGCTGGCCAGTCAGCTTCGTTTTGATGTTGGCACGGTCGGACTTGAGCCAGTGGATGCAACACAGTATGGTTTTTCCGCAATGCTGCGTTGGTTCCCGTGTGCAAGCCCGGTTTTGGATCCTTACCTGATGGCCGGTGTGCAGTGGTCTCTGTTGCATGAGAGCACCGGCGGGTCTCCCTTGGTGTGGGGGACCTCCGACTCGGCAATCCGGGGCGGACCCGGGCTGATTGCAGGGGTGGGCTTGCCCCTGACAGTGTTTTTGTGGGTTGCAGCAGTCTGACACGGATCATTGTCCCGTCCGGGAGCCTGGGCATGTACGCTGCGGCCAATGGATGGAGTTTGCTGGCTCACCTGATGGAAGAATCAGCACCCGGAACAACAGTTTCATCGTCTGCTTCCACATCCTCGAGTGATCAGGCCTCCACATCAGCTTCGATGTCGAGTGAGGCCGGTTCGACAGGCGTTTCGATGTCGAGTTCGTCCTCTGTTGAGTCTGCATCTTCAGAAGCATCCAGTGCTTCTTCGCTTTCGAGTTCGTCCAGCAGCGTGGATCCCCTGGCGGGGATCGCCTGGAGGGAACTGGTCAGTGTTGCGGGCGGAACGTGGACCCAGCAGGACACAGAAGTCGCTCCATCTTCGTTTATCCATACAATTCAGGGATTCAGGCTGGGGCGATATGAAGTCACGTATGAACTCTGGTATGCGGTCCGGCAGTGGGCTCTGGCCAATGGCTATCTCTTGAGCAGTGATGGCAGTGAGGGTCACAACGGTGTCTATGGGGCCGCTCCGACGGAAGACCGCTTCGAGCCTGTTTCGTCAATAAACTGGAGGGATGCGATTGTCTGGTGTAACGCATACAGCCAGATGAGCGGCCTGACACCTGTCTATTGCAGCGATGTCGCGATGCTGACTCCCATTAAAAACTCGACGACTGTTGTGTACGAAATGAGTATTGACATGACTCCGGGCAGTTTTGATTATCCCTATGTCAAGTGGGATGCTGACGGCTACCGCTTGCCAACCGAGGGTGAGTGGCAGTATGCCGCGAGTTACGGGGCAGCCTACAATTATGCATCCGGAGCGGCGGCGGACTGGAACAATGCTGCAGAGACAGCCCTGGTGGCCTGGTATCTTGACAATGCGGGTGGTGTCACCAGGCCGGTGGGAGGGAGGAACGCCAACGCGCTCGGGATCCATGACCTGAGCGGTAATGTGGAGGAGTGGTGCTGGGACTGGTCTGGTACCTGGCCCGGTACGGGACAGACCGATTATCGCGGTCCATCAAGCGGTGGTGAACGTGTCCGGAGGGGGGGCATTTCAATTCGGATGCCAGTTCCATTGTTGCCGGCAAGCGTGGTAGCAATTTCCCCTATGGTGGTGGAAACAATTATGGTCTCCGGGTGGCCCGCCGGATGTGAACGGGATGTCGGTCGGGGACTTTTGCTGCTGCAGTGCTGCGTACGGATCGTGAACCGGCATGCAGGGTCTTTGTTCATCGCCAGTGTATGGATATCTCTGCTGGCACGGGTCTGCCGATGTCGGTGCCGTTCTTGTGGGACGTCAGCCAATGGATGACGCGGCAACGGCGGGGTAGCGGGCACAGTTCGGTCTGGCTGTGTTCCTCTGTACTCCTTGCCCACGATTGTGAACTGCCTGGTTGTTTTGGGGGCGCGGGGTGGAAGATGAATTCTATGGCAGATTCTTGTGAATTATTCGCTTTGGATAGAAGGCAGCCAAGGCTATACTGAAAATGCCTTGTGGCTGTTGTGCCATGACCATTCGGGATGGAGAGGTTCCTATGTGGTGTAGAACAATTTTCGGATTCTTGATTGTCTGGTTTGTACCGATTTTTGTTGCAGGTTCCCGGGAAACTGCGGAAGAAGAATACTATTATGTCTTGATAGATGATTTTGAGCAACCGGTCCAGTGGACGGGGAGTGTTGTAGCACAAGGTCGGACAAACACTCTGATCATCCAGCGCATCGAAAATACCGTGGAAGCGAGAAAAAGGATTGAAAAATATGCAACGATGTTTGCACGGGACCTCAGTCCGGCGTCCAGGGCTGTTTCACCCCGTCAAAACTATGTTCTCGGGATCAAAGATATCATTACGAGCCCGGGTGAACGGATACTCCGCATCCGACCAAGGCAACCGGTCAGGATCGAGAATGTTCGCTCATTGAATTTTTACTTGCAAAAAGACAAACACGACTTTGTGCTCTATCCCGTAATTCTTGATGTCGACAAGTCCAGGTTGCCGACAAGAGGGACCTATTGCCGGTATAATGGTTGGCGCAGGATGATGATTCCGCTGTTTGAGTCATTTTACGATGGGGCGGCCTGGTTTGACGGCTTTGAGATCCGGATTGCACCATGGATATCGGACACCGTCTTGTATCTCTATTTTGACCTCCTGGTAATTCACTCGGCAAGGGACGTGCAATGAGAATCTTGTTCTTGATCTGTTTTGTCGTTTTGGGAATCCATCAAATCCATTCCCGGACAGTGCTCGCACCCGCTCTGGACGGGGCTGACGGCTCGAAAGAAGAGGATGCAACCGAAGGCATCATCGTTGAAGAGTTCAAGCAAACCGGCGATTATATCATCAAGCACGCTGGTGGCAACAAGGTCACGCTCCAGATCTCCCGGCACCACATCACCGCGACCAACCGGTTTCTGACAGCCATCATTCGGGACCTGCGGGAAAACCGTCACATGCTGACCGGGATGCGGCTCACAGTTGCGCCACATCCCGGGAAAAAACTCGTCCAGGAGCGGATCCTTGTCCGATTCAAGGATCCGGTGCACATTCCATATACAACCCTTGGACTCTTTTGCTGGTACCAGCAGGATCGACCGGGGAGTATTGATGCCTTGACGCTGAATTGCACGGATATCTACGGGATTGATTTTGATGTTCATCACTCTCGGAGTCTCGGTACGCTTGAGCATTTCACCAGATTGTCTTTCAGAGTCCATCCCTGGATCGCGCACGAGGATCCGCTCGCACACGTCTCCCGGCGTCTCGGGATATGGGTGACAGGTTTCGAGATTGACCCGTTGCCGGGAGGCAGTCTGCCGGTCAGCATCGATATCCGGTATTTGTGTGCCGAGATTGACAGGCATAACGCCGAGATTGATCGGGATCACATTATCAGGGAGTGGTGATGAAAAAACTGCTATTCATTCTGCTTTTGGTCTGGATTCCTGTCCAGATTGGCGCTTCGCTCCAGGAGCGTTGCCGGGAAATTCTGGAGCACGGGCTCAAGAGCCGGGATCTGTCCGACAAACGGATTGCGATCCGGATGCTTCCCCTGACCGGACAGAAAAAATACTTCCGGACGCTGAGCGATCTCTTCCTGGCCGGGCAGCAAGCGATGTGCCGGGAACCCGGCTTCGAGTATTGGAAGTATGAGTGCCTTGCGAGCCTCTATCGCATGGATCCTCAAGCGACCATGAAGATTCTTCTGGAAAACCAGGAGTACGTCTTCAAATATTTTGACAGCTTCAAACTCTTCGGGCTCGTGGGATATGAAAAGAGCACCCTGTTTCACAAGCCTTTCTACAGGTTTTCCACGCAGATGGATCAGGGGAACCTGTCGGTTTTGAGGGCCATGTATCTCCTGGCGATGTATGCAAAAACATCCGAACACCGCTATCTCAAGGCTTACAGGAGAATGGTTCATACCATCAAGGGTATTCAAAGAATGAATGCGTTGTTGACTTGGGCCCTTGAAAACAGGCTTCCTTGCGCGGAGTTGCTCATCGAACTCAAAATGCTGGTTGGTCTGGTGTATGAATACCGGAATCCAAGGCCGGATTATTTCCATTACTGGGAGAACATTCTGTATCAAGCCTTGTTGTACAGGCATGGCGTGACGAGGGAAGTATACTCATCCAAATTTGAGGGGTATGCCAGTGCTCTGTATACTCTGGATGGCGAACGAATCATGACGGACAAATATCCGGATCTGCCCGCGACGGACAGGGCAAGGGTGAAAAAAACTGTACACCAGCCTGTCTATGATGTTCAGTATGCCAAGGACTCCAGCCTGTGGTTCCGGATTCTTGACGCCCTGGCCCATCTCTATGCGGGCGCTGCCCGGCAAAACCATGTCGATGCATTTTTTTGTGATTATGAACAACTTCCGGATACCCTGCAACGGCTTGTCGCCGGTCTTGTTGTCGATTCACCGGATTCACCATCACAACGGAATATCGTGCACTCGTTCATTCAGAGTCCTTCTGCAGAGATCCGGCTTGTCGGGTTGCAGGAGATCATGGGATGGCGATTGAAAACCCTTCCCAACGATGTTGTCGGGATGTTGCAAAAAGCGGAGACGACACTTGCCGAAAGGATTATGATCCTTGAAATGTATGGAAAGACCGGGGACAAGGAGCATATTGCGCAACTGGTTCCCTGTCTGGATCATCCATCGCGGAGTGTCTGTCTGACGGCGGCCGGTGTCATTCTTCAGCTGAATGGAGGTCGTCCATGAAATGTCTGGTGGTTTTTTGTACCGTCATACTTGCGGGAAGCCTCTCCTCAGGGGAGCTTCCATCCCGTACACTTCCACTTTTCGAGTATCGGGATGTCACGGCCTGGAGCATCCAGTATGGGGCCGCCGATATCCAGGTGCGAACAAATCTGATCCGGCAGAGATACATAGACTCCCCTTTGCTGAAAACTCTTTTTCAGCATATTGGTGACAAGTCATATGATCCGGGCCGGCAAGCCAGGGTTCTCGGCTTGACATTGCCGTTTCCCAATGCCAAGCGGCCTTCCTGGTACATCATCCGTCCATCCCGTGAGACGGTCCTGCACGGCGATCTTGTCCGTCTCAGATCCTGTTCAGTCTGGGTAAAAGGAAGAAACACCAATCTTGGCATATCCCTTCTTGTTGCGGATGCGACAGGCCGGGAATACGAGTTGTTCATGGGGCGGATTCGATTCAACAACTGGAGAGAACTGATCTGGGTCAACCCGGACTTTTCCCGTGTTGCCGGAGGAGAGATGCAGGGGCTGCGTTTTGCCGGTTTTATCGTGTATGGGGACGAGGAGGATCTCGGGAACGTCGAACAGCGGATAGTCTATCTCGGCTTGAGTTCCTTGAAAGGGGTTTTCAGGGAAAACTGAGAACGGATCGTTCTGTCTGGTCCGGGAAATGCCGTGTGCCATCTTTTGTCAACGGTTCATCGCTGATGGCAGCGATTCAGGGACAAGAACAGCCCGTTTGTGGCCCAAGGTTGTTCACCAAAAAAACACCGCAAGGGATTGAAGCCTGCGGACAGGCTGTGTTCGACAGAACCTGCGCGCGGGGAATCCTGACCTGCAGGCACGGAATCAGAAGGTCGGATCCGTGCGCTGTTGGTCAAAACTCGTCCGAGCGGTCACGGTCCGTACGGGAGACCAAAAGCGGTTTGGCGGGCCGGGCCGGCTCGACGGCATCCGGAGCAATGTGCCGCATCAACTCGACACGGTTATTGACATCGAATTTTGCATAGATATTTTTGGCATGTGTTTTGACCGTGTTTTTGGAGATACAGGAGCGGCAGGCGATTTCGTCGTACGAAAGTCCCTGCAGGAGGAGGATGGCGATTTCGTTTTCCCGGGATGAAAGATTGACGGACGAGAGGGGGACGGGGGCCCGTCCGGCCAGTGAAAGGTTCCTCCGGTGGCTGAGAATCCCGCTCAAACCGAAGGTCCAGAGGATTGAAAAAAAGGCCGGGTACATGAAGGCGACCACAAGTCCGGTATGCTGCGAGGAATAGGTATTGTCGTCAGGCATGATGATTGTCAGGATACACAGGGAGAACGCGGCATAGCCCAGAAAGATCCAGGCTGAAAGTGTTTCGGGTGTCGCCAGTTTTTTTTCGCGATGCCGGAGGATGGTCAGTCCGGATGCCAGGGCGATGGAAAATATTCCCAGATGAATCACGAGTGTTCTTGCCGCCAGATCATTCGGGCCGAACATCAGCCAGTAATAGAGAATCGACCAGAAAATGAAAAATCCCGTGAGGACCCAGCGTGCCGAGGCGAGGTTGTAGAGACGGCGTATGCCGGCATAGAGGAAAAGCAGTCCGGCAATGAGCAAGGCATTGGACGGAAGAGCCAGTACCTTCAGGTTGTCGTATGATACGAACATCATGGAGAGCATGCCGGCCCCCAGTAAAAACGAGCCGGTTAGCCAGTACTTGACAGCCCGGCTGACCGGGTGCGCTCTTGACTGGTATGCAAACAGGGCTCCTTCTGCCAAAAAAATTATCCCCTGAAAAATAGCCAGAGTTGTCAGATCAATTTTCATCGTTTCCCTCTTTTGTACTCCTGATCATCACCGGGAACAGCTGAAAGATGGCAAGCATGCGTAATAAAGATATCAACAAGTCGTGGTGGGACGCAACCCATGTTTTTTTGGGGGTGGCGTTGATAACGGTACGGGAATCTTTGTCCCGCGAATATTGGACAAAGATTCCGCAATCGGAAAAATAGTCAATTCCTCGGGCGGTTTTTTGTATCCATAAGAGCCCTCTGTGCGAGGGTCGGGATGGATCTGTATACAGGCACCTCCCCTGAGACATGATACCCGGTATACAGCAGATTTCCGTGATTGTTATTGGAGATGTAAACAGGGGAGAGAAAGCATCTCCTCAAATGAAAAACGGGCCGTACCGGAGTGCGGCACGACCCGTCTGTTCTTTGATCCCGGGAAGGGGTCAGTTGACGAAATCGATCATGGTTGCGAGTTCGGGGTAATCAACAAAGGGATTGCGATTTTTCTGGATCGAGAAAATCGCATTGTTGCGCGTGCGCTCCTTTTGGCTGACCGGGTCTGCCGAGGCCCATGAGCGGTAGAGGGTCTGGGCCCAGCTCTTGAGTTTTGCGCCGGCATTCATTGAGGCCCAGGCAGTGCAGCTGGTGTTTCCGTAATAGCGGACGCAGAAGTAGAAATAAATCCGGGCGATGTCGCCCTTGGCATCCGAACGGGGCTCGAAGCATGTCCCGGTATATCCCTGGGCGGATGTTCCGCTGCCGAGTTTCCCCCCGTTTTTCGAGGTCCAGCTTGCCGTGGCCACGTTTCCGTGCGGGTAGTTGGAGCGCATGCCGTTGACCTTGCCGTCGGTTGCCGTGACATGATGAGCATCGCTGACCATGGGGGCCTTTTCGCCGAAGGTGCTTTGAGGAATCATGTGTTCGCGGTTATAGCAGCTGCCCTCGGCTGAGTATGTCCCGCACTGCGAGGTGACCGGGGTATACCAGTAGGAGGCTGTGGTGCCTGTTCCGTTGAGGGATGTACTTGAGTATAGGTCCCAGATTTTTCCGGCAGGGGTAACATCGGATGTCTTGTACGTTGTCCAGAGGCCGCTGTAGCCCTTGTCGACGTATCCGGCGGAGATGATGCTTCGCAGGGCGGTCTTGAGTGCACTGCCTGACTTCCCGTATGCACTCCGGTAATAGTCCCGGACGGACTGGGGGAGGGAGAAATTTTCGGTGAAAACGGCAGCCCGAGCGGGCAAGAATTCATCGTCTGCAGTCCCGGTTATTTCGGGGGCAACGCTGCAGGCCTGCAGGGACAGAAGGGAAACAAGTGCAACAAGACTGGTAATCCACGGAGCTTTCATTGTCAATTCCTTTCGTTTACATGGGGCATGTGTGTCACAGTAAGTTTTGTGCTGAAAACACCCCTTCTGGACACACTCTTCCAAAAGGGGGTAGCTGTCAACGAAAAACGGAAAAACCGGGATTGCGCGAAATTCGTCAGGGTCGTGTATAGGTGACCACCAGACAAGGCCTGTTGGTGACGGCATCCCCCATCACCCAGGCGTCACTGTCTTCTGTCGAATCATTGTCTTTTTCGATGTGGTGGTAGAGCTTGAACTGAAGCCGGCCCGTCCTGCGCTGTTCGAGTTCGTCTCTGAGACAGGTGGTTGCATTTACGCTCTGCCAGGAATTTGGAACAAAATTTGTGGAAAGCGTGGCAAAATTGGCTGTGACGACCGAAGTCGGTTCGTAGAGTTGGGCGGAAAACGTCGTGAAGCTGATACAATCTACAAAGACGGCATCCAGGTTGTTGGTTCCGTAGCTGTTTCCGCTTGATCCATTGGTTTGATAGACATGCAGCGTCGCCGAGTAGATGGTGCTTCCGGACGGGATGCTGCTGACGTTGAAGCTGAGGATGGCCCGCAGAATTTTGTCGGAGGCATCGTCTCCGATACTGACCACGGCCGCTGTGGTATCAATCCGTCCATCCGAGGTCACCAGCCCGTCAAGTGCCGGTTCACTATACAGTCTGACGGTGACCGGCTGTGACGGATCTACTTCATCATCTCCGCAGCCGGTGAAAAACAACAAGACAAGCATACATCCGAGCAAGATTTTCATGTACCCCTCCAAGGGTTGTTGTGCCGGAAACGAATACGTCTGCAAAAATTCACAAGCGAGGAATCCGGGTAGATCAAGTATACCGTATTGGGTAAAGAAATTCCGGTAAAATTCCGCAAATTCCTGTACTGATCTGTCCAACAGAAAGGCGTTCCGGGAATGATCTGGCAATGGCCTATCGCTCCCCAGGATATCTTCGAGACGTTCTGGAAGATCTGCACCGATCAGGATGCGGCCGATCTCCCGTTCGAATTCCTGGTGTATCAAGGTTCTTTTCTCGGGGAACAGACTCCGGTCCGCAGGATTCTGGCAGCGGACACGCCGGGCCCGGACCGGTCCCGGGCGGTGACGGCACGGCGCATGCTGATCATCGAGGGGGCGGGGCTGGACGGATGGTATCCGGCAGCGGCGCGGGAGGTCCGGGACCTGGCTGCTCTTGCGGATTCCTTCATACCGGTCACGGTCCTGTGCGGTGCTTCGATCAAGGAGCGTGTTTTTCCGGAGCGATGGCTTGACAGTCAGCGTTGATAGCGGGAAAAGAGTGCCCCTGCCTGTCCCTCGTCAATGACGCGGGCTGTCCATCTGACCGAGACCCCGAAACCGGCTTGCTGGCGGATGTGTTTCGGAATCGAGTTTCCCCAGGTCCATGATCCCTCCCGACTGAAGCGGATGACCGTGTTGGCGGTCTTGCCGAAGCCGTGTATCGAATCCATTCGGCCCAGACTGAGGTTGGGGTCAAGGGGGAGCCAGAGTCCGTTCCCTTGTCTGTCAGGGAGGAAGGCCTCAATCGCACTGTGATTGGGCAGGGCGAACGTGCGTTCCCTGGCATCCCCAAGTGTAAAGACGGCGGTCATGCGGGCAGGGATGCCCGTTGCCCTGCAGATGGCGGTGGTCAGGGCAGCGTATTCCGTGCAGTCCCCGGTTTTGTGTTGTGCGGCGTAGACGGCTCCTCTGGCCTGTGTCTGTGGTGCGAACCTGAGATGGCGGGACGGCCAGGCCCAGGCTTGGCGGGCAAGTGCGAGGGGGGCGGACGTCTGTCTGCGCATCTCCCCGGCAATCGCAACAATCAAAGGATGATCGGATTCAATATATTGCGAAGGCATACTCCATTCCGTTTCATCCGGTCTGTTCCCTAGCCCGGGGTTGTTCACCAAATAAGATGAATAGTCAAGCGGGAGTACGAGGATCCTGAAGACCGTTGTGAGGGTGAGAGGGGCGGCATTGCTGAGTGTGAAGGAGAGTCCGAGGTAGCGGTCGATGCTGTTTTTGTGGCGGAAGACTCCGGCTCCGGTCTGGCCCGAGGCGGAAATCGAGAGAAGGATTTGCGAGGGGTGGTCCATGACAGGGATCGTGACATGGTGCACGGCGTTGACCCTGACAGGGCCCGGGGTGTAGACGGCGTCCATCGCGAGATCGATCACCCGAGCGGGGATACCGGATCTGGTCAGGTCGGGCGAGGGGAGTGTGCCCGAGGGGAGTATCAGTCCGGGCAGGATGAGCGGGACCCGGCTTTTTGGGGCCGGTCCGCCCGTGCAGGAGAGGAGAATCAGGCAGCAGGAAGCAACGCGTGCGAATCGTTTCATGGGGCAATCCATTCGGGATGGTTTTTCCAGTCTTCGGGGAGGCCCATCCGGAACAACGCATCCGGGACCGGGGGGATTGTATCGATATGGGATTCGATGGATGCCCGCCAGAGTGCGGTCATGGCCCGTTGGCGGGGGCAACGCGACAAAAGATGCGAGAGGATGAGGAGGGTCGAGAACAACCGGTTTCCGGCGGGGAGGGAGGGCGGCATCCAGTCAAAGGCGCGGGGGAGCTTGGGACTGATCGACCAGAGCCGGTCCCAGATCCGGGCATGGTGCGTTGTCAGGTTGAAGACGTAGGTCAGGTGGTGCAGCCAGCTTGCGAGGATCACGGGTGATACTTCGTACCGCGCAAGGATTGGCTCCTGGTCCGGGCGTTTCATCCCGGAAAACATGGCCGAGAGCCAGCGCATGGGCATGATCTCGACGGCCATCCAGACGGGAAGATCTGGATACTCCTGATAGGTTTCGCGGTAGTGTTTGACAAAGAACTCGCGCGAACGGATGGTTTCCCCCTGGAGACCGGTCAGCCAGTCGGCGTGGGCAAACGACCTGAAAAAGTTGTTGCGGTTGCGGTGCCCGAAGGCTCCATGGCGCGAGCCCCAGGCCGAAGCGATGATCGTGCGCAGATCGATCTCGAAGACCCGGATGGCACGGGAAAGCAGCTCGCGCAGGGAACCGTCAAAATCATAGAGGGCCATGACATCGGAAAAACTGGTTCCCGGGAGAAAGACGTGACGTTTTGATTCGAAGGAGCGGCAATAATTGTCAAAACGGTTGAAATTGACATGGCTGAAAAATTCCCGGGCTCCCGAATGGTCGTCGATGGTGAGGCCGCGCAAGGCGAGCAGCTCGATCTGGTCATCGACCGAGAGCCAGCCTTTGCCGTATGGGACAGTCATGCCAGGACTCCGGACAAAAAAATACGCGCCTCTCTTGTGCGTCCTGTCCCGAGAGAAAGGAACGCCCGGCGCGTGTGCTGGGGAGAGTATGCCTCCTCCTGGAGGCGAGTGCAAGAATTTTTTTCACTCTCCGCCCCTTTCAGTCGACAAGGGCATCTTCCAGGACGAGCCGGTTGCGGGTGGAGAGGCTGTATTCATCGGCTTTGTGTGGATCCACTGTCAAGCCCTTGCCCCGTCCCCAGAAGGTCCGCTTCGAGTGTTGGGCGTGGAGGATGATCTGAATCCGGACCCGTTCTGGTGCGCTCTGCGGGGGCCAGGTCCGTGCCCAGTCGATTCGGGTGGAGTCGGGGTGAACCGGGTACCAGCGTGTTCCCCTGCTGCGCCCGCTTTGGTCGATCAAGCGGATGCCGACGGAGCGTGGCCTGTTGTCCGGATCGAGATACAGTCTGCCCTGCAGCCCTGTTCCGCGGAGGATGCAGAGGTGGATCTGGTTTGCGTTTCCGTTGGAGAGCAGAATCTGTCCCGCTGATCGCTGGTCATACACGGTGCCATCGGGTGACCACCAGCCCCGCCCGTGACTTCCTGTATCTTCGCTGATTCTGTAGCCGAGATACAGGCGGCCCGGAGCCAGATCGGGCTGACTGACGGAAAGAGACCAGGGAATCCTGGTATCTCCGGGATGGACAGCGAGAGCAGTGCGGGCGACAGGACGCCACTTCCTGTCTTCAAGGGATATTGTGACGCGTCGGCCCTCGGGCGGAATCTGCAGATCCGGGTCGAGACAGAGAAACCCGCTGATCCGCACCGGGGAAACCGCACCGGCAGAGAAGGGACAGGTCAGACCTGTCAGGATCAGGCTCAGGATCGCACACATGATCCGCATGCGCGTACACTCCGGCTGGTGGTCTCGCTTCAAGTGTAGCCCGGCCCGATCGGGCTGGCAATCAGGCAAGAAAATACTGGAGACCGGGGAAACGCATCATCGGAATTGATCAATTGCAGACTCTCCGGTTCAGGATG